>JAEUTF010000200.1 GCA_016788185.1 Bacteroidia bacterium | reverse complement strand
CACAATGAGGTTGGAGGTTTCGGATGAATGGCCCACTACGCCCACCACCGGCACCTCGGTATAGGACGAGATGTCGTCGCGGTTCTGCACCGTGTTGCGCAACAAACTTTTCGCGCTGATGAACGCCGTGGGTATAACGAGTGTAAACAGAAAAATAAGCGCGGCCAGGATTTTCTTATTGGGCTCCACCGGCTCATCGGCCAGGGCCGATTCATCGAGTATTTTATTATCGGATACCGCGGTGGCTTTCGCAATACTCGTTTCGGCTTTCTTCTGCAGCAGGTAGGTGTAAATATTCTGATTGACTTCAAAATTCCGCTTGATGCCGAGCAGCTGACGTTCCATTTCCGGCACCTGCTTGATGCTCTCCTCGTATTCACCCAATTGTTTGTTGAGCGCATCCCGGGTAACGCTGAGACGCTTCTGAATGGAACGGATGTTTTCCAGCAACGATGCCCTGTTTTCCTGGATCTGCTGATCCAGCACCCTGACTGCAGGAGCATCGTCTTTTACACCAAAGGCAATGCTCTTTCTTTTCGACTGCAGCGCCTGGAAATTGGTGATCAGCTCCACCAGCAAAGGATCGGGGATGCCCAGACTGGAGGGAGCCATGTTGGTCAGGTCTTCGTTGTTGACCACGTAACTGTAGAGATTCTGCAGGGAAGCAATCTCAATGTTGTTTTTAACACGGTCCACATCCAGCACGTTCAGCTTTTGCAGAACCGCCTTGGACTCCTCGCTGAGATCCACCGTTTTGTTTTTTTCCTTGAAGGCCTGCATCTCCTGCTCGTTGTTACTCAGCATCGAACCGGTGCTGGAGAGTTGCTCATCCACAAACTTCAGGGTGAGCGACGCCACCTGTGCTTTGTCCTGCACATCGAGGTCGATGTACACCTTGCCGATGGTATTCAGGATATCCAGCGCGCGCACGGGAATAACATCCTGGTACGTCATCCTGACAATGTTCGCTTCCTTATCAAGCGGCTCGGCGGTCAGGTTTTCCAATAGCTCGGCGACCAGCTTGTTGGTTGAACGAACTTTAAATTCATAGCTGCCTCCGTTAACCGGGTTGTTCAATTCGTTCCGGAATAAGCGAAAACCGAAGTAATCCGTTTTCACCGTTTGCCCGAAGGCGAACTGCTTGTTCATGTAAAAGGCGGGCAGTTTGTCGCCATCGTACTCAACCTCCACCTCGTACATCTTCTCGTCGATGATACGCACGTTGAAGGAGAGATCCTTGAACTCGCGGATGAAGGTATCAACCTCCACCCTTAAGGGGGAACGGGGATAGAGGGGCTGAGCAGGATAGCTGTTGGTGGACCAGTATTGCACTTCGAGGTTCAGCCGCTTAATGGTTTCCTGAATCACGGTCCGTGAACGCAGGATGCCAATTTCGGTAGGAAGGTTCAGGTTGGTGCCGAACAAATCACTGGAAAGGAAATCCTCGAAATTGGAGGGCGAGGACTTCTCGTCGTCAATAAGAATACTCGACGAAGCCTGGTACACCGGGAGCGTCAGTTTGATGTACAACAAGGTAAGTCCGGTAAAAAAAAGTCCCGCAATCAGGTAATAATGCCATTTTCGGAATATCTCGCGAAAGATATTCTGAATCTGAAATTCATCTTCCTGTTTGTATCGGTTGGTCAGGTTGTTCATTGGGAGCGGAAATAGGCGGTCGCCAGCAGGGCCATGGCGGTCAGCAAAGAAGTAAACACGGCTGTGGCCGGAGACACAGCGGTAAATGCTTTCTTTCGGGTGGGTGGCACATAAATGACATCGTCCGGGTAAATGAACCGGGTGGATCCCGTAAAGGATTCCTTCCGGGTAATGTCCACCGGTATCTCTATGCTGCCGGTGCTGGTTTTACGCAGGATTTTCAAATTGGTTCGGTCTGCAAAATTGTTCAGATCACCGGCCATGGCCAGCGCTTCCAGCAGGGTCAGCTGCTCGTTCGGAACATAATAGAGTCCGGGCCTGTTCACCTCCCCCAGCACGGAAACTTTAAAACTCAGTTTCTTGATTACGATCACCGGGTCGTCGATATAATTCCTGAAACGTTTGATGATGGTATCGTGGGCATCGTCGATGGACAGACCTGCAAGGTGCATGGTGCCCACATAGGGCAGCGAAAGGTTTCCCTGCTTGTCAATCACAAAACCTTTCTCATAGGCCGAACGGTTGTCACTCCCTTCGTTCACCGCGGTGGATATCCCGATGCCGGGAAAGGCATCCGGGTTGATGGTGAACAATTGCACCATGAGGATATCGCCCGGGAAGAGCCGTAGTGTGAAGGAGGTGGTATCGTTCAGCAGGGCCGAGTCTCCCTGGAGATAGATCAGCTTGCGCTGTGGCGTACAGGACGACCAGAACGCAACAAGCACCAACGCAAAAAAGAGATTCACCAGGGATTTTAAATGCATATTTTATTGGAGGATGCTGCGTGCAATTACGATTCGTTGTACTTCTGAAGTTCCTTCGTAGATCTGTGTGATTTTCGCATCACGCATGAGGCGCTCTACATGAAACTCCTTCACAAATCCATAGCCGCCATGGATCTGTACGGCTTCTATCGTCGTTTTCATGGCCACCTCGGATGAAAACAGTTTGGCCATGGAACCGGCCTGGTTGTAGTCCATGCCCTGATCTTTCAGCCAGGCCGCTTTGAGACAAAGTAAGCGGGCCGATTCGATTTCAGTGGCCATATCGGCCAGTTTGAACTGTATGGCCTGGTGGTTGCAGATTTCCGTACCGAAGGCTTTGCGCTCCTTCGAATATTTTAAAGCCAGTTCATAGGCCCCGCTGGCAATACCGAGCGCCTGCGCGGCGATGCCGATGCGACCGCCGGTCAGTGTTTTCATGGCAAACTTGAATCCGAAGCCGTCTTCGCCGATGCGGTTGGCCTTGGGTACTTTCACATCCTGGAACATGAGGGAATGGGTGTCGGAACCGCGGATACCCATTTTATTCTCTTTGGGACCGATGGTAAAACCGGGCATTCCCTTTTCCACGATGAGGCAATTGATGCCTTTGTGCTTTTTGGCCACATCCGTTTGTGCCATCACCAGGTACACCGATGCAGAACCACCGTTGGTTATCCAGTTTTTGGTACCGTTGAGCAGATAATGATCGCCCATGTCGATGGCCGTGGTTCGCTGTGAGGTGGCGTCCGAACCGGCTTCCGGTTCAGAGAGACAAAAGGCACCGATGATTTCACCCTTGGCCAGCGGAACCAGGTATTTTTGCTTTTGCTCTTCCGAACCATAGGTTTCAAGACCCCAGCAAACCAGGCTGTTGTTAACCGACATCACCACGGAAACAGAGGCATCCACTTTTGAAATTTCTTCCATGGCCAGGACATAGGAAATCGCATCCAGACCACCGCCTCCGTATTTGGGATCGACCATCATGCCCAGGAAACCCAGCTCACCCAATCGCTTTACCTGCTCGGCCGGAAATTTCTGATTTTCATCCCGCTCGATCACGCCGGGAAGCAATTCCTGCTGCGCAAAATCACGCGCCGCCTGCTGTATCATCAAATGTTCTTCGCTCAGTTGGAATATCATAATCTTAAGAATTATGGTTCAAAAATAAACCATTCATCGGGGTATTCCCCCTTCCGGAAGAATTTTTTCCTTTGCACCATGCATACTCCTGAAAATATTGCCCGTGTGAATGCGGTCGGACTCATGTCGGGCACTTCCATGGATGGTGTAGACCTTGCCGCCTGCAGTTTCGAACTTCGGGACAACACCTGGTCCTATACCCTTCACCATGCCACCACGGTTCCCTACCCTGCGGCATGGCTGGAAAAAATCAGGAGCTTACCCGGCCTGCACGCTGCGGAAGTATTTGAAGCCGATGCCGCTCTGGGCCGCTATTTCGGCGGGCTGGTTCTTGACTTTGTAAAAACGCATGGTTTCCGTGCCGACCTGGTCGCTTCACACGGACACACCCTCTTTCACAAGCCTTCCAGGGGATACACCACACAAATCGGCTCGGGTGCACACCTGGCGGCCGTGTGCGGGGTCCGCACCATTTGCGACTTCAGAAGCAAAGATGTCGCACTGGGCGGACAGGGCGCTCCGCTGGTTCCCGTAGGCGATCATTTGCTCTTTCCGGAGTACGAGGCCTGTCTGAACCTGGGAGGTATTGCCAACATCTCCTTGCTGTCAGCGGGAAAAAGAATCGCGTTCGACATCTGCCCGGTGAACATGGCCCTCAACATGCTGGCCGAAAGAGAAAACCTGCGTTACGACGATCAGGGCAAAATGGCGAGACAGGGAAAGCTGCTTCCCGGACTGCTGGAGCAATTGAACGGCCTGTCCTTTTATCAACAACAAGGTCCGAAATCGTTGGGCCGGGAATGGTATGAACAGGAATTTGCCCCGCTGCTCGGGCAGGGGTCGGCCGCCGACCTGAGCCGTACCGTGTGCGAACACATTGCGGAACAACACCTGCGGGTGTTCGGGCAGTTGAAACCGCAGTCAAAAATCCTCGTCACCGGAGGTGGTGCTTTTCACACGTTCCTGCTGGAAAGAATGGCTGAAAAAAGTCAAAAGGTATTAACGGTCCCTGCCGAGGACCTTGTGAAATTCAAGGAGGCTTTGGTGTTTGCCTTCCTGGGTGTCTTAAATTATTCGGGGAGAGTAAATGTTTTCGATAGTGCGACCGGTTCGGTTAAACAGCATGTTGGTGGTGCAATGTACTGGGGAGATGTCTTATAAATCATCGTCCTCATCGTCGTACACATCATCAAATCCCTTGAAATTGTCATCGATCATCTCGGGATCAAGCTGATCGTCATCGTCTTCCTCCACTTCATCATCAAAGTCGTCAAACTTCTGGTTCTTGAGTTCCTTTGATTTAAGGGGCTCCATCTTCCGCGTCTTGCCGCCGGGAGCCGCCTTCTTTGATTTTTCGGCAGTGGCCTTTGCCGTCTTCTTTGGGGTTTTCATTGGTAGAGTTGCAAGAATTGTGTCAGGTGGTTTTTTTAGTTTTTAATTATTGAAATACAGATGAATGAACCTAGTACGACAAATGTAAAAAAGAAAGTATCGTAATTCACAAAAGACAGTGCCTGTTATTTTATTAATTTATTAGTTAGCAATTACTTATATTTACAAAAATTCAGTTTATAAGTCCAGTATGCTGCAAAAAACCACGATTCGCTTTTTAAAGGATTTGTCCGCCAACAACAACCGTGAATGGTTTGCTTCACAGCGGGCCGCCTACGAAAACGCCAAAAATGACTTTGATCAGTTTACAGGGAAACTGATTGAGGCTTTATCGGCTGTAAATCCTGAACTGAAGGGGCTGCAGCCGAAAGACTGCACTTTTCGTATCTACCGTGACGTTAGATTCAGCAAAAACAAGGATCCCTACAAAACCAACCTGGGTGTGTCCATCAAGGAAGGAGGGCGAAAATCCCCGCGTTGCGGCTTTTACTTCCAGGCGGATCCCTCCGTCAAAGGAGGCTCGTTTATAGCGGGTGGCTTCTGGATGCCGGACGCCCCGTTGCTGCGTAAAATCAGACAGGAGATAGAATACAACAGCGATGAATTTTTCTCGGTCCTTCGTGACCGTACTTTTAAAAAGTACTTCCGTGACCTTGAACAGGACTACACACTGAAAAGACTGCCCAAAGGCTTTGAAGCTGGCCATCCGGCCGAAGAATACCTGAAAATGACCAGTTTCATCGTATCACACAACTTGACGCATGCGGCACTGACAGACAAAAACCTGCTGAAGACCTGTGTGCATACCTATAAAGCCATGCTACCTTTCCTTCGTTTTCTGAACCGCGCTATCGACTGAAGCAAGGACCTCTGCTTTACCGGTGAAAAGTCGGGTGAAACAGATCCGCAGGCTCCCAGGACTTAACGGATGATCTGTACAATGGCGGCTACTTCGCGGTTCATGACAATACGCAGAAAGTACTTTCCGGGAACCAAAGCCGATGTTCCATCCAGCCGCAGGCTATTGCTGCCTTCCACCAGGACAAAGGGTTGACGCGAAATTTGCTGGCCGTTCATACTCCAGATCTCCAGCACGGCTTCGCCAGCGGTTTCCGAGGTAAAAGATACGCTTGAAGCAGAGGTAACAGGGTTGGGGAACACCGACAGCCGGGTCACCTTGCTGGTATTGTTGACCGAGACCGGATTGAACATTTTGGCCGTACCGTCAAAATCAGTCTGGGCCAGGCGATACAGGAGATACCCCGCCGGCGCCTGCTGATCGGTAAACTGATAGCTCTTGGTTTCGTTGCTGTTGCCGGCGCCTTTTACTTTTCCGATGGGAACAAAATCGGTCTGGTTGCTGGAACGGAACACGGTGAAGTAGTCGTTATTGCGCTCGCTGGCAGTAGCCCATTCCACTTTTACTCCCTGGGTGGTCCGGGTTGCTTTGGTCCACAGCATGCTCACCGGCAGGGCGCTGCCCGTCACAGCGATGGAGCGTGATTCAAATACAATTCGGTTACACGCATCCGTTATCACTACCGAAATGGAGCCGCTCTGGTTGCTGCTGTTCAGCGCCGGAGCAAAGGTGGTAGTATCGTTATCGGGACTGCCGAAAGTGCCGGCAATGTTGCTCGACCATTGGTAGGTATACGGTGGTGTACCGCCGCTTACATTGATCATAAGGTGGCCGTTCATCCCGGAAATAAAACTGGTTTGTATCGCCGAAGAAACGAGCTGCGGCATCCTGGCACGGCCGGCCAGCAAACAGAAATTCAGGAAAGCTCGTTGTGCCGCTACTTTATCCGTTGCGGATCCGCTGGCATTGAGGTCGTGTCCTCCTTCGTACATTACCATGCCATTGCTGGTATTTCCAAAGGCATGTCCATAGGCCATGAGGACCCCCTCGCGCGGGCTGACACCGGTAGCGGTCGTCACCACGCGGTTGGTACTGGTCCTCCAGGTACCCGTGCTCAAGGGGTAAAACCATTGTTCGGATCCACCCAGGCATGCGCCCGACATGGAACCCATGAACTGCATCACCGGGTCGGCCGGCATATGGTGCGTGAAAGGAGCCGTCGGAAATTTCACATGCGATTCGGCGACTGCTCCGCATTTTGCCGATCCCCAGCATTGCAAGCCGGTTGTGCTCAGGAAATTCATTTTCTGGGAAGGATTCAAAGGGTTGAATACATTCTCGAGCATGGAAACGGAATGGCATTGCGACCAGATGTATCCGCGCTGATTGATTACAAAATTGTACAGGCTCCCGTGCGTGAGCCAGGTAGGGTCGCCGTGCGGGTTCACCCAGATATCATCGCAGCTGGTTACCGATGCCGGGGTGCCGGGACGATAGGCGCTTGACGGAATTCCGGCATTGTCGAAGTACGTATAAATGATCGACTGATTGCCGCTGATGGTGTCGACCACCACCCTCGGAAATCCGTTAATCGTGGAATAAACCGGAACCGAAACGGGAGTCGTGGTATAAAGTCCTTGTACGCCCAAGGAGTTCCAATAGGTAATACGTGACTGAATCGTTGGGGTGATCAGGTCACCGGGGATGATAAACGTGCCACCGGAATAATTTACCGCGTTGTAGGTAAAGTCGGGACCATCCTTTGCCTTGGAAGGATCGATCACCCACTTCACCGGTACATTGTAAACGGTAACCATTTCATAAACGAGCCCATAGGGCTTCAACCCATTGGCCACGGTTTGGGGAATAACCCCCATGTTGATGATGTATGATCCGGCCGGCAGGGTTTCAACAGCAGCCTCCGCCGATTTAGAGGAACCCAGTTGCAGGTAAATAAATATGCCCGCACCGGTTAAAGCAGCTGCAAACACAACGGATGCAACAATTAAACGAAGCGATTGCTTCATTTTTACTTCCTGGCGTATGAATCCTTTTTTCATTTTCTGACAAAGTATAGGATGTTTACGCC
>JAEUTF010000259.1 GCA_016788185.1 Bacteroidia bacterium | reverse complement strand
AATTATCCGGGCAATGTCATTTTCATCTACAACCGCTGGGGTAATCTGGTTTACAAGAAGAAGGACTATGACAATTCCTGGGATGGAACCACGAATGTGAAAAATGTAATGTTTGGCAAGGAATTGCCCAACGGCACCTACTATTTCATCCTAGATTTAAATATTGATCAAAAACCAATCAATGGATTTGTGGTCATCCGCAGATGATAATAAATCCTCCGAAATGAAAAATTTTAAGAACCAAATAACAGCCAGGTTAATCATGAAAAAGCTGAATATGAATGTAAGAAAAAGAGTCTTTTTGATCGCTATTGTGTCGATGATGGGCTTACAGGCGCACGCGCAGTTTGAGCCACAGTTCACACAATACATGTTCAATGAGATGTTCATCAATCCAGCGTATGCCGGATCACGCGAACACATGGCGATGACAGCACTATACAGAAACCAGTGGGTAGGCATGGACGGGGCGCCAAAAACGCAGACCTTCAGCGCACATACGCCTCTGAGAAATGAAAAAATTGCTGTCGGACTTTCCATGTTGCACGAAGAGATCGGCGTCACCCAGGACTTTTCGGTCTTCGGCACCTATGCGTACCGCATTCCGACTGAAAAAGGCTTTTTCTCCATGGCGGTTTCCGGAGGGATCATTCATCACCAGGAGCAACTCCTCGAAGTGAAAATCCAGGACCAGGGTGATTACTCGTTCATGGGTACGCCAAGGCTCACGGTTCCCAACATGGGCTTCGGCACCTACTATTCCAGCCGGAATTATTATGTAGGATTGTCTATCCCCAGGATGCTTCAAAACAAGGTGGATGCCGTAACCGGAAAGGCCAGCAACAAGGTCAATATTCCGTACTGGCACTACTACCTGATGGGCGGTTACGTTTTCACTTTAAATGAATCCGTGAAGCTGAAACCTACCTGCATGGTGAAGGCGGTAAGCGGTGCTCCGGTAATCGCAGATATTGGTGCACACGTCCTGTTGAATGAAGTGCTCTGGCTCGGCGGCTCCTACAGAACTTCCGATTCATGGGCAGCCGTGGTTCAGATGCAGCTCAACAAGCAAATGCGCTTAGGCTACAGTTACGACTATACACTCACCGACCTGAACCAGTTCAATTCCGGCACCCATGAAATCACCCTGGGATACGACTTCTCGTTCAATAAAAACAAGGTTGTAACGCCCCGCTATTTCTAAACAAAAACATCCAGCCATCCAACCAGCTAGTCATGAAAAAATATATCATCTCTTTCCTGCTCCTCATCGTTATGCTTCCCGCCATGGCACAAAAAGGCCTGGTCAGAAAAGGGGACTACCATTATAAAATGATGGCCTACCCGAGAGCCATTCCGTTTTATACCAAAGCGATTAAGAAAGACAGCACCTTACAGGAAGCGGTCTTCAAACTTGCAGATTGCTACCGTTTGACCAATAACCGTCAGATGGCCGAGCAATGGTATGCCAAAGCTGTAAAAATGCCTTCCGCCCTGCCGCTTCATAAATTTTATTACGGGCAGGCCCTGATGAACAATGGCAAATTTGCCCAGGCAAAGAAATGGATGACAGATTTCGTTCTGGACAACAAGGGAGACGGTCGCGGACAGGCCTTTATCAAAGCCATCGATACGTATCAGAGTTTCTTTATTGATTCGTCCAATTACGCGGTGACCAAACTGGATATCAATTCGACCAATGCCGATTTCGGCGCTACGCTTTACCAGGAGGGAATCGTCTTCGCTTCATCTCGTGAGAAAACAGAAATGATCGAAAGAAAGCACGCCTGGACCAATCAGCCTTTCCTTGATTTGTATTACAGCCGCGGAAAAGAAAATAAATTCAGGGCCCCTGAAGCCTTCTCACCCGATCTTCAGACCAAACTGAACGACGGGCCGGTGGCCTTCAACAAGAAAGGAGATGAAATCTGGCTGACCCGTAACAACATCGAATCAGGCAAAGTGCACAAGAGCTCTGATAAAATCGTGAAGCTGAAACTCTTCCGCTCGAAGAATTCGGGAGGAAGCGAGTGGAGTAAACTTGAACCCTTCCCATTCAACAGCGACAATTACAGTTGTGCCCACGCGGCGCTGAGTCCCGACGGACAACGACTGTACTTCTCTTCCGACATGCCCGGTACAAAAGGCGGAATGGATATTTTCATGTGCACCAAACAGGGAAATGGCTGGAGTCAGCCCTTGAACCTGGGAGATACCATCAACACAAGGGGCAATGAAGTGTTTCCGGTGGTGATGGATGACGGAACACTTTACTATTCATCCGACGGACTTGCCGGACTCGGCGGACTTGATATTTTCTTTACACGCGACCTCGGCAACCGCTATACCGTTCCGCTGAACGTGGGCTACCCGATCAATACCTATGATGACGACTTCAGCATGGTGTATGATATGAAAAACAAAATCGGATACCTCAGTTCCAACCGGGGCAACCGCGGTTTCGATGACGACATTTACACTTTTAAAAAGAAAAGTATCCGTGTAAAAGGCATCGTGGTGCGTAAAGAAGACGGAACACCCATCAAGGAAGCAAAAGTGGAATTAAAAGGCGGCGACAACTTACAGTCCTTCACCACACAGGAAAACGGGCGCTTTGACTTTCCGGCCGACTTCGATCTGAAATACATCCTGAAAGGCAGCGCGGAAGGTCTTGGTGATTCCACGGTCAATTTCGAAACTTCATCCACGTACCCTGGTGATCCTTTTATCCGCATTGAACTGGGAGCCAAATCAGCCGAATTTGCGCTGTCGATCCTGGTGATAGACGCCGAAACAAAAGAGCCCCTTCCGGGTTCCATGATCAGGGATGATGCCTCTCAAAAAGACATCGGATCAACGGACCTCACGGGTAAATACACGCAGCCGATCGTGCCGCAGAAAGATGAACAACTGATCATCTCCATGGCGGGTTACCGTCCGAAAGTACTGATGTTGAAAGGACAGGGATCCGAAGCACCAAAGAACCATGAGTACGTGGTTGAACTGGTGAAAGCAAGCTCCGTCACGCCGTATGAAAACTGGTTTAAGATCATCTATTACGATCTCGATAAATTCAATGTACGCGACGATGCCCACAAAGTGCTGGACGAAGTAGCGGAGTTCCTAAAAGAACATACCGGGGTGAAAATATCCCTCTCTTCCAGCACCGACAGCCGTGCCACCAAAGAATACAACGAACGCCTCTCACAAAGCCGGTCTAAATCGGCCCGTCAATACCTGATCGAGAAAGGAGTAAATCCCAAACAGCTCGCCCGAATCAGCTGGACCGGAGAATCCGTGCTGGTGAACAACTGCGGCGATGAATCGCCCTGTACCGAAGAGATGCATCAGCTGAACCGTCGTACAGAAATGATGGTGATTGAAGTAAAAAACGATTGAGAAAACACTTCCTGTCTATACATGAAAGAGGCCGGTCCCTGACCGGTCTTTTTCTTTTTAAGCGGAACATGAAAGAAAGATGCGATGGCCCTCAGGCTTTGATCATGAAGCCGTGCGAATAATGATTTCCATAGAGCGAATACACTTGCTCTTCTTTGTCACGGAAGAAAACATCACAGGCGGCTTTGACTCCGGGGTTGATGGGTTGTCCGCGCAGGGTATTCAATGGATCATGATAATCCATGAAAAGCACCATCGCTCCTCTGCTCAGACGCGGATAAACATGCCGCAGGAGATGTTCCACCAGTTCCTGGTGCTTTCCCGCCTGCCCTCCTATTCCGCAATCGATGTGTACGAAGGCCAGCTTCTCCGGCAATGAAGCCGGAACGGTATCAAAAAAATCCCCTTCTATCAGTTCCGGATCTCCCAAACCTTCCTGCCTGAAGTTCTTCAGCAGTTCCTGCCTGATATCAGCCTGCAGGCCGTATTTTGCCTTGAAGAGATCGTAAAGAATCATACGCTCACCAGGCCGGTATGCATCCAGCAGCTTTTGAAAAACCATGGCACTTTGTCCGGTATAACAGCCCAGCTCGATCCATTGACCGGCCACCTGGTATTTCAGGTTACACAGCGCCAGCAGATAAAAATTCATGCGCTGCTCCATGGTATGCATGTTCTTCTTTCCGTCCGGTACACGTACCAGCTCAAAGGAAAAACCCAGACGACGAATCACCTGGTTCAGGCGTTTCATCAGACCCGAATGCACCGGTGGCAATCCGGGTAATCGATACAGTTCGTTGAAGTTCATAGCGTATATTCAAAAATAAGGTTTGAAGTTTTCCACCCTATCCTGCGCTGAAGATATTATTCACAACGAATGAATAATTTGTTGGTAGACAGCAAATGCATGTTTCACATCCGGGGTATCCAATTCCAATCCCAGACATCTCTCTCAATTCATCCCTGCAGGCGGGCAAGCCGCTAATCAGGAAGTATGTCCCCTGAAGGGCGGAACATTCCTTTTCGTTTTTCAGGTCGGTCTTCCGGAAAAATCTTTCATCCTATTTGCAGGCTCTGGCTACCGCAAGCGGGGGCAAGGGGCCTAAAAACAAAGGAGCCCGGAAATGTTCCGGGCTCCCCTGTTTGAACTTATGCTTTTCTTAATATTCCCAAAGGTCGATTTCGAAGTTGATCATTTCCTGCTTGATGCGCTCAGATTCCAGCAGTGCATCAATCGGATTCGCCTTGTAATCATCTACCCTGCGGTTGTATACGTTATCTTCCTTGATGATATAGCTGTTGAACATCCTCTTTTGGAAGATATCTTCAAAACTCATGCGCTGTGCGGAATTGAAGCGGTTCGCCACCTCGGCATTCGCCAGAATTCTTCTTGCTTCCTGGTAATACACCCAGAAGAGCAGTTTCTTCTGTCCGCCTTCAATGAGGTTTCCCTCCTGATCACGGGCGAGGGTCATCGGGCAGATACCGATGATCCGGCATTTCAATTCAGAGCGCTGTTTATCAAAGAACCATTCTTCCTTCAAACGGTACTGCACCACGTCATCCGGATTGAACGGACGGAAAACGGTGGAGTCGTATTCATCATAAGGAGGATCAGCACGTGTCACCTTGATCTGGATGGAATCGGCACCACCCACCTTTGAGAATTCCTCAACGGTCATGGGAAGGGTAAATTCATCATCCTGCGGATCGAAAGCGGTCAGACTGCCTTCCTTCACGGCATCCATAAACACATTGATCAGGTTCTTTCGATCCTTCGTTTCATTGGTTTTCGGATAACGCAATGGTGCATTGATCTTCTCATTGAGATCAATATGGCGCCAAACCCTTTTTGCCCACATCACATCAGCCTCCCGAAGGTACGTGTAGGGTATAACACGGCGTGCCGGGTTGTTCTCCTTTACGTATACCCCGTCGAGTACATTCTGTGCTATCGCCGAGGCTCCCACCAGGGTGAGGATACTCAGCATCAGGAACAGTTTTTTCATGGGTTCTAAACGTATACTGTTAATTTAAACGTTGATCAGCCGGAGCTGTTGCAATTTTCAGGCAATTCCTTACTGTACCGTAAGAGGAATTGAGTTCACAGTACGGGTGGTTCCGTCGGGCATCGATACCTTGATGTACTCGAACAGGATTTTATCACCGGCACGGCTTTGCTCAATGATGCTTTTCATGTCACCGGTGAGTGCTCCGCTTTCCGCAGACTTCTCAATCGGGTCACGCCCCTTACCATAACGGCTCATCTTGAAGCTAAGTACTTTCGGGTACAATTCGAAGTCGAAATTTTCCATGGTGGGGATGATACCCTGTTGGGCGGCCAGCGCACTTTTAGGAATATTTCCGTCTTTCTTACCTCCGATTTTGGCCACCGGATCAGGAATACGCTTGAGGCGGAACCTGAACTCACCCATTTGCATAGGCCTCCCGTTGAAATCGGCTGTAACCGTGACCTTGCCTTCACCCGGTTGGCCTTTGGCATCTGCGATGAAGTGACCGCGACCGGCTTTGGGATCAGGCGTGAGGGAGAATCCACTCGGAACAGCCTTCACCTTCTCATCCGGAACACCGGGAACAGAAACGGTAATCGGATTGGGTACCCCAATGTAGATTACGTTCATCTTGTCAGCGGCTACCGATGCGCTGGGCTTGGCAACGATGTAGGAACTCTCGAAAGGATAGGTTTCATAGGTATTATCCGGCTTCTTCACTTTGATGAAACCGGCATACTTCTTTTCACCCACGCCAGAAGCCCTTACCTTGTACATACCCACCCCACCTTCAACGGTGAGTGCTGAACCCCCCACGGTGATTTCAGGGTCGCTGGTTGAACTCATCGCCGCCAGGAAGATGTCGGCAGAGTATTCCTGCCCTTCGATCACATAACTGGAGGGGGCAATGACTTTCGGTGCGAGGGTATCGAATTTGAAGTCGGCAGCGTTGATGGCACTTAAGAGGTGACCCACGATCTCTGACTCCGCGTTCTTGATATCCGACTGCACTTTTGAAAGCAGGGCTACGGTAGCTACAACCGGGTTGTGGTAGAAATTGGCCATTTCCCAGGTTTTCTTACCGTCTTCTGCTTCCTTGCCGGAAGGATCTTTGGTATTGAAGAGTTCATCGAGTCGCTTGCTGAACTTGTCACGGTCAGCAGGATCCAGCGCGGCAATCACGCTTTTCTTGAATCCATCGATTTTAGTCTTTAACTCAGTGGCTTTGTGTCCACGACCGTCCTGCTTGTCGCCGCACATGATGCGGGTAGGCTCGTCGTAGTTATCCTGTGCTTTCATCTCCCGAAGGGGAATCATTTTTGCACCGGCTTCCATCTTGTCGGTGGTGCGGATCAGCTCTTCTTTCAGGGCTGCCACATATTTGTCAAGATCTTCACATTGCTTTTTTACAATCTGTGCCTTTTTGAAAAACGGCTCAGTTTTCGCCGTGTCATTCTGCATCTGCTTATCAAATGCAGCATAGGCTTGCGCGTTTTTGCCCGTAAGGTTCTTTACAGTAACCTCCAGGCTGTCATTGATCGTTACGAATGCATTGATGATTTCTTTGGAGACGTTCAGTGCCAGCAGGGCTGTTAGCACCAGGTACATCATCCCGATCATTTTCTGCCTCGGTGATAATTTTTGACCTGCCATTTCTCGTACCTAGGGTTTTGGGGTTGATAATAATATTAACGAAAAAAGGACAAGAACTATTTATTAGCATTCGGATTCATGGCCGACAGCATGTTGCCATAAATCGTATTGAGTGCATTGAGGTTTTTCGCCAGTTTGCCCACCTCGTCTTTGTAACGCTTGGTGTCTTCCACCGTATTGTTGAGGTTGGAAAGCAGATCGGCAATGCCATCGTAGAATTTCTTGGTGTCCTTCATACGGGTATTGGCTTCCTGCAACTGGAGTTCGTACACTGCATTCAGTGCAGCCATGTTCTTACCGGCTGACTTCATCTGCTCGGTATAACCCTTCACGTCATCGTGGGCGGCGCTCATGCTGTTCATGGCGGTGGCAGCCTTCTCGTACGATTGGGTCAGGGAACTTACCTGTTTGGCGGCAGCAGAAACGTTCTTTGAATACTCTTCCGTAGCCACGGCAGCATTGGAAACGGTGGCCATCTTGGCGGTGTTTTCGCTGAGGGATTTCAGGCCGGTACCCAGGCTTTGGATCAACTCAGGACCGATTTTCGCTTCTGTCAGCATTTTGTCCAACTGCTGGGCAACCGGATCACCCGGCTTGTGCTTCTTGCGGTCAGCGCCTGGCTCATGCATTCCTGCAAGTTCCGGGTACACCAATGACCAATCTACTTCTTCATGTGGCGGTTCAAATGCCGAGAAGAAGAAGATCACCGCTTCCGTAAGCAGACCTACGGTAAGCATGATTCCTGCTCCTTCCCAGTGCTGAATTTTGAAGAGCGCACCTACAATTACAATTGCAGCGCCGAAACCGTAAAGTTTCGCCATGAGCTGTTTGAACCCTTTCCCTTGGGTCAATTGTGCTAATCCCATGTTGTTCTCGAGTTTTTAATGGTTTTGGTTAGAATGATTTTGTGTTGTCAAATATCTGAAAGGTGAAAGAAAGGCGGGTTGAGGACGCCCTTCTTTACCCATAGTTCAATGCAATAATCAGAAATCGGCCTTGTCCCTGCCCAGGAAATCCATCACACAACGGAATCCGATGTAGGCTTTGGACGTATCCTGGTATTCGTAACTCCGGGTACCTGTTTGGAGGAAGTAACCGATGTCTTTCCAGGAACCGCCGCGGATTACCTTTCTCTTCAGGGCGGGAGGATCTGTATCCTTGGCGTCGTAGGTATAATCCGGGTTGAGGTCGTGGATGAAGCTGTATGCCGACTCATCGTAGGCATTGCTGGTCCACTCGGCTACGTTACCGGCCATGCAATACAGGCCATAATCGTTCGGCCAGTAGGCGGTGGCCTTTACAGTATAAAATCCGCCGTCGTCGATGTAGTTACCGCGCAAAGGCTTAAAGTTGGCCAGGAAACATCCGCGGCTGTTGCGGGTATAGGGTCCGCCCCAGGGATAAGGGTTGTTGGCCAGCCCTCCGCGGGAAGCGTATTCCCATTCGCTTTCTGTGGGAAGGCGGAAGTCCTGTACATAGGTTTCGTCCACCGACTCCAGGTAAGAGTTCAGCAATTGGGTTCTCCATACACAAAAGGCCTTGGCCTGTAACCAGTTTACGCCTACTACGGGATAGTCGTCGTATGCCGGATGCCAGAAATAGGCTTTGGTGATCGGATCGTTGAATGAATAGGTGTAATCGTGAATCCAGCTGAGTGTATCCGGATACACATTGATGATTTCCTTTTTGATGTACACCGAGCGGTCGGTACGGCCTTGCGGACGGTTGGCTAAACTACCCGATGCAGGATCGCGGTCGCGGCTGTAATCTTTCTGTGCGGCGGCCATGAGGTCGATCCAGTAATACTCGAAGTTGAGCTTCCGTGAATCAATCTCCTTACGGCGGTAATAGCGCTCACTCTCAGGAAGATAGAGCTCAGAAAGGGTCTCGATGTTGTCTTCATCGTCCCACTTAATGCGCTCATCCCAGTTGATGCGTTCACCATACTCACCTTCTTCCACCAGGTGGTCACCCCCTAACAGCCTGTGGGCCAGAGAGTCACGCACCCAATACACGAACTGACGATATTCGTTGTTCGTGATTTCCGTGTTGTCCATGTAAAACGCATGCATCGACACCGTCTTTGCCATTGCGTTTTGGGCGTAAGGAACATCCTGGTCGCTAGGACCCATGTTGAAGGAGCCTTGAGGAATAAATACCATGCCGTAAGGATCGGCCTGGTACCATTTCTCACGCCCCTGTACCCCCACCAGTTGACCACGGTTACCGCCTCCACAACTACTTAGCAGCAGCAGTGCGAGGGAAGCAATAATCAGGTTTTTCATGCTTTGTTCGCTTTTGGGTTCCGGAAATGAATCAACGTATGCATCGAACGCTGAAAACTCTGGAATATTATTGGCCACATTTCCAGTGCGATGATACGTTTGATTTCAAAGATAGTTTCTTTGGATCCGGATATCTTCCAATTATTAGAGGAATCTTACGTTTCTGATTGAAACCGGTACTTTCTTCTTAACATTAAAGCAATAGCCCAGCATAATCTCGTGGGTACCATCGCTGTAATCTTTCAGTTCAGAAGTGGTAAAGTCATAGGCATAGCCTAAACGCAGGTTCTCAATGAGGGTCAATCCGAGCATTCCTACGATGGCATCTTCATTCCGCCAGGACAAACCTGCCCAGAAACGGTTGTTGAAGTGCGCGTTCACGTTTACGTCTATCGTGGTATTGTCTGTTACGTTCTTAACGAAAACCATGGGCTTGAGGGACACACTGGGCGTCAGTTCAAAGGTATAGCCGATCATCCCGTAATAGTGGCGCTTGTATTCTTTGGTGAACTTGTCCAGATCCACTTCGCTTTCCAGCAGGTGGGTGGATGAAACACCGATATACAGTTTTTCAGAGTTGTAATATAAACCTCCACCCAGGTCGAATGCGTTTCCGCTTACGGAATTCTGGGGAATGGCAGGGTCATTGGCAGTTCCGTCAGGCGCCACAAACTTGCCGTCAATGGTCGTCTGCACGATACCGAAGTCAACACCCAGCGCCAGTTTGCCATTTCCCACATCGAAACGGTAGGCACCGGCCAACTTAGCAGTAAAGGAATTTTCAAATCCGATCTCGTCTGTATTGATGCTTAAGCCCAGACCCACCTTGTTGTTGGCCAGCGGCGCTTCGGCAGAGAACACCCCTGTTTTGGGCGCTCCGTCAAAACTTACCCATTGTGCGCGGTAGAGAAGGCTTGCACAAATGGCTTCACTGCTTCCCGCTGAGGCAGGGTTCACCCACAACCTGTTAAACATGTTTTGGCTGAACTGGGGGTCCTGTTGAGCAAACGCCATCGTGGTGAGGCAGCCTGCTGCGACTACAGCTAAAAGTTTCTTCATACAGATTCTATCGATTTCGGGTTTATTTGGGGGGATAAAGTAAGCAAATAATATTAACAAACCCAAAAAGGCAGGGCGCCCGTCTTTTTTCAAGCGTTTTCCCGGGCCTCGTCAGGCGGGACTAAAATAGTTATTTGCCAATTGCAGCGGTCAGGGTTTGAAATTTTTCAAAACAGCCTGATAATGAACCGCTAATATTCTTTCCCTGGCAGCAAAGGCAGCGCGGTGAACTGTTTCGTGAGTCGATAACTGCTTTTTAGCTGTGCTGTCAGGCACGTATAGCCGAAAAATCAGGGCATCGGGTTTATGCGGCAGAATGAATGGGCAGAGAAACCGAAGGCAAGGCCATATCAGGTCGTGAGAGGATCACGAAGGCGGATCAAACCATTTTGTGTACCGCGTTCCACCAGCGTTCGGGAACTTCATTGCTGCAGGCTTGCTGGTAGTCCCTGTAGGAACACGGCAAAAGATGCTGGCTCAGGTAACGGTTGCGCGCGCCGTCGGTCGGAAGTTTCATCCACCAGCGTTCGCTTTTGGTGCTTTTGATGAACGTGATCTCCTGTCCGATTTCTTCCAGGGCGACCCGGTAGGTGATGTAATGGCCGGTATTGGACAGGGGCAGATCGTTTTTGCGCATACCCACGCCTTCCATAAAATACCAAAGAGCATGGGCATAGAGCTGGGACGACTGCCCATGGCGGTCGTAGGCGGGATTGTATTCGTAAAGGCCGATGCCGGAGAGTTTGTCGCTGAGTCCGGCATACATCAGAATCTGGCAGAGTTCCTCCCCGTAAAGTCCGTTCGGTGAGGCGTTGGCGTTACCCGGAGCATCGCTTTGCCTGACTACCGTCAGATCTACCGTCAGCAGATCGGCATTCCGCACAATGGGTTCGGCTTCCTGAATGTCGGATTGCACCTGTCCCAGCCGGTAGGTTTCGAAATGTAGTTTTTTCATCAGCGAAACACTTTCAGCGCCGGTAAAATAGCTCTGATAACCCAGGTTGCTGAAATTGAAAAGGTAATTGGGTTGTTCAAGGATGATTTTTCCAAGATAAGTTTCGCTGTTGGTCGGATCTTCGGGCACTCCCAGGTCAAAGCGGGCATCCAGCGCCGCAATGTTGATGATCTGCTCCGAAAGTTTGTAGCCTCCATAGTGCCCGTAGGTCAGGTCCTGGCTTCCCCCGAGGATCACCGGAATGATGTGTTCACGGAGCAATTCGTTCACCACGGTAGCAATCGCGGCATAGGTGTCGCCGAGTCGCTTGCCCAGACGGAGGTTTCCAAGATCAATGAAGGGCAAGGGTTGCTGGTGCTTCCTGAGCCGGTAAAATTTCTCCCGGATGGCATCGGGACCTGCGCCGCAGCCTGCGTTGGAGACGCTGCCACGCTCCTCGCCCACGCCGATCAGGGCGATCCGTGCCCCTTCAAAGGAGGGAAAGGTCCGGTCGGTGGTGTAAGCCCCTGCCAGGCTTCCAAGGTAATCATGGCCGGGCGAAGCGTTCTGCGCTCTGACCAGCTCAGCCGCCAATGGTTCGAAATATGCTTCCAGCATGCCGGTCGGTGAGGCTTATCTTTTCTTTTTAACGGCTTTCTTA
>JAEUTF010000105.1 GCA_016788185.1 Bacteroidia bacterium | reverse complement strand
GTATCTTCGGCATTCACCACCTGCAAATCACCATCGGCAGCCACTTCTGCATCCCGGATGGACTCTATTTCCAGTTGCAGCTGGTCCTCGTCCGCAGACACCTCCAGTTCCATTTCAGCCGGGGGAAGCACAGGGTCGAGCAGATGCAATTCGGGTACCGGCGCTTTGAAGGCAGGTTCGTCAGTCAAAGCAAGCGGCGCTGTTTCTATTTCATCGCGGTGAGCATACTGATCGGGCAAGTCGATGGACAATTCCGTTTCCGAAATCAGATCTTCTTTCAACCTGTTTCCTGTGGAAATATCATCCGCATCCCTAGAGAAAATTTCCTCATCCGGATCCTCTGCAGATCCCGGAACCTGTTTTTTTCCGGGAAGTTTAAACTCGAGATTGAACGCGGCCACCAGGAAAGAGAGGCCGGTAAAGGCCAGCAGAAATCCCGTACCAACTTTACCGATAGAAAGACTCAGCCACAGGTTTAACTGGTAACCGAGTCCGCCCCCAAGGAACAGTAAATCCGGTTTGCCGCTGAACAGAAATGATAGGGAAGGAGGAATGAAAAGCAGGGTGAAGATACTGTAGTAAAAAGTCTTTTTTAAAGGCATCAATGCCGCCTTAAAAAGAATCTTGAATCCACCCAGGAAGGAAAGCAGCACAAAGGAGTAGGCGGCCAGGCCAAACCATGAAAAAATAAATTGGTGGGAAACGATGGCGCCCAGTTTCCCCAGCCAGTTATCCACTTTTTTATCCGAGTAGATGATGAGGTCGAGCCATGATCCGTTGACCAGGCTCTGGTCGTTTTTCCAGGTGAAAAAATAGGAAGTGAAAGCGATCAGCAGGTACACCGAAATCAGCAGGAGGAATAAACCTGCGATGCGGTGGGTCTTGTCATCCTGCATCATGCGGATGAAAGGGGCAGGACCGGCCGGCTGAACTTTTTCTTTTTTCTGCCGGATCTTCTTTACCGGTTTTTCTTCAACACCAGTTTCAGCCTCTTCAGCTTCCTGTTTCACGATCGGCTCTTTCAACCTGTTTCCTTTTCCGGCCATACTGCAATGGGTTTAGCGGTTAAAAATACCAAGCTTTCAATTGGCTAATACATCCCTATGAAAGGGCTATTTAACAGTGCTATGTGCAAAACTGAACGAAGAAGAGGGCTTGTTTATTGGATTTTCCGGAATTTAGCATGAAAACGCTACATTGGCGAGATGAATCAGATGGCTACTACAGAGAAAATGTTGATTTCGGACAAATTACAGGAGCATTACCCCTCGCTGGAGCCGGAATTACGAAGGGAATTGGTGGAAAATGCATTCATCAGGGACTTTAAAGCAGGGGAGGTGCTGATGAAACCCGGGCAGTATTTCAAATCTACCATGTTGATTACCAAGGGTAGGGTGAAGGTGTACAAGGAAGGAGACGATGGCAGTGAGTTTTTTATGTACTACCTCGAACCCGGTAATGCCTGTGCCTTATCCATGATCTGTGCCGCCCGGCAGGAGCAGAGTGAACTGCTGGCCAGAACGACGGAAGACACCGAGGTGATCCTGATTCCGATTGCCCTCATGGATAATCTGATGTCGAAGTACCGTACCTGGTATTATTTCGTCCTGGAGACCTACCGGAACCGCTTCGAGGAATTACTGAACTTGATCGATCATACGGTGTTTAAAGGGTTGGATGAACGCCTGGAATTTTACCTGAAGAAGCAACGGGGGGCATTAAAAACGGATGAGTTGCGGCTGACACACGAGGAAATAGCCAACGATCTGGGAACATCCAGGGTGGTGGTATCAAGGTTGCTGAAGGCCATGGAGCAAAATGGAAAGTTAAAGTTGTTCAGAAATTACATCGATTTAAAAAATCTGCCTGTGTGATGAAAGTTACCGTTTTCGGTTTAAAGCATCCTCATCTTTGCATTCGAAAATTATAGGAAATGCTTGAAATCATCGGATACTTTGCTTCTGCACTTGTTGGAATTTCATTGGGCCTCATTGGCGGAGGCGGGAGTATACTCACGGTGCCGGTTTTGGTGTACCTGTTTCATGTGGATGCGGTACTGGCAACGTCCTATTCCTTATTCATTGTCGGTACCACGAGCCTGGTAGGCGCTTTCCCGAAATTCAGACAAGGACTGATTGATGTACGGACCGCGCTGGTATTCGGCATACCGTCTATTGCCGCCGTCTATCTGACCCGTCTGCTGCTGGTTCCTGCAATACCGGCGACGGTGTTTACAGTGGGTAACCTGGAAGTAACCAAATCCATCTTCATGTTGCTGCTGTTTGCGGTGCTCATGGTGGCTGCGGCCTATTCCATGATCCGGAAAAATGGCAAGGCCGTTTCAGATGTTCCCAAAGAAGCCAGGACCTACAATTATCCTTTGATTCTTCTGGAGGGCATCATTGTCGGAACCTTAACAGGACTCGTGGGAGCGGGAGGAGGCTTTCTGATTATTCCGGCGCTCGTATTGTTAAGCAACCTGCCCATGAAGGAGGCCGTAGGGACCTCGCTCCTCATCATCGCAGCCAAATCCCTGATTGGTTTTATGGGCGACATTGGTCACTATGAACTCGACTGGGTCTTGTTGTTATCCGTAACCCTGATTGCTGTGATCGGCATCTTTATCGGCAACAGGATGACCCGGCGTTTTGACGGAGAAAAACTCAAGAAAGGCTTCGGCTGGTTTGTCCTGCTCACCGGCGTCTATATCATCGTGAAAGAAATCTGGTTTAAATAAAAACCATTACCAGTCGTCATAAACTAAAGCAAATTATAAAACATGAAAATCGAACAGATTTACACAGGCTGCCTTGCCCAGGGAGCCTACTACATTGTCTCTGAAAATGAAGCCGTGGTGATTGATCCCCTGCGCGAAGTGCAGCCCTATATCGACCGTGCGGAGAAAGACGGCGTAAAAATCAAGTATGTTTTTGAAACGCACTTCCACGCTGATTTCGTTTCCGGTCATATCGATCTGGCGAATGCCAGCGGTGCGAGTATCGTTTACGGACCCAACGCGCAAACTGCATTTACCGCCCATGTGGCACAGGATGGAGAGGAGTTTAAAGTTGGAAAGGTGACTTTCAAGGTACTGCATACGCCGGGTCACACCATGGAATCCAGTTGTTACCTTTTGAAGGATGAAAACGGAAAGGAAGTAGCCCTCTTTACCGGCGACACTTTGTTTATCGGGGATGTAGGCCGTCCGGACCTGGCACAAAAGGGCAATATAACCCAGGACGACCTGGCCGGTTTCCTCTATGATTCACTCCGTAACAAAGTAATGACCCTGCCCGATGACATTACGGTGTACCCGGCGCACGGCGCAGGATCCGCATGCGGAAAGAACATGAGTAAGGAAACCAGTGATACCCTCGGCCACCAGAAAGAAGTGAATTATGCCCTGCGAGCCAACATGACCAAGGCGGAATTCATCAAGGAAGTGACTACAGGACTGATGCCGCCCCCCGCGTATTTTCCGCAGAACGTCATGATGAACAAACAGGGCTATGACAATATTTCGGAAGTGGTCAAACGAGGCACACAGGCCTTGTCGCCGGAAGCCTTTGAAGCGGCCGCGAATGAATCCGATGCCCTCCTGCTTGATACCAGGGACGCGCAAACCTTTGCAGCCGGATTTGTTCCGAATTCAATCAATATTGGAATCGATGGAAGTTTTGCTCCCTGGGTGGGTGCGCTCATCCCGGATGTCAGGCAAACGCTTTTGCTGATTACGGATCCCGGTCGTGAGGAAGAGGTGGTTACCCGTCTGGCCAGGGTGGGATACGACCACGCCATCGGATACCTCAAGGGTGGTTTTGAGGCCTGGAAATCTGCCGGCATGGAGACGGATCATATCACTTCCATTTCGGCCGACGAACTGGCGGAAATCAAGGCAAAGCACCCGGGAGCAAAGATTGCCGACGTTCGCAAGAAAAGCGAGTACCTGTCCGAGCACATCAAAGACGCGGTGAATGCTCCCCTCGACTTTGTGAATGAATCCATGTTGCTGATCGATAAAAATGAGCCGGTGTATGTGCATTGTGCAGGTGGTTATCGTTCCATGATCTTTGCCTCCATCCTGAAGGCGAGAGGATACGACAACCTGGTGGACGTGAAAGGCGGATTCAAGACCATTAAGGAATCCGGAAAATTTGAAGTGACGGACTATGTGTGTCCGAGCACCCTCCTGTAGGGCGCAATTTAGTGGCCTGAACGACCCCGGAATGTGTTGGTTTTTACAACAACATTCCGGGGTTTTTTCATAAGTGTTGCGCTGCACCTCTGCCTTTCCGGAACCGACTTTTGCAGCAGGCTCATGTTCTCCTGATGCTGGTCAGGGTCGGGTGATCCTTTAAGTCGCCGCGCAGAGAAAGCACTTTTATTGAGATTTACACTGACAAAGATCAGTACAGTCATGTAACATAAGTAACCCCTGATGCGGGCAGGGTAAGGTATTTTTGTTTGATCATTGAATCGTACATCTTAAACAGTTAATCTTCAAAAATTACAGCGATGAAAATTGAACAGATTTACACCGGTTGTCTGGCTCATGGAGCCTATTACATTGAATCGAACGGCGAAGCGGCGATTGTAGATCCTTTGCGTGAATCTGCTCCGTATCTGCAAAGGGCTCAGGCAGACCATGCAAAAATCAAATATGTATTGGAAACACATTTTCATGCCGATTTTGTATCGGGCCATCTGGATTTGGCAAAGCAAACCGGAGCGACCATTGTTTTCGGTCCGACGGCACAACCCGCATTTGATGCTCATGTAGCACAGGATGGAGAGTTGCTTTCTTTGGGCAAAATTAAAATAAAGGTTCTCCACACTCCGGGGCATACCATGGAATCAAGTTGCTTCCTGGTTATCGATGAGCAGGGAAGGGAATATGCTCTGTTTTCAGGGGATACCCTGTTTATCGGGGATGTAGGTCGTCCGGACCTTGCTCAGAAAGGGGCCATTACACAAGAGGTGCTGGCAGGTTATCTTTTTGATTCTTTACGGAACAAGGTAATGACTCTACCCGATGATGTAATCGTGTATCCCGGGCATGGTGCCGGCTCGGCCTGCGGAAAAAATATGTCCAATGAAACAACCGACACATTGGCTCATCAGAAAGCCAGCAATTATGCCCTGAGAGCCGACATGACGAGGGAGGATTTTGTGAAAGAGGTGATCACCGGCCTGATGCCTCCTCCTGCCTATTTCCCTAAAAATGCAGCCATGAATAAAATGGGATATGAAAGTTTTACGGAGGTTATGAAACGCGGGGCACGTCCCCTGAATGCCGACGCCTTTGAACTGGTCGCCGGTGAGACAGGTGCCTTGTTGCTGGATACACGCCAGCCGGATGAGTTCATCAAGGGCTTTATTCCCAATTCCATCAACATCGGTATGGACGGAAGTTTTGCTCCCTGGGCGGGAGCATTGATTCCGGATCTTAAGCAGGAGATCCTGCTGGTGACCGAACCGGGCCGCGAGGAAGAGGCCATTACCAGGCTGGCCCGTGTCGGATATGATTTTTCAATCGGCTTCCTGGAGGGCGGTTTCGAGGCCTGGAAAAAAGCAGGAAAGGAAACGGATAGCATTGAATCGGTAAGCGCCGCTGAACTGGCTGGCATCTGCAGAGAGAATTCGAATGTCAGCATCCTCGACGTACGCAAGAAAAGTGAGTACGATGCCGAGCACCTCATCGATGCCGTCAATGCTCCGCTTGATTACATCAACGACAGCATGACCAAGATAAACCGGAATGCGCCGACCTATATTCACTGCGCAGGAGGCTACCGTTCGGTGATCTTCATTTCAATCTTAAAAGCCCGTGGATTTCATAACCTGGTGGATGTGAGAGGGGGCTTTAAAGCTCTGAAAGAATCGGGTAAGTTTAAAGTATCAGAATATGTGGCGCCCAATACCATGTTGTAAGTTGAATCGTTTAATTGAAAGACATTATGTTGAAATTTATAAAGAGTCTGTTTGCTAAAAATTACGAAGATCTCAGCGGCCGTGACTTCCGATCCCGCTTTGAATCATCGGGGAATGCGGTATTACTGGATGTTCGTTCGCCGGGAGAATTCAGTTCCGGTTCTATCAGGGGTGCCAAAAATATCAACGTGATGTCGCAGGGATTTAATACAGAAGTGTCAAAGCTGGACAAGTCGAAGGAGTATTTTGTATTTTGCAGAAGCGGTGCACGGAGTGCCAACGCCTGCCGTATCATGTCGGGTGCCGGTTTAAAGGTTGTTAATCTCAAAGGAGGGATTCAGGAGTGGCCGCAACGTGCATCATGACAGAGTGGGCAGGTGATTGCCGGACCTGCTGATCTGAACTCGCCGGGACGCATAGAATTGTTTTTAATTAATCTAAAATCCAAAGTATGAAAACGAAACACCAGGTGTTGATCATTGGCGGAGGAACTGCCGGGATCATGACTGCCGCCTATATGAAACGGAAATCTCCGGAGGTGGAAATAACCATCATTGAGCCTTCCGGGGATCATTATTATCAGGCGGCCTGGACGCTGGTTGGGGCAGGTACCTTCAATTTTAAAGATACCCGCCGCGACGAAGCATCTGTCATTCCAAAAGGAGTGGAATGGATCAGGGATTACGCAGAGCGAATCGATCCGGAGGCAAAAATAGTTTATACCCGTGCATCCGGTGAACATCGTTATGAATACCTGGTGATTTGTCCCGGACTGGTGATGGATCTGGATGCCCTGCCCGGGTTGAAGGAAGCCTTGAAAACGGATTTCGTTTGCAGCAATTATACGGATCCCCTGCATACCTGGGAAGTGCTAAAAAATTTCAAAGGAGGCAATGCAGTGTTCACCCAACCTTCCACTCCGATTAAATGCGGGGGAGCGCCGCAAAAGATCATGTACCTGGCCGAAGAGGCTTTTGTGAAAAACGGTGTACGTGATAAAACCAATGTGATCTATGCTGCACCCGGATCTGTCATTTTCGGGGTAAAGGATTTTGCGGATACACTGAATGAAGTGATTCGCCGGAAGAAGGTAATTACCCGTTTTTTTTACAGCCCCGTAAAAATCGACCCGGTTCAGAAGAAAATATGGTTTAAATATGTTAAGCCGGAGGGGAACCTGGATCAGTTGAAGGCGGATAGCAGTATTAAAGAGGAATTCAGGGATGATCATCTTGTTGAAATGTCCTACGACATGCTGCACCTGGCACCGCCGCAGCGGGCTCCTGACTTTATCCGCAATTCCGTACTGGTTCACCAGGAAGGACCATCTAAAGGATGGTTGAATGTGAACATACGTACCTTGCAGCACAACAAGTATGCTGATATTTTTGGATTGGGCGATGTAGCAGCGCTGCCCACTGCAAAAACCGGTGCGGCCATTCGCAAGCAGGCTCCGGTCGTGGCTGAAAATATATTAACCCTGATCAGGCAGCATACCGTACTGGAAAGGGAGTATTCCGGTTATTCTTCCTGTCCGTTGGTGACCGGGTATGGTAAAATGGTGCTTGCGGAATTTAAATACGACAATGTGCGAGATTCGGATCCGCTCCTGAGTAAATTCTGGGACACCTCAAAAGAGCAGTACAGCATGTGGATTTTGAAGAAATATGGCCTCCCGTATCTCTACTGGAACCAGATGCTGAAAGGGAAAATGATGGAGTAGTTTCCGTCAGTTCAAAATGAAAAAGGGCAGTCTGTAAAGACTGCCCTTTTTCATTTTCAGGAACTCAATCTTCAGATCGGCTCCCCTAAAGATTCCTAAATCAATGGTCGTGCATGCCGGGGTGATGGGCATGTCCGTGTTCGAGTTCTTCTTCGGTAGCCTCGCGGATCCCGACCACGGTTCCGGCAAAATGAAGGTCGTGACCTGCCAGCGGATGATTGAAATCAAGCAGTACCGTTGTGTCTTCAATTCCTGCTATACGGGCGACCAGCTGATTGCCTTCGCGGTCGAGCAGAGGTACCATGTTGCCGATGCGAAGTACATCCAGATCGAGCACGCCTTCCGTTTTAAACATATCGTCCGGCACTCGTACAAAAGCATCTTCTTCCACAATGCCATAGGCATTCCCGGCTTCAATGCTGAAGGAAAAGGGGCTCCCTTCCGTCAGTCCGTTTAGGTTTTCTTCAAAGGCAGGAATGAGCTGACCCGAGCCAAAAAGAAAGATCAGGGGATTGTCATTTCCTGTTTCCTCCACCTGAGTGCGCTCATTTCCCTCTTTGCTGCTGTGCAGCACATACGTCACGCTGACTACTTTGTTTTGTCCAATTTGCATTTTTTATTTTCGTTGGCAAAGGACAGTAAAACAGCATGCGCCTTTCGCTATCTCTTTGATTGTTCAGCCACAAAATTAATCAAATGCCAGGGGAATGCAATTCCAGATGTCTTTTATTTATTAGTTATAAATCAATGCGATGCGAGGGAGTTGTACACCCAGTTGTAGCAAATGCCGGTTAGTTCACGAATACACCCCGCCTGCCTTGCCTGATCGTTTCCGCCGGTCATGATGGTGAGGAGAACGGGTGTTCCCTGTACATAAATGATTCCGGTTTCATGTAACTCCTGGTAGGTCGTATCCCGGTACCCGCGTTCCCCAAATTTATGCACCAGCGTGATGGAGTCCGGAATCGCTTTTTTCATGCCCTCGCTGAACTTTGTTTTGGTCAGAAGCTGCATGGCATACTCCGACTGTTCGCGGCCGGTGTAGCTGGAGTTAAACAATACCCTGAGGAATTTACTGACGTCAACAATGTTCATTTTGACTGCCGACTGCTCCACTTTCGGAACCTGAAGTCCCAGGTCAGAAAAAACCTTGAATACAAATTCCGGTTCAATGCTTCTGTTGAGCAGGGCATTGGCCTGGTTGTCGGATTCCACCAGCATGTACCGCAATAACTCGCGGATGCTGTAATGTTTTCCGGGAATCAATGTTCCGGAAACAATGGTTTGCTCCGGCATACTGGCATCGGGGCCCGTATAGAGGATTTTCCTGTCGAAAAGTCCGGGATTGCTTTCCGCCTTTCGCAGGTAAGCCAGAAGAATCGGAAGTTTCATGATACTGCCCGGATCGTATTCCTGATCTTTGTTGATGGACATCCAGTCGGCCTGATTAAAGTTGAACAGGTAAACACTGACACGGGTGATCACACCATCGTTTTGTTGCCTCGAAATACTGGCCTGAAGCTGCTCTTTCAATCCGGTATACACCACGGATTCATCATCGACTTCCGCCATCAGCAAAGGCTGTATCAAGCCCTGGTTTTTCAGCCGGGTTACATTCAGGGTAGCTTTTCTTTCAGCTGCCGGAGAGGCTGAGGGATACTTCGGCGTGGAGTTGGACCTTTTACTGATGGCATAGGAAAATGCACCAGTAAGGGCGCAGGCAAGCAGCACCTTGTATAAGGGCCATTTGCCTCCCTTGAGGGAGTTTTTCATAAAGGGTACTCGTTGTTTTGGGTGTGTGTGGGACTAAGTTCCAAATATTTTTGATACCAGCAACTATTCCATGGAAATATTCTTCACTTCTATCAAAATGTTAACAGGTTTGAAAGGTGAGATTCTGGAAGCAGGGAGCCATGGAAGGCGAATAGGGGGGCTTTCTCGCCGGATCCTAAAAATGGTCTGGGAAAGGATCAGGAAAGCCATCAGCTGAAAGAGACAAAATGACCTTGTGTTTTTTTAAAAGGCAATGTCATGAAAAGCATGAAATGTTTTTCATGGAGCGGAATCCTTCCAGCGCCATAAATGTCTTGAAGCAAGACTCCGGTACGGCTGCCAGGCAAATGACAAACGCAGCATTTCTTCCTTCAGTGGTTTCCCTTTCAGCTTTATGTTATAGAGACTCACCATGGCCTGTTGTATGCCAATGTCATCCAGCGGAAAAATATCGGGCCTGTTCAGATTGAACAGCAATATCATTTCGGCCGTCCACCTCCCGACCCCTTTGATGGAGGAAAGGTATTCAATAAGGTCTTCGTCACTTTTCCTGTAGAGCCGGCGGTATTCCAGGGTCTTTTCTTTTGAAAAGGCTGCGATGTTCTTCAGATATCCTGCTTTCTGATACGATAATCCCGCCGCACGGATGAGTTCGACATCCATGTTAAGCAAGGAATCGGCATCCGGCTTTTTACCCGGAAACAAAAGAATAAAACGGTTCCAGATGGTGTCGGCTGCTTTTACTGACAATTGCTGGCTGACGATGGCCAGCAGCAATGCACTGAATAAATCTTTATGAGGTGCAGGTTCCAGTTTTCCGCTTTGCCTGATGATGGTCTTCATCACCGGATCTTTGTAGAGGTGCCGGTAAGCCTTTTGAATATCCGGGTTCATTGCTTTTGTGAAAGGTTGATTTTTTTTAAAGATTATTCCGTATCCATTAAAATTCTCCACTCTTTGGGAAAATAATTGTTCCAGCGATGCCCGATTTTTTTGGCCCAGCCAAGGGGGTACGTTTCAAAGCATGCAAGGTGAAAGCCATCGGCCGGGCTATCTTTGAGTTGCGTGTCGCATTTCAGATAACGCAGCGCTTCATCCCGCGACAGTGCGAGTGGTCTTGTCTTTTCACGATCCAGCTCGAGGCTCAGGGCCAGTTCCGGAGCGGGGATGAAATCCTTGCCCTTCACTTCACCCAGTGGGACTCCCGCGGCGCGCAGGAAACAGGAACTGCTGAGCCGATGCAAGGCTTCGTCCGTTTCAGGCAGCAACGCATGCATTCTGCCGGCATAGGTTCGGAATACAAAGCGAAGCGGATCCTTCAGCCAGTCTTTTGATGGAGCGAAGGGCAGTGGTTTTGCCCCGGAACCTTTTTTGAAAACCTTTGCGTCAGCAGATTCATCCGTTTTTCGTAACAGGCAGCAATAAAAACCTTCACTTTCCACTTTGTGGGGAAAGGCCTGCCAGCCGTATCGCGTAGCGGTGATCCCTCCGGGAATTTCTGATGGCATGCACACCTGCAACCCGTATTTTCCGATTAAATCAGCCATCTGACCGTCGTTTTCCGTTTCCTCGTACGTGCAGGTGGAATACAGGAGATAGCCTCCCGGTTTCAGGGCCGGGAGAATATCGTGAAGGATTTCTTGCTGACGTCTGGAGCAAATCGCCACCTGATCCGGACTCCATTCCTGAATGGCTTTTGCTTCTTTTCGAAACAATCCTTCTCCGCTGCAGGGGGCATCCACCACAAGGATGTCAAACTGCAGGGCACTTCTGCTGATTTCAGAACTCTTATTCTGCGTAACAATGCTGTTTGAATATCCCCACTTCGCCAGGTTATGACGAAGGGCTTTGTTTCTGGATGGAATCAGTTCATTGCTCACCAAAACACCCTTCCCGTTCAGCATGCTCAGCAGGTGCGTTGACTTTCCACCGGGGGCCGCACAAAGATCCAACACCAACGGCGATGCTATTTCCTTCAGAATTTTGCTCAATAAAACTTCGATCAGCATGGATCCTGCTTCCTGCACATAATAGGCGCCGGCGTGAAATACAGGCTCAAGTGTAAACAAGGGTCTTTCGCTGAGATAGCGTCCCTCCTTACACCATGGAATCCTTCTTTCGGATGAATAAAGATTAGGACCTTTAAGGGGATGTAAACGGACGGATACCGGAGGAGGTAATTCCTGGCTTTCAAAAAAACGGAGGCCTTCCTCTTCGCCCAGCAACTGCTGCATCTTTTCCTGAAAGGATTGCGGGAACGACACCATCTTTAGCTTTATTTTTCAGTGTATTCAAGATTTTTCCCGTAGGTTTCCGGCAGCAGCATGACCGATGCCAGCGCCAATAGCCATACGAGCATCCCGGTCAGGGAGAGACTCTCGACAAGATTCAGTTGCCAGGTTTTTTCCATCCAAACGTGTAAAGGAACAAGAATGGTTACCGCCCCCCGCATAAAATTGGTGACGGTGGCCGAAACCAGTACACGGAGGTTGGTGCCAAAATGCTCGGCAGTTGCAGTCACGTACACCGACAAATACCCGCATCCGGTTCCCATCAGGAGAGATGTGATGTATAAATCTTTGCTCCGGCTGATCATCAGGAAATGCAGCACGGTGGCAGCTATTGCAAAGAGCATATAGGCGAAGATGATTTTTTTTCGCGTTTTCAGCAGCTGGCTCAGCATCCCGCTGCTTAAATCGCCGAGTGTGATTCCTACCTGGAAAAGTATAAAGCAGGTACCCAGTTGAAGTCCTTCAATGTGGTACAGTGATGCAATTTCAGGAGATAAGGTGATCAATAAGCCCACACTGTACCAGATCGGGACGCCCATGAGAATGCAGGCCAGGTATTTTATGGTCCGGGAGCGGGAGGAAAACAAAAGGGAAAAGGAGCCTTTCTTCACTATAGGGTTCTGAATGGTTTTTTGAAACATGTCCGTTTCCATGGTTTTCATACGCAAAAAGAGTAACAGCAATCCCAGTATTCCGGCGCCCAGAAAGGCCATCCGCCAGGGAATGATATTTCCGATTAACCCGGCAGTCACAGCACCGATGGCCCCCAAGGTAGCCACCATGATGGTGCCGTAACCTCGGTTTTCTATGCTCATGCTTTCACTCACCAGCGCAATGCCGGCCCCCAGTTCTCCCGCCAGGCCAAGTCCGGCAAAAAACCGGACCACCGCATAACTCTGAATATCGTACACAAACGCATTGGCCATGTTACTGACGGAATAGAGCAGAATGGATCCGAACAGGACTGACACCCGGCCTTTTTTATCTCCGATCATGCCGGTGACTATGCCGCCGATCATCATTCCTGCCATTTGTATGGCAAGCAGATTCTCCCCATAGCTAGTCAGGTCCTTTCCCGACAATCCAAGGTCCTTCAGACTTGGGATCCGGTAAATATTGAACAGGAAAAGATCAAAGGCATCTACGAAAAAACCCAGGCCTGCAACAAAGACCGCCAGATTCAAGGGGGAGTGATGCAGGCGGGCTTTCATGGAAGGCTAAACTATGAAATTTAAGCATCCTGCTTTTCAGGGATGATCCCCACTGGTTCAAGGGAAAGGATGCACATGAAAGGACTGAATTTTATTACTTTGCTGGATGTCAAAGGGTAAATCGCCATCGTATCCGGCCGCAGGCAAAGGATTAATGTTGAAATTTGCATATTCAAACAAAGGAAACACTATGAAAAAAATTATTCTGTGCGTCATGGCCCTCGTTTCATTGGAAATGTCAGCTACAGCACAAACTTTGAAAGTACCTGCTCCTTCACCTTCTCAAACATTAAAGCAGGATTTCGGACTGTCGACCATCGAGGTGTCGTATTCCAGGCCTAGTGTAAAGGACCGGACCATTTTTGGCGATGTAGTACCGTTTGGCGCCATCTGGAGAACGGGAGCCAACAATGCGACTACGATTACTTTTGGTGATACAGTGAGCATCGGCGGCGTGAAAGTTCATCCCGGTAAATATGGTCTGCTGACCATTCCGGGAGCTTCTGAATGGATTCTGATCATCAGCAAAAGCACCTCGACCACCAGCGCCGATGCCTACAAGCAGGAAGAAGATGTGGTGCGTGTGAAAGCCCGTCCGGTATCGATGGCAGAGAAGATGGAAACCTTCAGCATCAATATTGGAAACATTCGGCCTACCTCCTGCGAACTGCAGCTTTGCTGGGATAAAACCATGGTTTCAATGCCGATTTCCACCGACATCGATGCCAGAATCATGAAAGACATAGAGCGGTATGTGATCAAAGATAACAGGCCCTACGGAGCAGCTGCCAATTATTACATGGAAAATGGCAAGGACCTGAAACTGGCGCTGGATTGGTACGATAAGGCCATTGCGAGTAATCCCCGCGCCTACTGGAACATCCATCAAAAGGCCAATTGCTATGCGAAACTTGGGATGAAAAAGGAAGCAACCGAAACCGCCACCAGGTCAATGGCCATAGCGAAGGAAGAGGGTGACGATACCTATGTGCGGCTGAATGAGAAATTGATCAGCTCCTTGAAATAAAATGATGCTGAAATCAGGAAAGGCTGCCCACCGGGCAGCCTTTCTTTTTTATGCTTGTGCGATCAATACGAGCCGAAATTTATTTGATTACTTCTCCCTCAAATTTAACTTTCATCTTCACTTTTACATTGAAGGAATGCTCAATGGGGCCGTTGGTGAAACCCGAAATATTGAATTTTATTTTTGATAATTTAAAATAATCCATGAGTTCAACGTCCTGCACATCCAGGTCGATGGTACTTAATCCTCCGGTGGGAACAGGATCTTTTTTCGCAAAAACTTTCATGGAACTGCCCGCGGTGTTGCTGATTTCTGTGACAATTTTCCCGAGCAGATCAAAGGTGTAGGGCGTCGCATGGCTGTCTTCAATACTCAGGTTGACCGCCTTGACTTTTACGGAGTTCAGATTGTCTACACTGACGCCGTTGTCCGACATCAGGCCCTGAACATCCGTTTCAATTTCCATGGTGCCAAGATTCAGGTCGCCCTGTAAGGAGGTCGAGTCAACCGTAATGGTAAATTCCGCATAGTCATGCGTGAAACTGAATCCGGTCAGGTTGTCTTTGTCACAGGCTGTGCTCGTTAGCAGCAGGCCGGCCACCAGTAAGGTGAAAGTCAGGTTTTTCATGGTGATGTTATTTTGAAATCTATTTTCTTAACGCCGGAACCGGTTTCCATGAACAGGTACTGCGCAGATTTGAATACAAGACCTTGCAATTTCAACGCAATTTATCGGATTTTCTGATATTATTCAAGGAATATTTACTGATTGTGGTCAGTGGAGGCCTTATAGGGGAAAATTAATTCGGAAATGCCGGCGAAAACAATCACCAGCGCGCAGCCGATCAGGTTCAGCCATAAAAAGGAGATGGCATCGGAAAAGTAGACGGCGATCACAATGACTTCCGTAAGGAGGGCTGCATAGAATACATGCGCACCTTTCAGCTTTTTGATGAACAGGGCCGATACAAAGATGCCCAGGATGGTGCCGTAAAATAGGGAGCCCAGTATATTGACCGCTTCAATCAGAGAACCCAGTTTGCCCGCAAGAGACGCTACAAGGATGGAAAAAACGCCCCAGCCAAAGGTATAAAGGCGCGAAAGCTGAAGGTTCCTTTTATCCGTTCTTTCTTTGGGTCGCAGGGGTTGATGCCAGTCGATGATGCAGGTGGATGCCAGTGAATTCAGGGCGGCGGCAATCGAGCCCCAGGCGGCAAGAAAAATGATGGCCACCAACAGACCGACCAGGCCTTTCGGCAGATGGTGCACCACAAAGTGTAAAAAGATGTAATTGGTGTCGTTTGAATCGGAGAGCGGCATGGTTTTTTTAATCACCGTGGCGGCTTTTTTCCGAAGTGCCTGTGACTGACTATCCAGATCCCGAAGTTCATTTTTCAGTTCAATGGCCTTTGCTTCCTGTTGATCGGACTTCGCCTCCAGGTAGGCCAGCGCTATGGTACGCTGTTCTTTTCGGATTTCGTTGAATCCGGATTCAATTTGCCGCAATTCCTGTCCGGCTTCCTGTCTTTTTGCTTTTTCAAATTGTTGTGTATTGAAATGCACCGGTCCTTCGTAAATCACGTAAAAACTGAACACAAGACTACCGACCAGCAGGATGAGAAACTGCATGGGGATTTTCACAATGCCATTCATCAATAATCCCCTGCGGCTTTCCTGAAGGTTTCCGGCCGCCAGGTATCGGCCGACCTGCGATTGATCGGTGCCGAAGTAGGAAAGTGCGAGAAAGAAACCACCGATGATTCCGCTGAAGAGGTTGTATTTATCTTTCCAGTTGAAATCACCATCGCTGATGCCGGTCGTAATGACATTGAGCTTTCCGGAAGCTCCGGCCAGATGCAGGGAATCGAAGAAACCGATATGCTCCGGAAGAAGTTTTACCACCATGTAACCGGAAAGAAACATACCGCAGAAAATGATCAGGAGCTGTTGTGTTTGTGTATATGCGATGGCTTTTACACCGCCACTTACGGTATAAAGAATCAGGAGCCCGCCCATGAGCAGATTCGTCAGATGAATGTTCCAGCCCAGGAGCGATGAGAGTATTAAGGAAGGCGCGTAGATGCTGATCCCGGTAGAAAGTCCTCGCTGGAGCAGGAACAGAAAGGAGGTGAGCAACCGGGTTTTCCGGTCAAAACGCTTTTCGAGAAATTCATAGGCGGTGTACAGGTTGAGTTTTTGATAAACCGGTAGAAAAAAAGCACAGATAACGATCATGGCCAGAGGGAGCCCGAAATAATACTGAACGAAGCGCATCCCATCGGTATAAGCTTGTCCGGGAGCGGAAAGGAAAGTAATGGCACTGGCTTGTGTGCCCATGATAGAGAAAAGTACAATGTACCAGGGCATGGACCGGTTGTTGAGAAAATAGCTCTCCAGATCGGTCTGGCCCCGGCTTTTGTACATGCCGTACAATACAATGCCCGCCAGGGTCAGAAAGAGTACTGCCCAATCGAGTTGACTCATGCGAAGTACAGGCTGAAAAGGTAATAAAAGACCATTTGAAGCAACAGAAAGAGGAACAGGAAGATATAATTCCTGTTCCAGACAGCGTGTTTGCTTCCGGATTCCATCGTGCTGTTTATTTGGTTTTTTTTTCCTGCTGTGCCTTTGTGTGATCGTATTCGCCGATGAGATTGGCGAAGAGACGTATCGCACCGGGAACCCCCATCGGAAGTTGCCGGAAGAACGCGAGTCCAGTATAAATGTAACGTCCCTTTCCGTAGGAGCAGGTGATCAGACTGCCTTCCTGCGGCTTTTCACCGTGGTCGTTCATGAGCAGTAGATTGGCAAACGCAGAATCGATCTTCGTGGCAAAATAAAGCCCCCTTTCCTGAACCCATCCGTCAAAGTCGCCTGCACTGATTTTATTGGGTCGGTTCAGCAAGGGGTGGCTGGGATCCGTAAAACGCACTTCCGCTTTTTCTTCCGTGACCCGGTTCCGGCTGATCGCGTAGGGGAAGGGACTCATGTACCGGGCCGGATGGAGATTGGAGTTGGTATTGTATTGAACCAGAAAAGTGCCGCCCTGTGCCACAAACTTCATGATTCGGTCGTACACCTCCGGCAAATCATCGTCGGTGTTATAGGCCCTGATGCCGGTCAAAATGGCGTCATAGTCTTCCAGTTTCTTTTCGCGGATTTCCCGGGCGCTGACTTCATCAACACGGTAGCCGATTTGTCTCAATACAGGAGCCACATCGTCACCGGCCCCCTTTATATACAGGATATTTTTACAGCCCGCTTTAACGGGTACATATTGAAGCTCGGTTTTTAAAGCAGGAAACCAGGTGATGGTGGGGATGTGGCCGTAGCTGATTTTCCTTCTCCCTTTTAATTCGGATTTCAGGCCGTCGCTTCCGGTGTATCCGAAACGGATGGTGCCCCTGGCCGCCGACTGGCTGCGGGGTTCGGCTGTAAAACTCAAGACATGTTTATCGTTTTTCCCTTTGAAATAAATGGCCGTATCTCTGAAGTGGATCTTCCAGTCCTCCGGTCCTGCAGTGGCTGCGCCAACCATCAGGGTTTCCGGAGTTGTTCCCCAGTACGTCAGATTCAACTGATAGGAGCGTGGCTGAACGGAATTAAAAACTGATACTTGTTCGGAAAGGGTACCCGTTAGTTTGGGGCTGATACAAAGCGGATGGATGAGTTCTCCTTTGACAGGGTCCGTTTCCTTGTAACGGACCGGAATACTGAACGGGATGCGTTCGTCAAAAAGAACCAGGCTGGCTTGCAGCAGGACCGGAGGATCGTTCCAGGGTTTGGCGGTTTGATTGCGGTCTTCCATCTGAAAGACACCCGGCTGGTGATCCTTCTGCAGCCAGTACGGTTGTGTGTCAGAAAGTGATCCTTTCAACTCCAGTTTTTGCGTAAGTGGTTTTTGTTGCAGCAATGAAAACTCAAGACTGCTGTCCAGGAACGCATTGGTGTGCAGGATGATTTTCGCGTCCTTATAATTACGTAAAACGGCCTGCAGCCCGACATGCAGGGTGTCTTTCACGGCATACTGGTCACTCCACGAGTAGGCGGCGGTCCATAGTCCTGCACAATCCAGAATCACCGATTCCAGTTCTTTCAGTTTCTGATCCCTGATAGGGTCAGGGTTGAGTTGGTTCACCATCTTTCGGATCCGCAAGAGGTCCTGAATAGAAGCTTCGGGGTGCAGAAAATTGTACTTTTCTGCCGCAGCACTAATGGCAGCGGAAATGGCTTTTCCGTTTTCCGTGCTTCCCCAGTAATTGTTCAGTTGCACGAAGGGGTCAGCCACGGAGGTGTCGCCTGCTATCGGTTCAAAATACTCCATCAGAGTTCCGCGCTGGCTGGGCACGCCAAAGCCCTGGCTTTTGTGTTGCGAACGGCTCTCTGCCGAAAGTTCACCGTTGCTCTTTCCGCTGAGCGCGTTAAATCCTCCGACATCCACTTTGCGTTGTTGTTCGTTGGTGGTATTGTTGCTCCCGAAGTTGAAGGTGTTCCAGTACAATCGTTTTACTTTCCACGTTCCGTGTTCCTTTGCCTGTTCCGGAAACCGTGTTGCATCGGCGGCTGCATCAAAGGCTTCACGGGCCAGGATGGCGCTGGAGGAGTGATGCCCGTGTCCGGCCCTGCTGTCGGGAGGGAAACGGCAAATGATGATGTCCGGTTTAAGTGTACGGATCACCTGCACAAAATCTTCGAGCACCTTTTCTTTCTCCCAGATCTGAAGGGTTTCCTCCGGCCTTTTGGAAAAACCGAAATCGTAGGCCCTTGTAAAAAATTGTTCACCGCCATCAATGGTTCTGGCGGCCATGAGTTCCCTGGTTCGGATCAGGCCCAATTCAACACCCAGTTCGGAACCGATCAGGTTTTGACCGCCATCACCGCGTGTCAGGGAAATATAGGCCGTACGAAACTGCTTTTCTTTCGAAAGCCAGGTGATCAGCCTTGTGTTTTCATCGTCGGGATGAGCGGCCACATAGAGTACAGTGCCTGTTACATTCAGCTTTTTTAGTCTTTCATACAGGTCGGTACTGGATTGAGCAAATACTCCTCCGGACAAGAGCAGCAGGAAACTGAGTAGGATGTTCTTCATAGGGCAGGCCTTCAAAGATACTCAAAGCGGCACGTAAGAAAAAAAATGCCGTTGCAGCGCTTGCAACGGCATTTTTCAGGAAGCTGTTCAAGGGTCTGATCAGCGGATCACCTGGAAGGATTTCGTTTCCAGCAGTGAACCGTTGCTGTACATGGAATAAAAATACTGACCCTGGCTGAGGCCTTGCAGGTCGAGCTGAATCTGTCCTTTGCCCTGGCTGAGTTTGATTTCACGCAGCACCTTTCCTTCTGCGTCACTTACGGTTAATTTGGCCTGTTGCGCCGTTTCGGGCAGCGCATATGAAATCAAGGTCATTTCATTGGCGGGATTGGGAATGTTTTGTCCGAGCACGACGGAAGAGACAGGAACCGTGATTTTCTCTGTGGAAACTCCGGAAGCAGCCGATTCGAGTTTGCTCAGACGGCTTTCCAGCAGTTCCAGTTGCTGCTGAAGCCTGCTGATTTTTTCGTCCTTCCATTCCATTTGCTCCTGCTGTTCCTGGATCGCACGGGTAAGAACCGGAATCATGCCCAGGTAATTGACCACTTTAACATCGGCTTCTTCGGCGATGACCAGCCCGTTTTTCGGATGCACCTTGGAAGGCAAAGTAGTTTCGGATACCAGGTTGGGGAATTGTTGTTGTAAATTCTCTGCCAGGAAGCCCACCTGGATGCCCGCCGGTAAATGCAGATCACGGTGTTCGCCGGATTTGTAATGGTACGTAGCTGTTTTAACATTCATCAGTTGTGCCAGTGTTGTGCCCAGGGGACGGATGTCTTTCTTCATCCGCTCATCCGACAACTGGAAGAAACGATAACCAAAAACATTGCCCTGAAAGAAACCGGCGTAATCCCGTATGCCACCGACGGTAGCTGTATCGGTGGCAATGCCCCAGACCGCAATGTTCTGATTAGAGCGTCCTGCATATCCGAATACGCCATTGCCCACATCTCCGCTGTCACTTTCGCCCCAGACACCGGTAGGGTAGGAGACTTCGTCAGCAACCGCCGATGAGCCGAAAACGCCCGTGATGCCAAATCCATCCACCCCGATCAGGTTACTCCAACCCTGTACACCGATATAATTTCCTGTACCCCGAACACCAATGCCGCTGGTGTCCGACGGCGTGGACGAACCCTCAATGGCAATGACATCAGCTCCTCCGGTATACTTCACGACTGACTTCAAAACAGGCTCGGTGGAACTCGTAATCCCCAGGATATCCAGCCTCGACACCGGTGCTGCGTTGGCGATACCAATCTTTCCGCTGCTGGTGATCGTCATCCGGGTTTGATTGTTGGTTTTTATCTTCAGCGCTTTTGCATCGGTGGTGCCGATGAAATTGGTAGACGTGGTGCCGGCATTTCCGTTCAGTAACCAGGGTGATTGCGCGGACACTTCCTGAAGTCCTGTCAGGCTAAGCGTAGTAATCAGAAGAGAGGTGAGTTGTTTTTTCATGATCCATTGGTTTTGTTGCTAGTAAATGTATTGAATTGCTAAGAGATCACAAAGAGAGAATGCTTATTTTTTCCACTCTTTTTCTGGGTGCGTTGTTTTCAGGGTCAATGTCACGGTAGACGCAGGCCGAAGCTTATGCGCTGCTTCCCCAGCAGACTTGAAAGGTCATACTTTTGTAATTACTTGTAATTCAGCAAATAGCGCCATTGGTTTTTGACAATCAAGGATTTGTTATTCGCATTGTATTTCTTACATTTGAACATTCAATACGAAACGTACCAAATTCTAAAACCAGAATGAACAAAATTTACAAAATCTTTGCTGCAATGCTCTTCGTGGCAAGTGCGGCATCCGCGCAGTATTACTATGTGCCTTATCCCGGTGCAGGAACCAATCCCGGCAGTCTGAACAACGACGGGGAATATCCCGTGGGTGGTGGTTTGCCTGCCGGCTGGACCTCTATCCATGCGGGCAGCGCAGCAGCCCCCGCCTGGTCATCCCTTGCCACCATTCCTTTCGCTTTCCAGTTTAACGGTAGTGCAGTAACGCAGTTCAAGGTATCTACCAGCGGCGTACTGACTTTCACCACATCGGCGGTGACGGTGCCTCCCTACAGCATCGTTGCACTGCCTTCGGCCAACATTCCGGACAATTCGGTCTGCGTTCTGGGCCTGCGTGGAACCGGGGCGAATGACAACATCGTGACCAAAACCTTCGGTACGGCCCCCAACAGGCAGTTCTGGGTGTTGTTTTCTTCGTACTCTACGTCCAATGCGAACATTTATACGTATTGGTCCGTGGTACTGGAAGAAACCAGCAACAACATTTACATTGTGGATCAGCGTCATAACCAGGCCTACAATGTATCCGCCGGTATTCAGCTGAACAGCACCACTGCTACAGCGATTGCAGGCTCTCCTGCCTTGCAAACCCTTGCCGGTGCCGATGCCACGCCAGCCGATAACAGCTACTACCAGTTCATTTACGGTACCCAGGCCGCCGATCAGGCTCGTTTGAAATCAGTCACCGTAAATCCCTATATCGTACACCCGGTTCCACCTTTGTTGAGGGTGAAGTCCTGAATCTCGGCGCGAATCCCATTACGAGTATGGACATTAAATACGAATCAAACGGTACCGTATACAGCAACACCATCGGCAGTCTGAACATCGCTTCCGGTGCCTCCTATGCGTTTATTCACAACACCCCGCTGATGGTCAATAACCCTGCGCCTTATCCCCTGAAAGTTTGGGTGGATGTGGCAGGCGATGCCGATCATACCGATGATACCCTGAATACCCTGGTAACGGGTTTATCCTTTCAGACCACCAAAAGGGTCCTGATTGAAGAGGGAACAGGTACCTGGTGCGGATGGTGTCCGCGCGGTGCCGTGTATACCGAGCAGATTGATACCGTATTCCCCGGCACGGCCCTCGTGGTGGCTGTTCACAATTCCGATCCCATGGAAAACACAGCCTACGATGCAGGCATGGGCACCTTGATCAGCGGTTATCCCGGCGGTGCGGTGGACCGTAAAGACGTCGATGTGGATCCGACCGATTTCGGAGCCTCTTACAGCGAACGGATCAACGATGTATCGCCGGCCGATGTAGGGGTTAGCGCCTATTTTAATGCGGCTACCCGCCAGGTCGACGTGGTGGTATCATCCACCTTCGCCGCTGATCTTTCAGGAAACTTCCGTCTCGGAGCCATTCTGGTGGAAGATGAGGTGACCGGAACAACCGCCGCTTACAGCCAGGCCAACTATTACAGTTTCCAGACCAACAACATTCCGCTGGTGGGAGCCGGCCATAACTGGCAGACTGATCCCGATCCGGTTCCTTTCGCCAACATGGTTTATCAGTTCGTAGGTCGTGAAATCCTTGGTGGCTACACCGGACAAGCCGGCTCTGTTCCCGCTTCGGTATCAGCCAACAGCACCTACTCGTATACCTTCAGTACCACCATTCCGCTTACCTGGGATGAAAACGAAATGCGTGTGATCGGCATCCTGCTGGATGCCAGCACCGGCCATGTGCTCAACGCCAACCGTGGAGCGTACGGCATCACCACCACCGTGGCCGAAGTCAAGGCCGATAATTTCAGCCTTGCTCTTTACCCCAATCCTGCCGATCAGTTTGCGCAGCTGGAAGTAAACCTTAAAAATTCAACTGCTTATACGGTGGATATCGTTGATGTACTGGGTAAATCATTTTTCTCACAGCAGTTTACCGGTGCTGCCGGTAAAAACGTGCTGAGTCTGCCGGTAGGTGAACTCCGTGCCGGAATCTACCTGGTACGCGTGAACGTTGACGGATCCGTGATCAGTAATCGTCTCGTGATTGAATAAAATAAAGATGATACCTGAAAAGCCCTGTGGTGTATACCATTGGGCTTTTTTGTTAATTTCCTCGATAGTATGCGCCGGAACAGCCGTTCATTTTCCGCGCTGATCCGTGTTGAATCGAAGGGAATTTCTGATCTTCGCAGCACGCCATGCTTAACAAATTACTATCGGCACTGCTTTATTACCTGGTGATACTTCCGGTATCTTCATTGCCTTTTTTTCTGCTTTACCGGATTTCCGATGTGCTCTTTTTCATTTTTTATTACCTGATCCGGTACCGGCGAAAAGTGATCCACGGCAATATCTGCCGGTCCTTTCCCGACCGGTCATCCAAAGAGCAGGAAAAGATCACCCGCGACTTTTACAGTCACTTCTGCGACATCATCGTGGAGAGTTTAAAGATTTTCACCATCAGCAGGGAACAGGTTCGTGAACGAATGAAGTTTGAAAACCCGGAACTGATCAACCGTTATTTTGAGCAGGGCCGCAGTGTGATCCTGGCCGGCGGACATTACAATAACTGGGAATTGTTTGCTGTGGCGATTGACGAGGCTATACGGCATAAAAGTATTGCCATTTATAAACCGCTTTCAAATTCCTTCTTTGATGAAAAAATGAGAAAAACGAGAGGGAAATACGGTCTGCACATGATTCCGATCAAAGAGGTAAAAAAGGAATTTGAGGAAAGAAAGCAGGAGCTGACCACCATGATCTTCGGAACCGATCAGTCGCCGGGAAACGTGAACAAAGCCTATTGGATGCATTTCCTGAATCAGGAGACCGCGGTGCTTTTTGGAACCGAGCGTTTTGCGGTTGAATACAATTACCCCGTGGTATATGGATGTATCCATAAAGTGTCCAGAGGGCATTACCGCGTGGAGTTTAAGGTGGTGACCGATGATCCCGCCTCCACGGCCTACGGTGAAATCACCAGCAGGCATACCCGTCTGCTCGAAGAGGATATCCTCCGGAAACCTGAATTCTGGCTTTGGAGCCATCGCCGGTGGAAGAAAAAGAGGCCCGCACACATTGAGATCAGGGAGCATGTGTATTAAGGGTATTTCCATCCCCGGAATAACGTAATTTCAACCCCGAAGAAGAGTTCACCGGATGCTGTCAGATTCATTCAATAGGCCACACGACTACCTGCGCATTTCGCTGACGGACAAATGCAATTTGCGTTGTACGTATTGCATGCCGGCCGGTGGCCTGGAGAAGGTCCTGCATTCTTCCTCCAGGATGAGTGCGGAGGAAATCGAAAAGCTGGCCACCCTCTTTGTTTCCCTGGGGGTAAAGAAAATCCGGTTGACGGGGGGCGAACCCCTCGTGAGAAAAGACGCGAAAGAGATCATCCGGCGCCTTTCTGCCCTGCCCGTGACTTTGACTTTAACCACCAATGGTGTCAATGCGGATGAATTTATTGCAGTATTTAAAGAAGCGGGAATACGATCGGTCAACCTGAGTCTTGACTCCCTGAACCCTGAGACCTTCAGGCGCATCACCCACCGGGATGAATTTGAAAGAGTACATGCGAATATTTTGCTCCTGCTGCAGGAGCAGTTTCATGTGAAAGTGAACGTCGTCCTGATGAAATCAGTCAACGACAAGGAGATTCCCGGCTTTATCGGCTGGACCAGGGATCTGCCTCTTCACATACGGTTTATCGAATACATGCCGTTTAAAGACAATGGCTGGAGCCATGAGCAAGTGGTTTCATCCGATGAAATACTGGAAGTGGCCGGAAGGCATTTTTCTTTTTCAAAATTGAATGACCAGGCACACGATACAGCCAGAAGTTTCAAGGTAGAGGGATTTGCCGGAACTTTTGCCATCATCAGTACCATGACACATCCGTTCTGTGGTTCCTGCAACCGTTTGCGGCTCACCGCCGATGGCAAGATGAAGAACTGCCTCTTCTCCAAAGGGGAAGTGGATCTGTTGTCGGCATTGCGGAACGGAGACGATCTGGAATCCCTGATCAGGCTTTGTGTTCTGGATAAAAAAGCGGAAAGAGGTGGTCAGATGAGCGGTTCACTGGAGGAAATTGATGCCGGAAAAATGGTGAACAGGTCCATGCTGGCCATTGGAGGATAAAACAAACAGCGCACCATGATTTCATTTCACCAGGCCCTGGGCACCGTACGGAAATGCAGTGTCCCCTTGAAAGCGGTTACGCTGGCTTTGCAGGAGGCTTTCGGTCTGGTACTGGCCGAGGACATAAAAGTCAGATCGGATGCTCCTCCTTTCCACCAATCGGCCATGGATGGATATGCATTTTCATTCAGGACCTGGGATAAAAAATCGGATTTAAAAATAACCGGCCTTATTCCTGCCGGAAAAAAAGTAAGCAAGCGTTTAAAAAAAGGCGAAGCGGCCCTGATTTTTACAGGGGCGGAGATTCCCGCCGGAGCCGATACGGTAGTGATCCGGGAGAAAGTCGTGCAGAAGGGCGAATACCTGCGCATACTCGATACCGCCCTGCAGGCAGGCGCCAATATTCGGAAACGGGCATCTCATATTCGGACCGGCCAGATCGCTTTGAAAAAAGGAACAACGCTGAACGCCGGCGCCATCGCTTTTCTGGCTTCGGTTGGAATTGCCCGTGTGAAAGTCATCAGCCGCCCCAGGGTTGGGATCATTGTCACCGGAGACGAGCTGGCTGTGCCGGGGCAAAAACTGGCCAAAGGGCAGGTCTACGAATGCAATTCCTTTGCACTGCACAGCGCACTGCGCAGCAGGTACCTGGAACCAGCCCTGGTGATGCATGCCGCTGATGATAAGGAAAAACTGAAGGCGGCTATCCGCCTTGCATTGGCAAAATGCGACGTGCTCCTGCTGACAGGTGGTGTCTCGGCCGGTGATTTTGATTTCGTAGCTCCGGCCTTGCAGGAATGCGGCTTTAAAAAGCAATTTCACAAAGTTCGTCAGAAGCCCGGGAAGCCACTTTTTTTCGGTACGAAAGGTAAAAAACTGGCCTTCGGCCTGCCCGGAAATCCGGCTTCGGTACTTACCTGCTATTATGTCTATGTCGTCGCTGCACTGAACCGGCTTGCCGGTATAAGCCACGAAGAAGAAAGAAGCTTGAAACTAAACCGGCCCTTCAGTAAAAAGCCGGGAATGACGCATCTTTTAAAAGCAAAAACGGAAGGAAATACGGTGAGCATTCTGCACGATCAGGAGAGCTATAAATTGAATTCATTTGCGATGGCCGATGCCTTGGTCTTGCTGGATGAAGAAACGGAGCAGGTGGACGAAGGCCGGGAAGTAGTGGTGATTAAACTATGACGCTGCACCAATGCCGGAAGTTCCTTCTTACTTTTATTTTTTACTCTTCCTGGCGGCCTTCCTCTATTCGGCCGTGGGTCATGGAGGAGCCAGTGCGTACATCGCGCTGATGAGTCTGTTCGGTTTTGCACCGGATTTTATTCGGCCTGCCGCCCTGATCATGAACCTGGGAGTGTCGGCATTGGCTTTCTTTCATTTTCGACGGGAAGGTCACTTCAACAAAAATATATTTATTCCCCTGGCACTGGCTTCCATACCGGCTTCTTTCGCAGGCGGATTGCTGGTGCCGGATGACCACACTTACAAATTCATACTCGGCATCCTGCTGATCTTTCCGGTGATACAATTGTCAGGACTATTTCCTTTGAAACGAACCGGACAGGAAAGGAAATCAAACGTATGGATCCTGCTGATTAGTGGCCTCGTCATCGGTTTCCTTTCTGGTCTGATTGGTATCGGCGGCGGAATTTTACTGAGCCCTTTGCTTTTGTTATTCGGATGGGCCAATGTAAAACAGACCGCTGCGGTTTCATCCCTTTTTATCTTCGTAAATTCGTTGTCGGGCATGGCCGGCCAATTGATAACAGGCTTCGACATGGAGTTTTCGATAATCGTGATGCTGGGGTCGGTGCTGGTGGGAGGATTCGCCGGCGCTTACCTGGGATCCGTGAAATGGAGAAAGCCGGTGCTTGAAAAATTACTGGCGATGGTGTTGTTGATCGCGTCGGTTAAATTGCTCGGAACAGGATGAAGGAAATGACGGTGAATGGATACATCATGGTCGGGGGCAGGAGTTCGCGCATGGGTACCGACAAGGGGCTCCTCAAAGTAAAGGGGAAATACCTGGTGGAGTATGTTATCCGTCACCTCGAACCCTGCGTCGCTAAGCTCTTTCTGGTGGGGAATGATCCCGCCTACGATGCCATAGGTCCGGAAAGGATACCAGACCTCGTCCGGGGCATAGGACCGGCAGGAGGCATTATTACGGCGCTTTCGCATTCGGCTGTATCACAGAATTTTATACTCAGCTGCGATACGCCGTTCATCGATTCTGATCTGATTTTTGCTATCTTGAAAAAGTCGGAGGGCTATGAAATCTGTATCCCGGAGTTGAAGGGTAGAATGGAACCGCTGGTCGGATATTATTCAAAGGATATTTTGCCAAGGTGGACGAAAGGCATGCAGACAGGAAGCTATAAATTGCAGACCTTGATTGAGCGATGTCATTACAAAACGCTGGACGTGGAAAAGGATTTATTGTCAGATGAAAAGATGTTCATGAATATCAATACGCCCGATGATCTGATACGGGCAGAAAAGGAGGGGAGATGGGTATAAAAATACGGGCATTCGGAAAACTTGCCGAAATCACCGGGAAAAGCGAATGGGAGTGGTCAGGAATTGATCAACTGGATGAACTCAAAAGCCGGCTTCATGCCGATTTTCCCGGCCTCGACAGTAAAATGTATGTCCTTGCCGTCAACCGTCAGGTGGTGTCGGAAAACATCAACATGGAGGAAGGTGCCGAGGTGGCCTTGCTCCCCCCGTTTTCAGGAGGATAAGCATGTACAGCATTTTTGATCTATACAAAAGGCAGATGATCCTTCCTGAAATCGGAACGGCCGGTCAGGAGAAACTATCCCGGGCCAGGGTTCTGGTGGTCGGAGCCGGAGGATTGGGCTGTCCGCTCCTGCTTTACCTGGCCGCGGCCGGTGTGGGGCACATTGGCATTGCAGATGGGGACCTTATCGACAGCAGCAACCTGCACCGCCAGATTTTGTACGGTGCCGCTGATGTGGGAACAGCCAAGGCACTGGCGGCGAAAGCCGAACTCACCCGTAAATACCCGGGGCAGGAATTTGAAGCCTATCCTTTCCGCATCGATAACGCGAATGCCCTGGACCTGGTGGCTGATTACGATATCATCGTGGACGGAAGCGATAATTTCAGCACCCGGTACCTGCTGAACGATGCCTGCGTCATCGCCGACAGGCCGCTGGTGTACGGTGCCGTGACCGCCTATGAAGGACAGGTAGCGGTGTTCAATGACAAGACATCAGGTGTGCCGGCTTCAAATTACCGCGATCTCTTCCCCGTTCCTCCCGCCACCTCGGAAATCATGAATTGTGAAGAAGCGGGTGTCCTTGGCGTTATACCCGGAACGATCGGAATGCTGCAGGCGAACGAGGTCCTCAAGATCATCACTCGGTACGGCGATACACTGGGGAATAAAATCCTTACCATCCGTTTTACCGATTACCTGACGCAGGTGTTCAGCATTCCCGCCCGACCCGAAACCCCTGCCATGATCCCTGCCGGCGAAGAGGCCTTCCGGAAGTATAATTACCCCGCATTCTGCAATGAAGGGGCGGAAGAGGACACGGATATTTCTGCCGACGATTTTCTCGGCCTGGTCCCCACCGCAGTGGACATCCTGCTGGATGTACGTGAAGAGCACACGGACCTGCCGGAACTGGGCTGGAAAAAAATACATATTCCGCTTCAGGAACTGGAAAGCAGGAGCGGTGAAATCGGAAACGCCGGGCGAATCGTATTGGTGTGCCAGTCGGGCATCCGCAGCAAGACGGGGGTTCAGATCCTTCGCGCCTGTTTTCCGTCCGGAACATTTTACAGTATCGACGGGGGGCTGGGCAAACTAAAGCTAAAATTAAAAGATATTCATTCGTTATGAGTGCGAAGAAGGTAAAGAAGGTTTTTATGGATGGGGCGATACAACCTGAATTTATCGCGGCGTCCATCGCCGGACACAGTGCCAAAACAGAAATTGGTGCACATGCCATTTTCCTCGGCCAGGTCAGGGCGGATGCCAGGGGCGGAAGCTGGGTAACGGCGATTGAATACACCGCCTATACCGAGATGGCGGAGGAGGTCCTCCACCGGATCCGGGAGGAAACATTTTCAAAATACCCGCTTTCCTGTATGCACATTTACCATGGTCTCGGAACGATCCGAGCAGGTGAGATTTCACTCTTCGTTTTTACCTCATCGGCCCACCGGAACGAAGCGCAGGAGGCCTGCCGGGAACTGGTGGAAAGGATCAAGGCGGAAGTTCCCGTATGGGGCAGGGAAATTCTCAGCGATGAAACTTATATTTGGAAAGAAAATCAATGATTCCTTAAACATTATGATCTCTACAGAACACCTTACGGACCTTGAAATTGCGCAGCGTGCTGATATTAAATCAATTCGGGATATAGCCCGTTCACTGGACATTGACCTTGATCTGCTGGAGCAATACGGAAAGTACAAAACAAAGCTTCCGCTCTCCCTGATTGATGAGAAGAAAGTGGCCCAGGGGAACCTGATTCTGGTGTCGGCCATCAACCCGACTCCGGCCGGCGAAGGGAAAACCACCGTGTCGATCGGCCTCAGCGATGGCCTGAATAAAATCGGAAAAAAATCGGCGGTCGTCCTGCGCGAGCCTTCTCTCGGACCTGTTTTCGGCATCAAAGGCGGAGCGGCAGGCGGGGGTTATTCCCAGGTGATTCCGATGATTGACATCAACCTGCATTTTACAGGCGATTTTGCCGCCATTGAAAAGGCCAACAATCTGCTCGCCGCCCTCATCGATAACAACCTCCAGAGTAAAGCCAACAGCCTGAACATTGACCCCCGCACCGTGATGTGGAAAAGGGTGATGGACATGAACGACCGTGCGCTGCGACACATCATTATCGGAATCGGTGGCAGTGCCAACGGCATACCGCGGGAGGACGGATTTAATATTACCGCCGCTTCGGAAGTCATGGCCATCATCTGCCTCTCCAAGGACATTGAAGACCTGAAACGCCGTCTGGGTAATATTTTTGTAGGCTATACTTTTGACAAGAAGCCGGTCTTTGCCCGTGATCTGAAAGCAGAAGGGGCCATGGCCCTGCTGCTCCGGGATGCCATCAAACCGAACCTGGTGCAAACTCTGGAGGGGAATCCCGCCATCATTCACGGCGGACCTTTTGCCAACATCGCGCAGGGAACCAACACCATCGTAGCTACGAAAATGGGTCTTACTCTGTGTGACTATGCCGTGACCGAGGCCGGCTTTGGAGCGGATCTGGGCGCCGAGAAATTCCTCGACATAAAATGTCCCATGGCCGGACTGAAGCCCAAAGCCATGGTGCTGGTGGTGACCATTCGCGCGCTGCGTCATCACGGGGGTGCAAAGAAAGCCGAATACAACACCCCGAACATGACCTACCTCGAACGCGGATACGAAAATCTGGCCCGTCATATCGAAAACTGTAAAAAGTTCGGCCTTACGCCGGTGGTCGCCATCAACAGTTTTTTCAGCGATACCGACGAGGAGGTGGACTATGTGATCAGGCGCTGCGCCGAAGTAGACGTGACCGCGGTGATTTCAAGAGGCTGGGAGTTGGGTGGTGAAGGCACCAAAGAACTGGCCCGTGCCGTGGTGGCTTCCATTGAAAGCGGTAAAAACGATTACCATCCGCTGTACGAAATGAGTATGCCCATTGAGGATAAGATCCGGCGTATTGCCCAGGAGATTTACGGAGCCGATGATGTAACCTATACCTCGAAAGCAAGAGCGCAGCTGAAAGATTACATTGAACTTGGGTACAACCATCTCCCGGTGTGCATGGCCAAAACACAGATGTCATTTTCCGACGATGAAAAGAAAATCGGAAGGCCCACCGGATTCAAAGTAAACGTTCGTGAGTTTGAGCTGGCGGCCGGAGCAGGTTTTGTCGTGCCCATCCTGGGCCAGATCATGCGTATGCCCGGTCTTCCCGCCGTTCCGGCATCGGAAGGAATGGATATCGATAACGAAGGCAACATTACCGGATTATCCTGATGCGGATGAGCAACACACGCTACCCCGGCCTGTATTACAAACACGGGATTTTTTCCCGGGTGGAGGATGCTTTGGCCGTAGAGGAGTTGCTCAGCATCGCGGTAAACGATGAACCTTTTACGATTACCATGCGAAGTCCGGGTGAAGAGGAAGCGCTGGTAAGAGGATTGCTGTTCACCGAAGGCATCTGCGTGGATACAGATGCGGATCCCCGTTTCGAAGTAAAGGAGAGAAATGAAAAGGGGTATGTCGTACAGGTGAATGTGCTCATTCCCGAGGAGAAATTGCGGAAAGATTTTGGTAACAACAGGAGCATCCTTTCGGTTTCTTCCTGCGGCATTTGTGGAAAGACCAGTCTGGACGGGGCTTCCCCCAACCGGCTGGATGACCAGATCCTGCTGGATCCCGGGCTGGTGGAGAAGATGTTTGATGCCATGCGCAGCCGGCAGGCGGCCTTTGATGAAAGCGGGGGTACGCATGCGGCCGGAATTTTCAACAGGGAGGGGCATCTCCTCCACATCAGCGAGGACATTGGCCGTCACAATGCCGTTGACAAGGCCATTGGGGCCCTGCTGCTGCAGCGAAAGCTGGGCGAGGCCGTCTGCATCACCGTAAGCGGCAGAATCAGTTATGAAATTGTAAACAAAGCCAGGGCCGCCGGCATACCCATCCTCGCATCCGTTTCAGCTCCCTCCGGTATGGCGGTGGAGATGGCCGGCGAAGCCGGGATGACCCTCCTGGCTTTCTGCCGTAATGACAAGCTAACGGTATACACACACCCCGAAAGGATAGTAATGAATAACGCTGAAAAGATAGCCAGCTAAATGTCTAAAAACTTAAGTGAATTATCCGGCCGCAAAGGGCTTGACAAAAATCTCTTCGAAGAACTGGGACGGGTTGCCGCCGCCACCGGTACGCCTTCGCTGGAGGACCTGGATAAAATCCGCGATGAATTCCTGATGGGCAAATCCAACGTGTACGGCAGCGTATCGTTTTATGATTTTTTACGTCCCGAAAATCAGGGGAAGAAAGTGTATGTCTGTAATGGAAGCGCCTGCCGGACAGCCGGAACGCAGGAGGCCCTGACGGCAAAACTCCGGAAGCATTTCAGCACGCAGGAAATCGGGGAGATGTGTTGTCTGGGCCGTTGTCATGAAAACAGCGCCTTTCATACGATGGGACATAATTATTCGGGCCGTGATGCAGACAACCTGGATACCATCCTGGAAAAAAAGGGAACCACCGCCGAGAAATACCAGGTCGGAAACACCGGAACCCCGGTACTCACCGCCCCGTATGGACCTGTAGATACCTATTATTCGGTTTTCCGGGAAGCGTTGAAGAAAGATCCGCTTCAGTTGTTGGCCGAACTGAAGGACTCGGGCTTGCGGGGAAGGGGTGGAGCCGGCTTTCCGATGGCTTTCAAACTGGAGTCCTGCCGGAATGCGAGCGATCCGCTGAAGTTCATCGTGTGCAATGCTGACGAAGGAGATCCGGGTGCCTACTCCGATCGTTACATCATGGAAGAACGCCCGCACGCCCTGCTGATGGGCATGCTGCTGGCCGGGTACATTACCGGAGCCCGCTACGGAGTCGTGTACATACGCGGCGAATACCCCGAGTCGGTTGAAACCATCAACGCGGCGATTGAAGCACTGCAGGCGCTGAAGCTGCTGGGTGAAAACATAGACGGTTCCGGATTTTCCTTCGATTTTAAAGTGATCAAAGCGCAGGGCGCCTACATCTGCGGCGAAGAAACCGCCCTGCTTTCCTCCATAGAAGGACAACGCCCGGAAGTGCGCGTGCGGCCGCCGTATCCCACCCAGCAGGGTCTGTTCAACAAGCCAACCGTGGTGAACAATGTGGAAACGCTGGCCAACCTGCCGTACATCCTTCAGTACGGAGGAAATGCCTATGCCGCCATCGGCACGGCCCGGTCCACCGGTACCAAACTCATCTCGCTCGACGGACATTTTAATAAACCGGGTATATACGAAGCCGATATGGGCACCCCCCTGCGGAAAGTGATCGATGATTGCGGGGGCGGTTTCCGTGTTCCCGTAAAGGCGATGCACATCGGTGGTCCGCTGGGTGGCCTTGTTCCGGTAAGCTGTATCGACCAGCTGACCATCGATTTTGATTCTTTTGCCCGGGAAGGATTCCTCCTCGGCCATGCTTCGGTGGTCTGCATACCGGAAGAGTACCCCCTGATCGATTACCTGGAGCACCTCTTTCGTTTTACGGCGCACGAGAGCTGCGGCAAGTGTTTCCCCTGCCGCATCGGATCGACAAGAGGATATGAAATGATCGAAAAAGCCAGGAACTCTGACTACAAACTGGACAGGACCCTGCTGAACGATTTGCTGGAAACACTGGAAAGTGGTTCCCTGTGCGCGCTGGGCGGCGGTTTGCCCCTGCCGGTAAAGAATGCTCTGAAATATTTTGAAGCCGAACTGAATCCTTACTTCAGCAAACCATAAAATGGGAAAGACAGCCTATATCAATGATAAACTGTACTCCTTGCAAGAGGGTGAAACGATCCTGAATTTCGTTCGCCGGCATTACGGGAAGGATTTTGTACCCACCCTTTGCGATGCCCCCAACCTGGACCCCTATGGGGCCTGTCGCGTGTGCAGTGTGGACGTGGCCTTGGTGAAGGATGGTCCGGCCAAAGCCCAGGCCTCCTGCCATACACCCGTCATGCCCGGATCCTACATTTATACCGATTCAGAGAGGATCCAACGCTTGCGCCGCAATATTGTCGAACTGGTGCTGACTGATCATCCGCTCGACTGCCTCACCTGCGAGGTCAACAACAATTGCGAATTGCAGACTGTAGCCGCCCGCGTCGGCATCCGGGATGTTCGTTATCCGGCCGGTAAAAATCATTTGCACTACGAGAAGGACAAAAGTCATCCCTACATGACTTCCGATTTTTCCAAGTGCATCAATTGCGCCCGCTGTGTCAGAGCCTGCGATGAAGTGCAGGGTGAACTGGTGCTGAGCATGGCCGGAAGAGGCTTCGACAGCCACATCATAAAGAGTTTCAACAATACTTTTTTTGAGTCGGACTGTGTCAGCTGCGGCGCCTGCGCCCAGGCCTGTCCGACCTCTGCCATCTCCGACGTTTTTGAATCGAAATCAGTGGTGGCCGACAAAAAGGTGCGCACCATCTGTACCTATTGCGGGGTAGGCTGCAACCTCGAAGTGGCCGTAGTGAACGGCAAAGTGAAGTCGATCCAGGCGCCTTACGATGCGGAGGTGAACCAGGGCCATACCTGCCTCAAAGGCCGTTTTGCCTTTTCCTTTTACAACCATCCGGACCGTTTGCGCACGCCGCAGATCCGTCGCAACGGGAAACTGGAGCCGGCCACCTGGGACGAAGCCTATGACTACATAGCCGGACGGCTCAGTGACATCAAAGCCCGGTTCGGACCGGATGCCATTGCCGGCATTTCTTCCGCACGCTGCACGAACGAGGAAAACTACCTCATGCAGAAATTCATCCGGGCCGTGATCGGCACGAATAACATCGATGCCTGCGCCCGTGTCTGCCATTCACCAACGGCCCTGGGAATGCAACGCGCCTTCGGCACGGGAGCGGCCACCAATTCCATCGTGGATCTGAAATACACCGACTGCATCATGGTGATCGGGGCGAATCCAACGGATGCGCATCCGGTGACCGGCGCCAAGCTGAAGCAGTTTGCGATGAAGGGAAAGCCGACCATAGTCATTGACCCTCGCCGCACGGAGTTGGCCCGCTATGCCACCCATCACCTGCAATTGCGACCCGGAACCAACGTGGCCATGATGAACATGCTCCTGTACTACATCATTACGGAAGGACTCGAAGCAAAGGAATTCATTGAACAGCGCACCGAAGGCTACGAAAGTTTTAAGGAGCAGATTTTAAAGCTGAAGATGGAGGAGCTGGAGCGCATCACGGGTGTCGACAGGCACCTCGCCCGCGCGGCCGCCATCGACTATGCAAAGGCGCCCAACGCCATGTCCTTTCACGGTCTCGGTGTGACGGAGCACAGCCAGGGATCTTATACCGTCATGCTGATTTCCGACCTGGCCATGATAACCGGCAACATCGGTCGACGGGGAGTGGGCGTGAATCCCCTCCGCGGACAAAACAATGTGCAGGGCGCGGCCGATATGGGGTGCCAGCCGCATCAGGGAGCCGGCTACCTGAATTCCTATGATCCGGAAATCAACCGGATGTACGAGGAGTTTTACAAGGTGAAAATTCCCATGGGTAAAGGACTGAAGATTCCGGAAATGTACGATGCCTCCATCGAAGGAAAGCTCAAAGCCATGTGGCTGATGGGCGAGGACCTAGTGCAAACGGATCCCAATACCAACCTCGTGGTGAAGGCCATGCAGAGCCTGGATTTATTGGTGGTGCAGGAGATCTTCCATACCGAAACCTGTAATTATGCCCACGTGGTGTTACCGGCATCCTCCTTTCTGGAAAAGGACGGAACCTTTACCAACGGCGAGCGACGCATCCAGAAGGTGCAGGCCGTGGTGGAGCCGCTGGAGGGCACCAAACCCGATGGACAGATCATGGCGGACATCATGAACCGCATGGGATACCCGCAAGGCGACTATCGTGCCGATACCCTGTTACAGGAAATTTCCGGGATCGTGCCTTTCTTCGCCGGCGTAAGCTGGGAGAATCTAGGCGATAACGGCAAGCAATGGCCGGTATTGGCCGACGGCAGCGATACGGAAATCCTGCATACGGAAAGCTTCAAGCGCGGCAAGGGCTTGTTTCATTATTTCGACTGGAAGGAAACGGAGGAAATCGTTAAAAACGGCAGGGAATATCCCTACATCATCACCACCAACCGCGAACTGGAACACTATAACGCCGGCACCATGACCCGGCGTACCGGAAATGTAAAGATCCTTACCGAAGACGTGCTGATGATACACCCTGCGGATGCGGAGAAACATTTTATTGAAGAGGGCGACATGGTCTGCGTGGAATCGCCCCGTGGCAAGGTCGATATCAAAGCCCGGATCACCGATGAGGTCAAACCCGGCGTGCTGAGCACCACCTTTCACTTTCCCGAAGTGTTGCTCAACATCATCACCAGCAGCGAGAGAGATTCGGAGGCGATGTGTCCGGAATACAAGGTGGTAGCTGTGAACATCCGCAAGAGCAAGGGAAAATACAAGGTGAAGGCATGATCAGCATTACCCATAAATCCAACACCCTCCGGAAGGCGGTAGCCGGCGCGACACTTACGGTCAGCAGCGCTGCCACCATGGAGGCCATCCGGGAGGGCAGGGTGCCCAAAGGAGATGTGCTGGAATGTTCGAGGGTGGCCGGTTTGTTTGCCGTAAAGAAAACCAGCGACGTGATTCCGGATTGTCATCCCTTGCCCATCGAATTTACGGCTGTGCGTCACCGTATGGAAGGACTGGATATCCATATTGAAGTGGAGGTGCACACCATTTACAAGACCGGGGTGGAAGTGGAGGCCATGCACGGCGCCTCCGTGGTGGCCCTCACCATGTACGATATGCTCAAACCTGTCGACAAGGGCATCTGCATTGGCAACATCCGTCTCCTCGAAAAAAAGGGAGGGAAGAGCGACGGCCTTCGCGACCTGGTAGGCGACCGCCTCCGGGCGGCCGTCATTGTTTGCTCCGATACCGTCGCCGCCGGGAAGAAGGAAGACCGGGCGGGACTGCTCATCCGGGAAAAGCTCGAACGTCTTTCCTTCAGTGAGGTGCACTATACGGTCATCCCCGACGAGCCGGAAAGGATACGGCAAAAGTTATCGGAACTGGCAGGGAATAAAACGGATCTCGTCATTTTTACCGGCGGCACCGGCCTTTCCCCCCGCGACCATACACCCGAAACGATCCTGCCGCTGCTCGACCGGCAGATTCCCGGAATCATGGAAACGGCCCGACGTTACGGGCAGGAACGCATGCCCTACGCCATGCTCTCGAGGGGAATAGCCGGCATGCTGGGGGAAACCCTCGTGCTCACCCTGCCCGGTTCCACCCGGGGCGCAGCGGAAAGCATGGATGCTCTTTTCCCGCAACTCCTTCATATCTTTGCCGTCCGCCAGGGTAGTTCACACTGATCATGATCTCTTCCGCCGAAAAATTGGTTGTTCTTTTCTCCGTACCGCTGTACACGGCCGTTATACTCCTTGAGATAGCGATGAGCAACTGGAAGATGAAGGGATTCTATTCCTGGAAAGAGACGCTCATGAACCTCTACATGACCCTCGCCAACATGGGCGTGGATGTACTGTTCAGGGGCGTGTATCTCCTGGCTTTGTTTCTTGCCTGGGAATACCGCCTGACCGATGGTCCGGAGAACCTGGTGCTGTACTGGCTGACCTTGTTTATACTGGAGGATCTGGCCTTTTATGCCGAACACCGCATGGATCACAGCAGCCGTATTTTCTGGGCCGTACACGTGACCCATCATTCATCACCCGAGTTCAACCTGAGCACCGGATTCCGCTCCTCCGTGCTGCAGCCCTTGTACCGCTTCGTTTATTTTATGCCGATCGTCTTCCTGGGCTACCAACCCATGGACATATTGCTGATGTTCTCGGTCACGCAGATATACGGCATCCTGGTGCATACGCAGTTTATCCGCAAAATGCCGGCCTGGTTCGAAGCGGTCTTTGTCAGTCCCTCGCACCACCGGGTACACCATGCCAGCAATGTGCTGTACCTCGATAAAAACATGGGCATGGCCCTGATCATCTGGGATAAACTGTTCGGGACCTTCCAGGCGGAGGAAGAGGAGGAACCGGTGAAATTCGGCATCACCAAAATGCCGGAAGAGCCGCATCATCCGGTAAAGAGCGTAACGCATGAATTCAGGAATATTTTCCGCGATGTGGCCGCGGCCCCCGGCCTCAAAGCCAAATTGGGTTATGTTTTCAGGCCTCCCGGATGGAGTCACGATGGCAGCAGCAAAACATCCAGGCAGCTGCAGGAGGAACTGCAGATTCAGAAACGCCTGGAGAAGGACCTGAAGGACGTTTTTGAACGTCCGTTGGCGGGACATTCCGAAATGCAGGAATCCTGATTTTTTTATTCGCCGAAAGCGGCAGCGATCTTTTCTCCTGCCGGTGGGTGCGAAGTACCGCTGCTACTGTTCCGCTTGCTTTTTGGCTTTTCTGGAGCCTTCGTACACTTCAAATTTCAGGAAACGGCATTCTATGGGACCGTTGTAGAGTTGAATTTTTCTCGAGGGGTGAAGCCCGATGAATTTCGCCACTTCCAGGTTGCCGGTGAAAATCCAGCAGGTCCATCCTTTAAAATCCCTTTTCATTTTATCCCCCATCCGCTGGTACATATCCAGGATGTCTTTGGGTTCGATACGGAGTCCGTAGGGCGGGTTGCAGATCAGCATGCCCTTTGGAGCCGGTACCGGAAATTTTTCGAAGGAGCATTTTTTCAGCTTGATGATCTCCGATAAGCCGGCATGTTCAATGTTCTGCCGGGCTTTGTCCAGCACGCTTCCGCTGATATCGGATCCGTAGAGGCTGAGACCCTCCGCTTTTTTTTCAGCGGCGAGGGCTTCATCCAGTACTTTTTTCCAAAGTTTCGGATCATAATTTTTCCAGCCCATGAAACCGAATTTCCTGCGCAGTTTGTTGGGTGCGATGTTCAGGGCTTGCAGGGCCGCTTCAATCAGGAGGGTGCCGCTGCCGCACATAAAATCCGCCAGGGGCATTTTGTGGTCCCAGCCGCTTTGCATCACCAGGGCCGCCGCCAGGGCTTCGTTGATGGGCGCCTGGTTGGTATAATCGCGGTAGCCGCGTTTGTGCAGCGAATCCCCCGAACTGTCGAACGAAAGGGTGCATGTGTTTTCGTAAATG
>JAEUTF010000082.1 GCA_016788185.1 Bacteroidia bacterium | reverse complement strand
CCCACGTGCCTGGAGAATTCCTGCTGCACATCTTTCAGTGCAGGGAAGAGGTATTGGGAAACGGACACCACCGGACTGTACAGCCAGGATTCGGATTTGGTTTTGGCACTGAGCAGTCCGAGTTGCGCGTCCACCGGACGGAACACGGAAAGTACAACGCTCACCACCAGCGCAAACTTGAGTAAGCCGAAGCAAGCTCCGGCCACCTTGTTGAATGTATTCAGGTTCCCGATCTTAAGGATGCCTTCCATGAATTTAGCCAGCAGAATCATGATGAGGACGACGGCGATGAACACCACAAAAAAACTGATGAGGTGCAAGGTGTTCCCCTGGGCATCCACCATTTTCCCTACCAGCCCTTCGAACAAAGAGCTGACTTTAAAGGCCAGGTACAATCCCAGGATCACACCGATCAGCATGGCAATCTCAAAAATGATTCCCCGCTGAAAGCCTTTGTAGGCTCCCCAGATCAAGGGTACGGCAATGATAAAGTCGAGATAGTTCATGCTTGGCATTGAGTAGTTGAGACGTGGAAGCGGATGAGGAATCCGCTGCTGCAAGGTGTCGGTCCTGCCTGCAGGCGATCGGGAGTTTCAGGCATCAGGCATTGGCCTCGTTCACCATTTTTACTCCCGGCAGTTCCTTGCCTTCTATGTATTCCAGCAAGGCGCCGCCACCGGTACTCACATACGAAACCTGGTCGGCCAGGTGAAACTGGTTGATGGCCGCCGCGGAATCGCCGCCACCGATGAGGGAGAAGGCGCCCTTGGCCGTTGCCGACACAATGGCCTCCGCCACGGTCCTGGTACCCGCCTCAAACTTCGGCATTTCGAAAACACCCATCGGACCGTTCCAAAGTATAGTCTTACTGTTTCGAATCACTTCGGCAAAGGCAGCGGCTGAGGCCGGACCAATGTCGAGTCCCAGCCAGCCGGATTCAATACGACGGATGTCCGACACCTTTGTGTTGGCATCCTTGTCAAATTTATCGCCGTTCACAGAATCAAGCGGCAGGTGTATGCTCACGCCTTTGGATTCCGCCATTTTAAGGATGTCAAGCGCCAGGCCGAGTTTGTCAGCTTCGCAGAGGGAGTTTCCGATCTCGCCGCCCTGCGCCTTGATAAACGTATACGCCATGCCGCCACCGATGATGAGATGGTCCACTTTGTCCATCAGCCGTTCGATGATGAGAATTTTATCGCTCACCTTGGCTCCGCCCATGATGGCGGTGAAGGGCTTCTCGGCCTTGCTCAGTACTTTCTCGGCATTCTCCAGCTCTCCGGCCATGACATACCCGAAAAGGCTGTTGTTTTTAAAATATTGCGCGATCACGGCGGTGCTGGCATGGGCGCGGTGAGCGGTGCCAAAAGCATCGTTCACATAGACATCACCGTAAGAAGCCAGCTTTCCTGCAAATTCCGCATCGCCCTTTTCTTCCTGCTTGTAGAAACGCAGGTTCTCGAGCAGCAGCACCTCTCCGGGCTTCAGGCCGGCCGCCAAGTCCGCGGCGGCACTGCCCATGCAGTCGTCGGCAAATTTCACCGGGCGCCCCAGCAAGGTGCTGAGGGTGGGAAGGGTATGCCGGAGGGAATATTTTTCAGCCGGACCTTCCTTGGGTCTGCCCAGGTGCGACATCAGGATGACGCTGCCTCCGTCATTCAGAATTTTTTGCAGGGTGGGGATGGCCGCTTTGATGCGGGTGGGATCCGTAACCTGGAAATCCCCGTTGAGGGGTACATTGAAGTCAACACGGATCAGCGCTCTTTTTCCGGAGAAATTATAGTGGTCGACAGTTTTGAAAGACATGTGTGAAGAATTGCGTGTGCAAAAATAAGGATTCCCTGAGTATGTAAATCCGGCAGGCCCCGAACCTGCTCCGGCTCATGGTCTTGCCCTTTGTTGGTGCGCAATGTGTAAACCGAAGGTTGACCAGTATTTAGCGGTTCCGGAAAATGCAATGACGGGAGGAAGACTACCTGAATGCTTTCGAAAAGGAAGGAATTGCAGGAACCTGAGTTTCCTTCAGGGATGTACCGAATGTGGTTAAAACAGCGATCCGCTCAGCAGCCCGGGAGGGTCTATTTCACCAAAACCGTTTTACGCACCGTTTCGCTTTGTTCCAGGCGGATATAATCCTTGGCCGTCAGTGTTTGTGCCGTAACTTCAACATTCAGAACGGCTTCCCACTGGAATTTAAAAATAGCCTCTCCGTTGCTGGTGGTAAACTCCTCGTCGAAAACATCCGCGCGCACACCGGTCTGGGGATTCACGACACTGTCCTGACGGAGCACCACCTTGGCAGCGGCTACCGGCCGGCCCAGCGAATCGACCACGGTGATGATGGCTTCACAAGGTTCGGTTTTCTTGCAGGATGAAACGACAAGGAGTCCGATCAGGGCAAGTCCAAGGAGGAGAAGGATACGATTCATTTTCTATCAATAGGCTGTTCTACGCGGATGGGCATAGGATTGTTCAAATTTAGCTAAACTTGCAACAGAAACCGGAAGAAAAAGCTTCCGATTGTTACAAGCAAAAGTAATTAATTCTCAATAATATGAAAAAAAGCGTCCTGATTTGCCTGACCCTCCTGCTGAGTCTGACACAGGCCTCATTCGCTCAAAAGAAGAATAAAAAGATGGAAGAATCCCCAAAAGACAGCCTCATTGAGATCAGCACCGATTACGGAACCATGAAGGTAAAACTGTACAAGGAAACCCCTTTGCACCGCGCTAACTTCCTGAAACTGGCCGGCGAAGGTTTTTACGATAGCCTGCTTTTTCACAGGGTCATCAAGGGCTTCATGATTCAGGGTGGCGATCCGCAGTCAAAGAACGCCTCCGCCGGACAGATGCTGGGCTCGGGCGATGTGGGTTATAAAATCCCTGCCGAATTCGTGGATACCCTTTTCCACAAGAAAGGGGTTCTGGCCGCCGCGCGCGATGGCAATCCTGAAAAAGCCAGCAGTGGCTGCCAGTTTTATCTGGTACAGGGCAAAGTGATGACGGAGCAGGAAATTGTCGCTGCCGAACAGCGCCTCGGTTTTAAATTGAGTGAAGCCCAGAAGCAGGCTTATATGAGCGTGGGAGGCACCCCCTGGCTCGACCGCAATTACACCGTCTTCGGTGAAGTGATTGAAGGTCTTGATGTCATCGATAAAATCGCCGCAGTCACAACCGCTTCCGGCGACCGCCCCGTGCAGGATGTACGGATGAAAATGAAAGTAATTACCCAATAATTTGATTTCGTACCCTGGTTTGGATGGAACTCCGCACAGCAGGTAAAGCAAGTACCTGAAGATTCTGAAAGCCCTGAGCGCATCCCCTTCCTCCACACCCGTCGTGCCCCCTTACCATGTCTGCCGAGAACATAGATCAGCTGATTGAAGAAGCAAAAGCCTTCACCCCCTCCAGTAAAGAAGACCTGGAGCATTACCGCCTGCGTTTCCTGGGAAAAAAAGGGGTGCTGACCGATCTTTTTGCGAAAATGAAAGAGGTGGCGCCTGAACAACGGAAAGCCTACGGACAACAGGTGAATGAACTCAAACTGGCGGCGGAAGAAAAACTGGCCCTTTTCCGGGAGCAGTTTGAGCAGGATGGCGACGAGGGCAGGGCGCAGCAGGACCTGAGCCTGCCGGCCGACCCCATGGCTACCGGCACCTTCCATCCCCTGACGCTGGTACGCCGGCAGATCATTAAGATATTTGGACGTATAGGCTTCAACGTGAGTGAAGGACCGGAAATTGAAGACGACTGGCACAACTTCTCGGCCCTGAATTTTCCGCCGGAACATCCAGCGCGCGACATGCAGGACACCTTTTTCATCGACCTGCATGCCGATCCGGAACGTTACCAGGGCCCTTTAGCCCTCCGCACGCACACCTCTTCCATCCAGGTACGGGTCATGGAAAATCAGGCTCCGCCCATCCGGACCATTTGTCCGGGCCGGGTGTACCGCAACGAGGCGATTTCCGCCCGCGCACACTGCTTTTTTCACCAGGTGGAAGGCTTCTACATTGACGAAGGCGTTTCCTTCGCCGACCTGAAACAAACCCTGCTGTATTTCGCGCAGGAGATGTTCGGTGCGGAAACAAAAATAAGGCTCCGCCCCTCCTATTTCCCCTTCACCGAACCCAGCGCGGAAATGGACATCAGTTGCAGCATCTGCAAAGGCAAGGGCTGCAACGTTTGCAAATACTCGGGCTGGGTGGAAATTTTAGGCTGCGGCATGATTGATCCTTCCGTGCTGGAGAACTGCAAAATCGATGCGGACAAATACAGCGGTTTCGCTTTCGGCATGGGCATTGAACGTATCACCATGCTCAAATATGCCATCAAAGACCTCCGCATTTTTTCGGAGAACGATGTTCGTTTCCTCGATCAGTTTAAAGGGTTGGGTTAATGGATGAAACCATCCTGATCGGTTGATTTCCACCTCCGGTCCGGGCTTGAGCCTGTTGAAAGCGGTGATAATGCCGGGTGGCCGGCTAAAAAAGGTACCACTGCTTTCCGGCATCAGTCCGGCCTTACTTCTTCGGCTTCCCGATTACTTTGTACTCGCCCTCTCCTTTGAGAATAGCATTATAAAGTGCCACATCCCCCAAAACGGCCAGGGCCTCCTTCACCACCGGATCGTGGCGGAACATGTATTTGAATTTACCGGTCTGAAAATGATAGCGAACTACGATTTCACGTTCCAGGGCGGCCTTGAGTTCATTTTTAAAGAGGCGGAGATCAGCCGCCTTGTCATGATTCAGCGCCTTGCCCAGGGATTCTATTTCCCGGTTCATGCCGGTGTAGTACTTTTCACGCTGCGCGGTTTCCTTTAACACCGAGAAAGCGGTTTCGGTTTGTGTGGAATAGCTGTAGTGACGGGTATCCAGGTATTCCATAAAGCGGGCATAGTCCGCATCACTGAAGCTGTAGGTTTCTGCAGCGGCAATGGAGGCGTTTTCCTGACGGTAGCGGCTTGCATAATCGAACAGTATGAATCCGCGCAGCAGGCTTCTGGCGATGTTACTGGTGTCGGCCGGAGGCAGGTAACGGTCGGGGTATACCGCAGAGCCGTCAAATACGGTTCGGCCGTTGCGGGTTTTGAAGGGCTGCATCAGTGAATCGGGAACTTCGGTCACCGCTTCCCCGTCGTCGTTCCGGTGATGATAAATGCGGGTCTGCACGCAGCGTCCGCTGGCCGTGAAATACTTGGCCACCGTGAGCTTCATCTGTGCGTTGTAGGTGAGCGGGCGCGTTTGCTGCACCAGCCCCTTGCCGTAACTGCGCTGCCCGATCACCACGCCGCGGTCCAGATCCTGGAAATTTCCGGCGGTGATTTCACTCGCGGAAGCGGAATTCCGGTCGATGAGTACCGCTACCCGGATATCGGGCGCGATGGGCTCCGCCTTGGCATAATAGGTATTGCTGGCGCCTTCGGTCTTTCCTTTCTGGGTGACCAGCAATTCCCCTTTTTTCACAAACAGGTTCAATATCTGCACCGACTCTTCAAGGAGTCCGCCGCCGTTGCCGCGCAGGTCGAAGACCAGCGATCTGAAACCGGCGTTCTTCTGCAATTCCACGAGTGCGTCGTGCACTTCGCTATAGCAGTTCTGCAAAAACTTATCGAGACGGATGTACCCCACGCTGTCGTTCAGCATGCCGTAATAGGAAACATTCTTCACTTTAATTTCTCCCCGGGTAATGGTTTTCTCTATCGGCTGCGACTCCCCGTACCGGGAAAGGCCCAGCTTAACGGGAGTACCCGCCTGACCTTTGATGAGTTCATCGATTTCATCCGGACCCAGTCCTTTGATGCTTCTGCCATTCACCGAAACGAGCAAATCCCCCACACGCACATCGGCCGCTTGTGCAGGAAAACCCTCGTACACCTCGTACACAATGATGCTGTCGCCCTTGCGGAAAGACGAAGCGCCGATGCCGCCGTATTCGGTGCTCACGTGTTTCATGCGGTAATCCTCGATCTCCGATTCGGGATAATAATTGGTGTACGGATCCAGGGTTTTCAGCATGCCGTCGATGCCGGTTTTCATCAGCTGTCCGGGATTTACATCGTCTACATAGTACTGGTTCACCTCCCGATAAACACCGGTAAAAATATCAAGCTGCTTGGTGATCATGAAGAAATCATCGGCAAAACTCCAGCAGAGAACGGCGGAGGGAAGCATCATGAACAGTATCAGCCGTTGACGGGCCTTGGTGAAGAGGGACATACCTGGTTTTTTTGCGCTTCAAAGATACACGATCGGGGGCGAATCAAAATCACTATTTTTAGCACCATGAACATGAAGGACTACCGAAGGACCTCTTCGCTGCTGATCATCTTCGCCCTGGGCATTTTCCTGGCCTGGTCGCTCAGCGGCTTTTTAACCGCCTTGCTTTCCGCCATCATCCTCTATGTGCTGCTCAAGCCGCTCATGCGCTACCTGGTGGTCCGGAAACGCTGGAACAAAACGCTGTCGGTGGCGCTGGTATTGTTCCTGACCTTTATTACCATCCTGATGCCTTTCTGGACCCTGTACGGATTGCTGGCCTCAAAAATCAATTTTGCCCTGACCCACAGCACGGAACTGATTGACGGACTGAAAGAGATGGACAGCTACATCTTTGCCCGAACCGGTTTCCGCATCCTCAGTGAAGACATGGTTAAAAAAATGCAGGAGCTGGCCGCCAACATCATCCCGCAGATTCTCGGAGCCACGGCCGATACCCTGTCGACCATTGGCATGATGTATTTCATTCTCTATTACATGCTGGTGAACCTGGGCAAGAGTGAAAAGGCGCTCGGCGACCTTCTGCCGGTGGAAGAGGAAAAAGCACTGCGCTTTGCTTCCGAACTTGAATCCGCCGTGACCTCCAATGTAATGGGCGCGCCGGTATTGGCCATCCTTCAGGGCCTGAGCGCCGGTTTTGGCTATTGGGTTTTCGGACTTGACGAGCCCTGGTTCTGGGGCGCCATCACCGGCTTCATGTCGTTCATTCCGCTGGTCGGAACAGCCCTCGTCTGGATTCCGGCGGGCATTTATCAGTTGGCCAACGGCGAAAACTGGCAGGGTGCCGGCATTCTCCTTTTCGGAACACTCGTGATCACCAACATCGACAACGTGTTTCGCTTTACGCTTCAGAAAAAGTTTGCCGATGTGCACCCCCTGGTGACGGTTTTGGGTGTGATTGTCGGATTAAAATGGTTCGGTATTACAGGCATTGTATTCGGACCCTTACTCATCTCCTATTTTCTGCTCATGATCCGGATGTACCGCGAAGAGTACCACTGATCGCATGAAGCCGGGCGAAGTCGTTCAGCGTTCACGGAAAATTAAAGTACCTCCTCTAAAAGCAGACGGATTAAGAATTGGCCTGATATCCGTATTCACTGCCGTATGCCGCTAACATTTTTTTCAGCTTCTGGCGGGCTACATGAATCCTGATTTTGACCGTGCCCAGCGGTACGGCCAGGTACTTTGCAATCTCTTCGTATTTATACCCCTGATGCGACATCTCAAAAGGCGTGCGCAGGTTATCGTTCAGCAACTCCAGGGCCTGGCGTACTTCATTCATCACCAGACGTCCGTCGCCCTCGTTTTTTACACTGGGACCCGCATGGTTGAGGTAATACTGATTTTCGGTGTTGTCGTTCACCACACTGCCGTTTACCATCCGGCGGTAGTTGTTGATAAAGATGTTTTTCATGATGGTGTAGAGCCAGCCCTTCAGGTTGGTGCCATCCTGAAATTTATCCTTGTTGTTAAATGCCTTTAACATGGTTTCCTGAACGAGATCGTTGGCATCTTCAGGATCCTGGGTTAATTTGAGAGCATACCCGCGGAGAGGCTTATAATGTTCCTTCACCTGGTGATTGAATTCGATCTGTGTCATTTTGTTTAGGTTTTTATCAAAATTGTTAGACAAAAGTATACAGAAATACATCCGCTTGCAAGGTTTTTGTTTAATTTTTTTGATCTTTTGTTAAACAAAATATAAGCTATTGAAAATGAGTATATAAAATTTAATGATTGGGTGCCTTACAGGGTAGTAAAACCCAGGTTGAAGGCATGGGGTTAATGCTAATTGAGTCTGCATACTGTTTAACAAAATTGCATTTAATATTAAACAGAAATGAGCTTCCTTTGTTCTTCAGACATAGCGCCGCACCCATGAACCATCCGCTTCGCAAACTGAGCCTGAAGGCCGAAACCAGGAACTACATCAAAAACAGTCAAGCACCCGTCAACCTGAATGATGAAAGGGCGGATCGTGAAACCGATACCGAAGCGGGAGTACATCTTCTCCGAAATACCAAGACCCCGCTGCGTCCCGATGCCTGTGCGCTGAGTGCGGAAGAAAAAATAAAAATCATTTCGGGTCATGTCAAAGAAATCCTGCACACCCTGGGACTCGACCTCCTTGACGAGAGCATCCGCGATACGCCCTTGCGCGTGGCAAAGATGTACGTGAATGAAACCTTCAAAGGACTGGACCCGGCGCATCAGCCCGACATGACACTATTTGACAATGCGTATCAGTACCAGGAAATGCTGGTCGAAAAAAACATTACCTTTTATTCCACCTGCGAACACCATCTGGTACCAATTTTCGGAAAGGTGCATTTGGCGTATTACTCCTCCGGTAAGGTGATCGGCTTGTCGAAACTGAACCGCCTGGTGGATTATTATGCCCGCCGGCCACAGGTACAGGAAAGACTAAGCATTCAGATTGCCGAAGCCCTCAAAAACACCTTGCAGACAGAAGATGTGGCGGTACTCATCGACTCCACCCACCTCTGCGTGGCTTCACGCGGAATCAGGGATGTCAACTCAACCACCATCACGGCGGAGTATAGCGGAAAGTTTAAAAACAGGGAAGTCAGAAATGAATTTCTGGCTTACATCGGAAAATAAGCCACACCGGTTACGCAATTAATTTTCATTGACGGCAAGCGTGATGTTGCCGGCATTCCAGGTTGAATACCGGATTTTCAAACCATGAAAAGGGCAGGATGTATTCCTGAAAATCAGAACCTAATTCGAACGCAGGTGCTCCAGCAGATCCACCAGTTCCTGCATGGAATGCAGCAAGCGGACGTTTTTGGGAAAGTGGATATTGGTCTGGAACAGCTGGCTGCCGGCAAGAAGGATATTGGCTTTGGGAAAATCGCTTGAAAGTTTATTGGCAACATGCAAGGGAGACTGGGAAGCCACCGGGCTGGTCAGCACCGTGAGGATGAAGTTGGCTTTGTAAATGCTCATCACCGGGTTGAGATCATCCATCGGGAGGTTGGGCCCCAGATAATTGGTATGGTGGCCGCGTGAACGGATCAGGAAATTGGCGAAGAGCAATCCGATTTCATGCGGCTCATGCGCCGGTAGAAAAAGCAGGAATTTCTGCGCGCCGGGAGCCATATTTTTCGGCTGACTGTCAATCGCGACAAAGAGTTTCTGACGGATCAGGTTCGTGATGAAATGTTCGTAGGCGGGATTGATAGAACCGGTTTGCCAGAGTACCCCTACACGGGCCAGAAAAGGAAATACCAGCTTGATGAACGCGCCTTCCAAGCCGAACTGAAGAATGTTGGACGACAGTATTTTCTCAAAAGCGATCTCATCGAGGTTGAACATGGCCTTCGTGAGCGATTCCAGTTGAACATCCTGGTCGGTGGCATCCAGGGCGAGCTCCATCACCAGCTGATCCAGTTCTTCACGGCTCATCCGGGTGATCTTGGAAATCTTATGTCCCTGCCGGTTCAACATCGCCACGCTGAGGAGCATCTTGATGTCTTCATCGTCGTAATAGCGGATGTTGGTAGAGGTACGCTTCGGATGGGGGATGCCGTACCGCTGCTCCCATATTCTCAATGTATGAGGCTTGATTCCGGTGAGGGCTTCGACGTCTTTGATTGAGAAATGATTCATACTGTTTCCTGCTTCGTTTACGGTACGGACGGATTTCCGGTACCCCGTTTGCTCCTTTTTAACAAGTCAGGATAAATAATGTTTTCGGAGAATTACTTTAATCAGTTCGCGCTGGAGAATAAGCTCCGCCAGCCGGCCGGTATCTTTACAACCGTAGCCTGCAGGCAGCAGGTGTTCGGGGAGATCGATGTGGTACAGAAGAGAGGGTATCCGGTCGTATTCCTTTTTGCACCAGTGGTTCAGCTGCTCCGCCAGCTGCATGCGGTAATTCTCGAAACTTACGGGCAAGCCTTCCTTGAAAAGCAGGGTGTATCCGAATCGTCCGAAATCCTTTTCGGCCTGAACCGACATCTCACGTAAATACGCAAGATCGTAACGGTATTTCTCCAGCATTTCTTCCTTCATACTCTATCTTCGTACAGAATTCCGTTTATGCTTCTTCCATTTCATCGCAGCCATCCGGACCGACGGGGCCCTAAAGGTACAATCTGTCTGCTACTTCTGCTGCTTCTGCAAACAAAATCATACAGCCAGGGCGGTTACCGGCCTCACCCGCTGCTTTCACCCATGTGGCAGGCGGATGTGGAATATCTCGAACCCAGTCAGGTACGCGATACCACCATGGAAAACGGTTTTACGGGTGCTTCGTTCACGTACCGTATGCCCCTTTATACGGGCAAAGACTGGCTTAGCGCGGATGGCGGAAAACCCTTCTTCGCGGTCCTCGCGCAGGCCAGCGCTTCCGTACGGCAAAGCCAGCTTGATTTCCTCGAGCCCGACCGCCTCCTCAGCCTGGGGCGCATCGGCTTCACCGGCCTGATGGCGAAAGGACTGAGGAACCTTTTCATGCTGAACATCGCCGCTTCCCTGCCCTCGGAGTCCTTCCGGTTTAAAGCCACGCACCTACGTCCACAGGGGTCCTTGGTATGGAGAAAATTGTACCACAACAATACCTTCTGGCACACCCTGGGCATTTTGTATTCTCCGATCACAGGCCGTGACCTCCCCCTTCCCATTCTGGGTTTCGGGCTGAAACTCGGAAACGATGATCAGCTGCAATTCACCTTTCCCTTTAACTTCAGCTATACCCATGTCTTTTCAAAAAAATTCAGCCTGATCGGCCGCGTGCAAAACATGGGCGGCTATCATTATCTTAAAGCCGACAGCGTTTACCGGGAAGAACCGCTGGTTTACCGCTTTCGCTATCCCCGCCTGGGAATACTGGCCCGCTACTACACGAGCCGCCATGTGGTGATCACTCCTGAAATTGCTCTGACCGGTCGTGGCCGGCTGGTGCTTGATGATTACAAAACCTACCAGACCAACAGCCTCTTCTTCCGGATCAGCCTGCAGGTGCGCTTTGGAAACCGCCCCGCCGCGGCGCCCATCATGAATTTTGATCCGGGAGATTCGGGCTACGACCCCGCTTACCTGGTGGAATAAAACTACCATCCGGGCCGGCATCCGCAGGTCGGGTTTAAATGAAATAATATACCGCATCTAAACTTAATTCCGGTACATTGGTTTATCTGCTATGGCTAAAATTCTGATTGCCGGGGGCTCGGGCCTCATCGGGAGAAAACTCTCCCGGCTGCTGCAGGAAAATGGCCATGAGGTGATGTGGCTGAGCCGCTCGTCCCGTCCTGCTGCGTACAGAAGCTTTTTATGGAATCCAGCCAACAGAGAAATAGATCCGGCAGCCATCGCCGAAGCCGAGGTAGTGGTGTCGCTGGCCGGCAGCGGTATTGCGGATAAAGCCTGGACAAGCGCTTATAAAGACGAAATTCTGAGAAGCCGCCTGGATGCGGCGGCGACACTCATTCATGCTTTACAACATACCCCTCATCGGGTCCGCTGCATCGTGGCGGCCTCCGCCATTGGCATTTACGGGAACCGCGGGGAGGAGTGGCTGTCGGAAGACAGTGGGGCGGGTACGGGATTCCTGAGCGAAACGGTGATGCAATGGGAAAAGGCATATGCCGGTTTAGCCATCCGCACCGTCGTGTTGCGGACCGGCATCGTACTGGCGAAGGACGGTGGCGCCCTGCCGGTCATGGCCACGCCATTGAAGGCCGGAATCTGCCCGGTAACGGGGTCCGGAAATCAATTCATGAGCTGGATCCACGTGGAAGACCTCTGCCGGATGTTCCGGTACGCCATGGAGGAGGAAAACCTTTCGGGAATTTACAATGCAGTAGGTCCTTCTCCACTGCCTCACCGTGAGTTCATGAAAATCCTGCGTAGCACCATCGCCCCCCGCTCCCTGATGCTACCGGTACCGGCAGCGTTGCTGCGCCTGCTTCTTGGCGAAAAAAGCGCCCTGGTACTGGACAGCGCCCGGGTGAGTTCCGGTAAAATTCAACAGACCGGTTTCCGGTTTCAGTTCACACGCGCCGAAGACGCCCTGAAAAATATTTATGCCAGCTGAATCCCCCGTTTGTATTCATTGGTTCCGCCGCGACCTTCGGTTGGACGACAATGCCGCGCTTTACCATGCCCTACGCAGCGGATTGCCCGTGCAGGCGGTCTTCATCTTCGACCGCGGCATTCTCGACCGGCTGGCAGACAAAGCGGACCGCAGAGTAGTGTTCATTTACCGTCAGCTGGAAAGACTGCAGGAGGCCCTCCGGAAAACAGGTGGCAGCCTGGACGTTCGCTACGGCGAGGTGAAGGAAGTGTGGAAAGAGTTGTTGAAAGACTACGCGGTGAAAGCCGTGTATGCCAACCACGACTATGAACCCTATGCCCGAGAAAGGGATGCCGGCATGGAGCAGCTGCTGAAAAAGGAGGACGTGAAGTTTCACACGTTCAAAGACCAGGTGATCTTTGAAAAGGACGAAGTACTGAAAGATGACGGTAAGCCCTATACGGTATACACGCCTTACTCTCGAAAATGGATGGCCGGGCTGAATGCCTTTTATCTCCGCTCGTATCCCTGCGAAAAATACCATCATCACTTTTACCGGCAGCAGGAAAGGAAACTTCCCGCCTTGTCCAGCATGGGATTCAGGGATGCCGGATACGTATTTCCCGCTGAAACGGTCAGCGAGGAACTGCTGCGCCACTACGCGGAAACCCGCGACCTGCCGGGAATCGCCGGCACCTCCAGACTGAGCGTTCACCTGCGCTTCGGCACCGTCAGCATCCGCAAACTGGCCACCATGGCCCGCAGCATCAGTCCCGTCTGGCTCAACGAACTGTGCTGGAGGGAATTTTACATGATGATCCTCTGGCACTTTCCCTATGTCGCGCAGAGTGCCTTCAAGCCGGCCTACAATCATATTCCCTGGCGTAACGATGAAAAGGAATTCGACGCCTGGTGCAGGGGTCAGACCGGCTATCCCATTGTGGATGCAGGCATGCGCGAACTCAGCGCAACCGGATTCATGCACAACCGTGTGCGCATGGTGGTGGCCAGTTTCCTCACCAAGCACCTGCTTATCGACTGGCGCTGGGGTGAGGCCTGGTTTGCGCAAAAGCTACTCGACTTCGACCTGAGCGCGAACAACGGCGGATGGCAATGGGCGGCGGGCAGCGGCTGCGACGCGGCTCCCTATTTCAGGATTTTCAATCCTTATGAGCAGACCCGGCGTTTCGACCCCGGCCTGAAGTACATCCGCCAATGGGTTCCGGAACACGGTGATTTCAGCTACCCCCAACCGATAGTGGATCATAAACTGGCACGCGAACGCTGCCTTAGCGTGTATAAAAAAGCGCTGGGATCTCCCGAAACATCCTGAACCTTCCGGGCCGGACGCTTACTTCAGGAAATCATTAAAGTAGCGCGTGATTTTGTCGTTCAGGTGCACCCTGTCCTTCCCCGTTACATTGTGCAGGTGACCGGGATACACGAAGTAATCGAGTTGTACGCCCTTGCTGATGGCCTTTTTCAGATACATCAGGCTGTGCTGCCACACCACCACATCGTCGCTGGTGCCGTGAATCAGCAGGAGACGGCCATTGAGCTGATCCACGTAATTGGTTAAATTACTCAGCTTGTACCCGCCCGGATTCTCTTCCGGCGTATCCATGTACCGCTCGGTGTACATCACTTCATAATGACTCCAGTCGATGACCGGGCCGCCGGCCACCCCCGCTTTAAAGATACCGGGGAAACGCGTCATCAGCGAGGTGGTCATGAATCCGCCAAAACTCCATCCGTTCAGGCCGAGTCTGTTTCCATCCACAAAAGGCAGTTTCCGCAGATAATTCACCCCGCTGATCTGATCGTTCATCTCCAGATCCCCCAGGCGGCGGTAGGTCTGCTGTTCAAAGGCTTTCCCGCGCCAGGCACTGCCCCTGTTATCGAGGGTAAATACAATGTATCCTTGCTGGGTCAGGTAATGAAACCAGAGATCGGCGCCGGCCAGCCAGCTGTTGGTGATCATCTGGGCGTGGGGCCCGCCGTATACATACACGATCACCGGATAGCGTCGGGTAGAGTCGAAAGCGGCCGGTAAAATCATCCGGCACCAGAGGGGCGTACCGTCTTCCGCCTTGATGGTGAAGAGACGCGTTGATCCGATGGCATACTCTTTCAATGGATTTTCCGCCTTGAGCAGTACATTCAGCACTTTTCCGCCGGCGTCGAGCACCTGAATGACACGCGGGGTAAGCGGACTGCTGTAGGTATCGATAAACAGGGTCTTGTCGGCCGAAGCGATACACCCGTGCACGCCGTCTTCCCTGGTCAGCCTGGTTACTTTTCCGCTCGCCAGCTCCACGCTGTAAAAATCACGGTTGATGCCGGTATTACCGGTAGCATGAAAGAAGGCCTTCTTTCCTTTCGCATCGAAGCCATCAAACCCGCTCACCTCCCACTCTCCTTTGGTCAGTTGACGGATCAGCTTTCCGGTATGTTCATAGAGATACAGGTGATTCCAGCCATCGCGCCGGCTTTGCCATATAAACTGCGTGGCATTGCCGCTGACAAATACAGGCGGATGCAGGGGTTCGGTGTATTTGTTGTCGTGCTCTTCAAAGAGTGTTTTTATAAATGCTCCGTTCGACGCATCGTACTGATTCAGGTTCATGTGATTCTGCTCCCGGTTCAGCACAGCGATGTAGATGTACTTTTCATCGGGGCTCCAGGCAATGTTGGTCAGATATTGTTCGGCGGGTTCGCCGGTTTTCAGAAAAATGGTGTTACCACTCGCCAGGTCGTATACGCCCAAGGTTACCTGGTGGCTTTTGTCGCCGGCAAAGGGGTATTTGATCGCTTTCTGTTTGGCCGGCTTCTCCGAAAAATTCACCAGCGGATAATCCGTCACCATCGACTGGTCCATCCTGTAAAAAGCCAGCTTGTTTCCGTCGGGCGACCAGAACAGGCCTTTGTCAATACCGAATTCCTCCCGGTGTACGCTCTTCCCGTTGACAATCTCATACGAACCGTCACGGGTAATCTGAATGCGCCGGTGATCCTTCTCCATGAACACGTTATTGCCTTCCACATAGGCCACGCTTCCGTTTTGCGAACGCTCGCTTGCTTCTGCACCCTCCGGAACCGTGATGGAATCTTTCAAACTGAGGACGCCGGATGAAGTTTGGTAACTCCATACTTTCTTTCCCTGTTCGAAAGTGAGGGTAGTGTTGTCCCTCCATTTCATCAAAGGCAGCTTGGGCAATGTATCGGATGGGACGGCAGCCAGCAATTTGTTCAGGCCTGACAAACGAAGTACTTCCGTCCTTTCGCTTTTCAGGGCATGACCTCTGACCAGGACCTCCTCGTTGTTTCGGGTGTCGACGTACGAAAAGTCGGCGCCAGTCGGCAGCCATTGCAATTGTGGCAGACGTTTCGGAGCCAGCGTGGTTCTTTGCTTGAGAACAGCCTCTTCAAGGGTCAGCTTTTTCTCCTGGGCTTGTGAACCGGTAAGCACAAACAGGAAACAGAGGGTAGTCAGTGTGTAGCGCATGGTCATTGGATTGTCGCGCAAAAGTACGGGTTGCATCCATACCGCCTCCATTTATTCGACATACCCGCCTGCTGAAACGACCAATTCAAAAGGTGAGCCTGCCGAAGAGGGGAATTTACCGGGGATGCCTATTTTTGCAGGATGTTTACAGGCATCATTGAAGCACAGGGAAAGGTCATTGCGGCGAAGGCGGAAGGTGAGAACAAAACCTTTACCATCGATTGTCCATTCACGCAGGAACTGAAGGAAGACCAGAGCCTGGCGCACAACGGCGTTTGTCTGACCGTAACCGGATTTCGTCCCGAAGGATACATCGTAACGGCGGTGGCCGAAACCTTGCGCAGGAGCAATCTCGGACTGCTGAAGGCCGGCGATCAGGTCAACCTCGAACGGTGCATGCCCATGAATGGCCGTATCGATGGTCACCTGGTGCAGGGCCATGTGGACCTGTGCGGACAGTGTACAGGCATAAAGGATGAAAACGGCAGCTGGCTTTTTGAATTCAGCTATGATCCCGGCGCCGGCCACCTGACGGTTCCCAAAGGATCCATCACCGTGAACGGAGTCAGTCTTACCGTCGTCGACGCCTCCCCCGGCCTGTTCAGTGTAGCCATCATTCCCTACACCTATGACCATACCAACTTCTGCAGCCTGAAGCCGGGTGACCCGGTAAATCTGGAGTTCGACATCATCGGAAAATATGTCAAGGCTTATTTGAACAGGTCTTAGGCAGAATGGTATTTCCGCCCTTCATCGCCGGACCACAGCAGAAGGTGGCCGCGCACTTTCTTACAAGGTCTTGATTTTTCTTTTTCTGCTTAACAAAATCAAAAGAGCGATGCCGGCTGTTCCTGCTGTGACAGAGAACACCAGCGCTGGTCCGCCGATGGGCCATAGAAAGCCGGTCCAGAGTCCGGCCACCAGGACACCGATGCTGCCGGTACTGGTATAAAAGCCGATGGCCTGACCTCGTTCATCCGGCGGCGTTATATCGCTAATGAGGGCCTTGGCCACTCCTTCCAGGCAAGCCATGGAAGCGGCATAGACCGCGAAGAGCATGACAAAATACGACAGGCCGCTGAACGCGGCCATGCCCGCATACGTGAGTATAAACAAGAGGAGGCCGGCCAGCAAGACGTTCACCTTTCCGAGCCGGTCGGCAAGCATACCCGCCGGGGTGGACAGCAAGGCATACAATAAATTATAAACTATGTAAACAGCAATCATGTAAAGATCGCTGAAGCCCGCCTCTTTCAGTGCCAGCAGCAAAAAAACATCCGGACTGTTTACCAGGGCCAGCAGGAGCAGCGGGAGCAGGAGTGCCCTGAAGGCGGCTGGACTTTTCTTCCAGTAGCGGAAATAAGAAAAAAATCCGGTGTACTTCCGCTGAACCCGGGCAGCTTCCGGCGGATGTTTCTCTTTCACAAGGCCGGCCACCAGCAGGCTGATCAAAGCCGGAAAACAGGCCATCAAAAAAAGACTGTTGTAATCGCCCGGGTGCAGAGACAGCCACCACAAAGCCAGTGCAGGACCGATGGCGGCACCCAGCGTATCCAGGCCGCGGTGAAAGCCAAATACAGCCGCCCGGTTGTGCTTTCCGGCTTCGAGCGACAGAAGTGCATCACGGGGCGCCGTACGAACCCCTTTCCCAAAGCGGTCGCATGCTCGCGCCAGGTAAATGCGCAGCAAGCCCGGATGGCCCGTCATGATCATTTTACCCAGGGCAGAAAGTCCATAACCCCAGCGCACGAACAGCATTCTCCTTTGCAGCAGATCCGACTGATGCCCGAAATAGCCCTTGGAGATGCCCGCAATCACATTGGCCATGCCTTCCAGCAAGCCCAGGGCCAGCATGGAATAACCGGCCTGCTTCAGGTAAACCGGAAGAACCGGATACAACAATTCACTGGAGATGTCGGCAAAAAGACTGACCAGGCCCAGCAACCAAACCGTACGTGTAAACCTGGGGTTTGCCATCTTCCTGCAAATCTTGTAAAAAAAATCAAAACAGGCAGAAAGGGATGAACACCGCTGAACGGATCCTCACCAGCAAGTCTGAAACGCCCTGACTCCCCTTGTATGTGGCGGGAATGGCCCTGGTACCGCCGCCGGGCCGGATAAAATCATAGGCGATGAAAAAATGAAGGCGATCAGCTCCGCTCCCGGTTCAGCGCTTCCTGCTCCCGGAAGGCCTGCTCGATCCGCCGGTCAGGAATCAGCCACATGAGCGCCACCAGGGTATACAACAGGATGGCGAGCCAGTGATTCACAAAACTGCAGAAGATGGCCGAAATGTAAAAGAGGATGGACAATTTACCTTTCATGTCCTTCCCAATCACTTTGGCCAGTACCGATTCCTTTCCGTGTTCCTGAAGGATGAGGTGCTGCAGGATGTAATAGGCGATAGCGGCCATGAGCAGCACCACGCCATACAAGGCTACGGGCCATTCGGCCAGATGATTTTCTCCCATCCATGCCGTAGTGAAGGGCACCAACGACAACCAGAACAGAAGGTGCAGGTTGGCCCACAGCATACCTCCGCTCACTTTCCAGACTGCATGCAGCATGTGATGATGGTTGTTCCAGTAAATGCCCAGATAAACAAAACTCAACACATAACTGATAAAAACAGGAAGCAAGGGCAACAAAAGGTCGATGCTGTTTCCGTGCGGCACTTTGAGTTCAAGTACCATGATGGTGATAATGATGGCAATGACACCATCGCTGAACGCTTCAAGCCGGTTCTTATTCATGGGCAGATAAAAATTATGCAGGCTAAAATAATCAATACAGGAAATCCTCAACCAAACCGGCGGTACCTGTGCAGGGCTCACAACCAGAATTGGTCTTCCCCTGTTGGACAATATACAGCCCGCTCCGCCAACAGAGCCAGCTGCCGCATCTGCGCTTCGCCGGCTACTCCCTGAATTTCCTGAAAGAGCACACGTTCTTCGAAGCGGATGTGCCCTTCCAGTTCCTTTTCCAGGCGCTCCAGTTTCTCCCTGCTGTAAGCCGGATCGATAAACAATTCGCGCAACTGCGCATGCTCCCGCAAGGCCTGCTGCACCATTTCATGTGACGCACCCAGCAGCGGAAACAGAAATTCCTCTTCGAAACTGAAATGGGGTTCCAACTGCTCTCTGAAAAAGCCCGCGGCATAGGCGCCGATGCGCAACGGTTCCACCTGTTTGGCGAGTCCCTTTCGGATTTTCCAGCACAACATCAATGCATCATGGTGCTCGCGGCTCAGGGGCTGCAGGGCAGGATGTCGTTTTAGCGGTCGGGGCTTCATGCCGTCTTTAACGTAAGGGATCAGATTCCATCTCCAGGAAGCGCTCATACGTCATTTCCCATTGTTTCACGGGCTGTTCAAAATTGATAAACCCGGGCACGGTGATGTATTCCTTTACAAAAGTAAAACCCGCCCGCTCCAGCGCCAGCGAAGGGGCGGCATTGCGGGCATACGGTTCACACAGTATTCTTTTCAGCCGGTAGTTCCTGAAATACCAGGGCAGACTCAGGCGGATGAAGGATGGACCCAGCCCTCTCCTACGATGGTTCATCTCCCAGAGATGCAGGTGCATGTGCGCCTGCTCACCGAAAGCAATGGTGTTGATATTGGAATGACCTACCGCTTTCCCCTCCAGTAACCAGATCAGGGCATACGACTTTTTCTCTTCGTACGGTGCCTGCAGTTGTGACAGCAGCATGGACCTGAATTCGTCTTTGAGAGGCATTTTGCCCGTGTCCACCCCCATGGACTCCAGATAGGGAGCTGGAGCATTAAACCAGTAACCGAGCAAATCCGGAATATCCTCCAGGGTGATTTCTCTGACCGCGAGTGGCAAGCGCTCCATCGGGCAAGTATACATAAATTGCCCGACTCTTATCAACCCGAAAAGCGGCAGGGATCCCGCCGGAAATACAAGTATTGCAAAACAGGCAGGCATGCATATGAAAAGATATACATACCTGCTGAAATCGAACCGGAAGTTCCGGCAAACAGCGTGAGCCCTGAAAAAACAGGCGGTGTGGCAAAAGTTTAGTCCGGATGCCGGACGCTCATTATACGGTTAGCTTCACTTTGATCGCGCTCAGGCCCTTGGGAGTCATCTCCGTTTCAAAAGTCACCTTATCCTTTTCTTTCACGGGAACTTCCAGCGCGTTGGCATGCACAAAAATACTCTCCTGTGAATCGAGGTCGCGGATAAAGCCATACCCTTTTGACTCGTTGAAAAAGGTAATCATGCCTTTGCGGATCAGGTCGGCCGGATCAACAGGCTCGCGCTTTGACACGCCGATCTGGATGTCGTCCACATTGATCACGTTTTTACGTGCCGGATCCGGCGGTGTGGACGTGATGTTTCCAAATTCATCCACATACGCCATCATCTCCTCGAGGGTCTTTCCTTTTCCGGAGTTGGCTTTGCGGTCTTCTTTCTTCTGCTCTTTCTCCTGCCGCTTTTTCTGCTTCTTTTTTTCTCTTTCTTTTTTACTGAATGTGTCTTGCGATTTCGCCATTTCCTTTTAGCTGATTTTTTTTAATTGATGCTACTTTTTTCTGTAAGGGTTGACAGGCCTCACTCCTGCATGCTTCATTCCCGGAGCCCCCCTCTGCAGGGCGTATCCCCTTATTCCGCCGCGACTGACTTATTGGCCAGTTGTCCGCAGGCAGCGTCTATGTCCTTACCCCGGCTGCGACGCAGATTCACCACCAGGCCGTTTTTCCAGAGTTCATTCATAAAGGCATTTATTTTGGTTTCGGTGGTCTTCTGAAATTCGCCTCCGTCAATCGGATTGTATTCGATCAGGTTGATTTTACTCACCACCCGTCTGGCGAATGCGGCCAGTTCACGCGCATCGTCCAGGCTGTCGTTGAAATTATTAAATACGATATACTCCAGGGTAACCCTTGTTCCCGTCTTTTCATAAAAATAATTCAAGGACTCTTCCAGCACTTCGAGATTGTTGCTCTCGTTGATGGGCATGATGCGGTCGCGCTTCCGGTCGTTGGCGGCATGAAGCGACAGCGCGAGGTTGAATTTCACCTGGTCATCGCCCAGCTTTTTGATCATTTTGGCAATGCCGGCCGTACTGACGGTAATCCTGCGCGGGGCCATGTTGAGGCCCTGCGGCGAGGTGATGTATTCAATGCTCTTCAGCACGTTGCTGTAATTGAGCAGGGGTTCGCCCATGCCCATGTACACCACGTTGCTGAGGGGAATGTCGTAATTCAGTTGCGCCTGCTCGCGGATGATCGCCACCTGGTCATAAATCTCATCGTAGCCGAGGTTACGGAGACGTTCCAGTTTGCCCGTGGCGCAAAAACGGCAGGTAAGACTACAGCCCACCTGCGAACTGACGCAGGCCGTCATGCGGGTATCGGTGGGAATCAAGACCCCCTCAATGATGTGCCCGTCGTGCAGCCGGAACGCATTTTTGATGGTGCGGTCGGAAGATACCTGAGAGGCTTCTACGGTGATGGGTTGGATGGTGAAGTGATCTTCCAGCAGAGTCCGGGTCTCTTTCGAAAGATTGGTCATCTCTTCAAAAGTCCTTGCCGACTTCTTCCAGAGCCACTCCTCTACCTGCTTCGCCCGGTAAGGCTTATCGGCGTTGGAAACGAAGAAATCCTTCAGTTCCTCTGAACTTAAATGCCTGATATTGCGCTTTCCCGTCATTAAAGTGCAAAGGTACAAAAAATGCAGGGCCGTTTTACCATGATCTTCAGGATATGGCGGACAAGAGCGACGAAGCCCGGTTCTTAACCGAAAAGCAGGCTGAAAACCTCTTCCACTTTACCCACCGGAACGACTTTTATGGCCGATTCCTTGCGTATTTTCTCCGTTTCGGCATTGTATCGTGAAACGAAGATTTGGCGGAAACCCAGGCGGGCCGCCTCGTTGATCCGGGCTTCGATGCGGTTGACAGGGCGTATTTCACCAGTCAATCCGACCTCACCGGCAAAACAGTTGGCCGGATCAATGGCCATGTCCTCGGCCGAAGAGAGAATGGCGCAGATGATGGCCAGATCGATGGCGGGATCCTCTACGCGGATGCCGCCGGCGATGTTGAGGAAGACATCCTTCAATCCCAGTTTAAAGCCGCAGCGTTTCTCCAGAACCGCCAGGATCATGTGAAGTCGCCGCAAGTCGTAGCCGGTGGTGGTCCTTTGCGGAGTGCCGTACACCGCCGAACTCACCAGCGATTGCACTTCGATGAGAAAAGGCCTCACCCCTTCCATGGTACAGGCCACCGCCGTGCCGCTCAGGCTGGCATCGCGCTGTGAGAGCAGCAAGGCCGATGGATTCGCCACCTCCGTCAGACCCGAGCCCCTCATCTCATAAATGCCCAGCTCAGCCGTGGAACCGAAACGGTTTTTGATGGCACGAAGGATGCGGTACACGTGATGCCGGTCGCCTTCGAACTGCAGCACCGTATCCACCATGTGTTCCAGCACCTTTGGACCCGCGATGGATCCTTCCTTGGTGATATGCCCGATCAGCAGCACCGGTGTGGCGGTTTCCTTAGCGAAGCGCAGCAACTCCCCCGCACAACCGCGAATCTGTGAGACGGTGCCGGGAGCCGATTCGTACACATTCGAATAAAGGGTTTGTATTGAATCCACAATGACCAGTTCCGGTTGCAGACTTTCAATCTGCTGGAAGATCTGCTGCGTGGTGGTTTCCGTGAGGATATAGCACTCGCTTTGTATTTTCCCGATCCGCTCGGCCCGCATGCGCACCTGTTGCTCGCTCTCTTCACCACTGATGTAAAGGATTTTTTTTCCTTTCAGATTGACCGCCAGTTGCAGCAGCAAGGTAGACTTTCCGATGCCCGGTTCTCCGCCGAGCAGGATCAGCGATCCCTGCACCAGTCCCCCGCCCAAAACCCTGTTGAGTTCGGCATCGGGCAAGACGATGCGCGGACTGGACTCGAGGGCGATGTCGGAAATCAATCTGGGCTTTGAAGCCTTCGCTTCCTTGCGCGCGCTGCCGCTCCGCCATTGGTTTTCTTTGGCAGCCGGCTGGATGGTTTCCTCCACATAGGAATTCCACTCGCCGCAGGAAGGACACTTGCCGATCCATTTCAGCGAGTTGGCGCCGCAGTTCTGGCAATAAAATACAGTTTTTGTTTTTGCCATAGGGCCTTCAGGAATCTTTAAGATGAAACGGAGAAATCATGTCCGGGCCGGCGCATCAATATACTTTCTGCAGCATGTGAACATCGTGGTATTTCCCGAATTTAACACCCACTTCACGCAGGGTGCCGATAACGGTAAAGCCCATCCGTTCATGCAGGTAAACGCTTTGTTCGTTGCCATGGGTGATGCGCGCGATGAGCGTATGGAGACCGGCCTTCGCCGCTTCCAGCACGATCATTTCGATGAGTTGCTTCCCAATGCCCCTTTTGCGGAAATCACGGTGCACATACAGGGAGGTTTCGGCCGTGGAATCGTAGGCACAGCGGTCACTCCAGCGGCTCAGCGAAGCCCAGCCTACCACCCTGCCGTCCTGCTCCGCTACCAGCACCGGATGCTGTTCGTCGTGAGCAGCCAGCCATTGCCTGCGGTCTTCTTCCGACTTGATTTCCGTATCGAAGGTGGCCGTGGAGTTTAAAATGGCCTCGTTGTAAATTTCGGTGATGAAGGGAACGTCTTTCTCCTCCGCCGGACGAATGGTAATCATGTTTCAAAATTAGTGATAAAATTGGCGACCGCGGTGAGAACAGACCCTTTGCCCGCTGAAGTCCATGGTCCGGCACGGATTAGATAGTTCAGTCCCCAAAGAGGGTTGCATCCTGAAGGATTGCTCCGGTACCCGCTTCAGCATTCAGCAGGAGCTGCCCCTGCACATAGCGGGCTCCGCCAAACGGATCGTTCCTGATGAGGCGCGGACCATCCAGATCAATCCAGTCGGCCCAGCCGCTCAGTTGTGCCGCCGCAAGCGCCCCGCAACTGCTTTCCGACATGCATCCCAGGAGCACTTTCAACCCTGCCTTGTTTGCCTGTCGCACCAGTTTTACAGCCGGCTCCAGCCCGCCGCATTTAACCAGTTTTACATTGATGCCATGACAAACACCACGAAGATCCTCCAGATCGCGGAGATCCTGTACCGACTCATCGAGCAGGATAGGCAAGGAGGAGCTCCGGTACAACTGTTCGTAATCCTTTGCCATGTCCACCGGCATCGGCTGCTCTACAAAAAGACAACCGCGGTCAGCCAGCCAGTTGATCCAGTCCATGCTTTGGGAAAGGCTGGTCCAGGCCTGGTTCGCATCCACGCAGAAATTCGTTTTGCCGGCATTCAGGAGCGCAGTCACCCTTTCCTTGTCGTTGGCATCCCCCAGTTTCACTTTAAAAAGACGAAAGTCCTTCGCCTCCTCTACTCTGGCGAGCAATTCATCCACCGTACTGAATCCAAGCGTATAGGAGCACAAGGCCTCCACCGTGTCCGTAATTCCAAAGATGGAACGGACCGTCCGGCCGGTCAGTTTTCCAAAGAGATCGTGCAGGGCGATATCCACCGCCGTGCGAAGGGGCAAGGGAAT
>JAEUTF010000074.1 GCA_016788185.1 Bacteroidia bacterium | reverse complement strand
ACTTCCAGGTTCTTCTTCAGCTTCGGGAAATAAAGGATGCCGGTGAGGTTAAAGGGGTAATCCACATTGAGGTGAATCCAGAAGAGCGGCTCTTCCGCAAAAGGATACAGTTCCCTGTAAAAGGCTTTGTAATCTTCGTCCTTCAGATCGGCCGGCTTCCTGACCCATGCCGGTTCGGTGTTGTTGATCTTCTCTCCTTCAAAGCGGATCTCCACCGGGAGGAAGCCACAGTATTTTTTCAGGAGGGTGCGGATGCGGGCCGGTTCCAGGAATTCGGCGGAATCATCGCTCAGCGACAGGATCACTTCTGTACCGCGATCGGGTTTCGCCTCCTTCACCAGGGTGTAGGTGGGGCTGCCGTCGCAGCTCCAGCGTACGGCGTCGCCTTCTTCGGCTTGCCACGAACGTGAGTGCAGCTCCACTTTGTCGGAAACCATGAAGGCGGAATAAAAGCCCAGCCCGAATTTTCCGATCAGCTGCGCTCCGCTCTGGTCCTTGTATTTGTTCACAAACTCCTCGGCGCCGCTGAAGGCAATCTGGTTGATGTATTTTTCCACTTCCTCTGCGTTCATTCCCACGCCGCGGTCTATGACGTGCAGGGTGTTGGTCTCCTTGCTGATCTTTACTTCCACATAAAGTTCGCCGGCTTCCACGGGCTTTTCAGCAATGGCGTTGAGGGTTTTAAATTTCTGGGTGGCATCCACCGCATTGGCTACCAGTTCCCGTAAAAAAATCTCGTGGTCGCTGTATAAAAACTTTTTGATGATCGGGAAAATGTTTTCCGTTTGTACATTGATTTTGCCGGTTTGCATGCTCATGGTTTTTCTGTCTTTTGAGATGGATCAATAGGTGAACGCGGCCATTTCAATTTGGGTGCCAAAGCCCCAGAACTGCCATTTTGGCCTTCCTCCCGTACAGCGCAGGGAAAAAAGATCCGAAACAGGAGATAAATCATCGTGACGGTCTGCTTATCTACCTGTAAATTAGCGTAGTTTTGTCTGCTGACGTCTGTAACTTTTACTCTGATCAAGAGTATAATAAAGCACTCGGAAAGAGACAACACCGGCTCTCCCGATGAACCACACACATGCCAACTTTTAAGAACATACATTCCCAGGTCGAAAAGCGGGTTTTACTTCACCCCGGGCGACCGGCTGTTTTGCACGGCGACACTACGCTCAGCTACCTTGAATTGAACGAAAAAGCCAATCAGTTGGCGCATCAACTTCTTGAAGTCAAAGGAGTTAAAGGTGGCTACGTGGGCATTTGCCTGGAACGGGGAAGCGACCTCATGGTGGCCATCCTGGCGGTTCTCAAAGCCGGAGCGGCCTATGTGCCCTTCGATGTGGAATACCCGGCCGAACGCCTGCAGTACATGGCTGAAATCAGCCGGATTCCGGTGATGATCAGTACGGCCGGCCTGGGCAAAAGACTGCCCTCCGGCAACTACAAAATTGTTGATATTCAAGCGCTTTCCGGCAATGCAAACCGCAATAACCCCGGTCTGGACATCCCGGAAACGCAGGCGGCCTATGTGCTCTTCACCTCGGGTTCTACCGGACAGCCCAAGGGCGTGCAGATGCCACACGAGGCCTTGCTGAACCTGATCGACTGGCAGATCAGGCAGACAGAAGTGCATGACGAAGGCCGTACCCTGCAATTCGCACCGGTCAGTTTCGACGTGCATTTTCAGGAAATCTTCAGCACCTGGTGCGACGGCGGCTGCATTTGCCTGATCGGCGATGAGCAACGTCTCAACGCGCTCGCGCTGTTGGACTACCTGGAAAAAGTACGGATCAACCGCCTCTACCTCCCCTTCATCGCGCTGCAAAGCCTCTGTGAACTTTCGAAGCACAGCGCCCTGACCCTTCCCGAACTGAAAGAAATCATCACGGCGGGAGAACAGCTGCAGGTGACGCCCGCGCTCAGCGCCTTTTTCAGCCGCATCCCGCACTGCAAACTGTACAACCATTACGGCCCCACCGAAACACATGTCGTTACTTCGTACCTGCTAGCCGGACCTCCGTCGGCATGGCCCACACTGCCCCCCATCGGAAAGGCCATTCAGCACGCTGAAATTTACCTGCTCGGCGAAAACGGTCGGCCGGTGAAAGACGGGGAAGAAGGGGAATTGTTCGCGGCCGGACGCTGCCTGGCCGACGGATACCTCGGCAGGGAGGACCTCAGCGCCGAGCGCTTTGTACCGGATCCCTTCCACAAAGACCGGCGCATGTACAAAACAGGCGACCTCGCCCGTAAACTGCCCGATGGCAACCTGGAATACCTGGGACGCATTGACGGCCAGGTGAAGGTGCGGGGTTACCGCATCGAACTGGGGGAGATCGAAGTGGCCGTAAGCCGCTTCGGGCACGTTACCCGGGCGGCCGCCAGTGTACGCGAAGACCATGCCGGACAAAAGAAACTGGTGGTGTACCTCGTGATGGAGGATGGCCACACACTAAACGTAAAGGATATACGCCGCTTTCTGCAAACCAGGCTTCCCGATTACATGATGCCTTCGGCCTTTGTTCAGCTGCAGGAGCTGCCCCGCACGCCGAGCGGGAAGATCGACCGAAGGGCATTGCCGGCGCCGGCCACGACCCGTCCGGAACTCGGCATTCCCTACACCGCGCCGGTCAGCGTACTTGAAAAGACGCTGTGCCGGCTCTGGTCGTCGCTCCTCGGCATTGAACCCGTGGGTACCCGTGATAATTTTTTCGACCTGGGCGGCAATTCGCTGCTGGCCCTGCAATCCGTAGCCTTGCTGAAGGCGGAACAGGGGATAGACCTTTCCGTGATAAAAGTATATCAGCATCCGACCGTAGCCGCGCTGGCGGCAAGTATGGAAGGAAAAGACCTGTCCGCCGGACAGAAGGAAAACATGAAAGCCAGGGCGGAAGCCCGCCACCGCCAGCGCCCCTCTTCGGCGGCGGAGTCCATTGCCGTCATCGGCATGTCGCTGCGTTTTCCCGGCGCGGATACGGTGGAGGAATTCTGGAACAACCTGCGAAACGGCGTGGAAAGCATCACGGTGTTTGGCCCCGCTGAGCTGGATCCTTCGCTGCCGGCTGAGCTCGTAAACGATCCGAACTACGTGCCGGCGCGCGGCATCATCCGGGACGCCAAAGGTTTCGACGCGGCCTTCTTCAACATGAACCCCAACGTGGCGAAGGTCACCGATCCGCAGCAGCGGGTGATGCTTGAACTGGCCTGGAATGCGCTGGAACATGCTGGGTATAGCCCATCCCGTTACGAAGGCCTGATCGGCATCTTTGCCGGCATGGGCAACAGCACGTACTACCTGAACAATGTTCTCCCCGACAAAAATGCCGTTCAGCGCGTAGGATCTTTCCTCGCCATGACGCAGAATGAAAAGGATTATATCGCCACCCGGGTGGCCTACGAGCTGAACCTGAAAGGTCTGGCCGTGAGCGTACACACCGCCTGCTCCACCTCGCTGACGGCCATTGCCCAGGCCTGTGACGCGCTCTGGAACAGGGAATGCGACATGGTGCTTGCCGGAGGCTCCGCCATCACCGCTCCGGTGAACAGCGGGCAGCGGTACGAGGAAGGAGCCATGTACTCTAACGACGGCCATACCCGCACTTTTGATGCCGGTGCGCGCGGTACCGTTTTCAGCGACGGCGCCGGCCTCGTGGTGCTGAAGCGCTACGAAGACGCCCTCGCCGACGGCGATACCATTTATGCGCTGGTACGCGGTGCGGCGCTCAACAACGACGGCGGCGACAAGGGCAGCTTTACGGCGCCCAGCGTGGAAGGCCAGTCGTCTGTGATCAGCATGGCCCAGGCCATGGCCGGCGTGGAGGCCTCCGGCATCTCCTATGTGGAAACACACGGTACCGCCACCCCGCTGGGCGATCCGATCGAAATTGAAGGGCTCACCAAAGCCTTCCGCGAACATACCGCGGCAAAGCAATTCTGTGCCCTCGGCTCCGTAAAAACAAATTTTGGTCACCTCACGGCAGCCGCCGGCGTGGCCGGATTCATCAAGACCGTGCTGGCCCTGTACCACAGGGAAATACCGGCCAACCTACACTTCAATACGCCCAATCCGCAGATCAATTTTTCAGATACGCCCTTCTTTGTGAACGACCGGCTGCGTCCATGGGATACCGATTTACTGCCCCGGCGCGCAGGGGTGAGCTCCTTTGGCGTGGGGGGTACCAATGCCCATATCATTCTGGAAGAAGCGCCGGAGGCCTTGCCGTCCGGAGCCGCCAGGAGCAAACACCTGCTTACACTTTCCGCGAAAACAGAAAGTGCCCTGGAAGCCCGCCGCCGCGACCTCGCCGTCTACCTGCGCCTGCATCCTGATGTCAACATGGCCGACCTGGCCTATACCCTTCAGAACGGACGCCACGACTTTCCGCACCGCTGGTTTGCCACCGCCGGTGATGCCGGCGATGCCCTGCAACAGCTCGAAAACCCGGATGCGAAAAGAAGTTCAAAACACCAGCTCACCCAGGAAGCCGAAGGAATTGTTTTTATGTTTCCCGGACAGGGATCGCAATACGTAGGCATGGGCAGGGCGCTCTACCGCGACGAAATCATTTTCCGCGAAGCCGTCGACCGCTGCAACAGCATCCTTGAGCCCCTGCTCGGCCGCGACCTCCGCGAACTGCTCTTCGCAGCGGAAGGAGATGCCGCCGCCGAACAACTGCTCAAACAAACCTATTACACACAGCCGGCGCTCTTCACCATCGGCTACAGCCTGGCGCAGCTCTGGATGAGCTGGGGCATCAGACCCAAGGCGCTGATCGGTCACAGCATCGGTGAATTTGTAGCGGCTACGGTGGCCGGCGTCTTCAGTCTCGAAGATGCATTGACCATCGTGGCGGGACGGAGCAAGCTCATGCAGGACTGTCCCGGAGGCGCCATGCTCTCCGTACGCCTGCCTGAAGAAAAGATCATTCCGCAGCTGACCCCGCAGGTGGCCATCGCCGCCGTGAACGGCCCTCAGCTGTGCGTGGTCGCCGGTCCCTATGAAGAAGTGGAAAAGCTGCAGAAGAAATGGGAGGCCGCGGACATCGTCTGCAAAGCGCTGCATACTTCTCATGCCTTCCACAGCCCGATGATGGAACCCGTGGTGAAGCCCTTTGCGGAGATCGTCGGTAAAATCAGCCTGAACAAACCGAAAATACCCATACTCTCCACCGTTACCACGCAATGGCTGAAAGACGAAGAGGCGACGGATCCCATGTACTGGGCCGCCCATCTGCGGGCCACGGTACGCTTCGCCGAAGGCGTGAAAGCGCTGTGGCAGGAAAAACCCCGGCTCCTCCTCCTGGAACTCGGCCCGCGCAATACCGCCACCACGCTGGCGCGCCAGCAGGCGATCGACCCGAAAGCGCAGAAAGCGGTTCCGTCGCTCGGCGATACGGCGGAAAGCGATGCCGAATGGACTTCGCTGCTCAGCGCGGCCGGACAACTCTGGCTCCACGGCATCCGCATCGACCATCAGGCCTTTTACGCTCTGGAAAAAAGGCGGCGAATCGCCCTGCCGGGTTATCCCTTCGAACACAAAGACTATTGGCTGGATCCGCCCGCGCCCGCGGGATATGCAGTTACTGCTCCGGCCGGTGAAACAGACACAACAACACAAAACATACCTACTTTGGAAAATTCTTCAGCTATGCCTCCACGTAAGGAGCGCATGATCCGGGAAATCACCGAAATTCTGGAAGAGGCCTCCGGCATGGAACTGGAAGGCGCCGACCGCGCTGCGGGCTTTGTCGAGCTGGGCCTCGACTCCCTTTTCCTGACCCAGGTGGCACTCACCCTCAGTAAAAAATACGGAACAAAAATCACGTTCAGACAGCTCAATGAAGATCTGTCCTCGCTGGACAGCCTCTCGGAGTACCTCGATCGACAGCTCCCTGCTGAAGCAGCCCCTGCACCGGTAAAAGCGGTTCTCCCTTCCCAGCCTTCGGCAGGGCATCCTGGCGCGGCAGCCCTGAACAACCATCCTTCCTTCCCCTCCCTTGCCCCACAGCAGGCCGACGGCAGTCTGCAATGGCTGATCACCCAGCAATTGCAGGTGATGCAGCAACAACTGCAGATGATGTCGGGCCAGACGCCGGCGATGCCGGCAGCTCTTCCGGCCGCAACGACCCCGAAGGCCACTCCACCCGACCAAAGCGTTTTTGTAAGCCCCGACGAAGAGAAGGAACTGAAAAAACCCTTCGGCGCCGTAGCGCGAATTGAAAAACAGCTGAACAGCCAGTTCACAGAAGCGCAGCAGCAATGGCTCCGGGAATTCACACATTCCTACAACGAAAGAACAAAATCTTCAAAGGCCTATACCCAGCAGCACCGCGCCCACCTGGCCGATCCCCGGGTGGTGACCGGCTTCCGGCCGCACCTCAAGGAAATGATTTACCAGCCGGTGGTGAACCGCTCCCTCGGCTCACGCATCTGGGACATCGACGGCAATGAATATGTGGACATCCTCAACGGATTCGGATCAAACATGTTCGGCCACAACCCTCCTTTCATTGTGAGTGCTTTGAGCGAACAATTGCAAAAAGGCTATGAACTGGGTCCGCAGCACGAGCTGGCCGGAGAAGTGGCGGCCATGATCTGCGAAATGACGCAGTTCGACCGCGCCGGCTTCTGCAACACCGGCTCGGAGGCGGTCCTGGGCGCTATGCGTATAGCCAGAACCGTTACAGGGCGGTCGCTCATCGTCAGTTTCAACGGTTCCTACCACGGCATCAACGACGAAGTGATTTTACGCGGCACGAAGAAATTTAAATCCATACCGGCCGCGGCGGGCATTCTGCCGGAAGCCGTGCAGAATATGCTGGTGCTCGACTACGGGACCCCCGAATCACTGGAAATCATCCGCCGCCGGGCCCATGAAATAGCAGCCGTCATGGTGGAGCCGGTGCAGAGCCGTCGTGCGGATTTTCACCCGAAAGAATTTCTTCAGGAACTCAGGCAGATCACCACCGCCGGCGGCGCCTTGCTCATCTTCGATGAAGTGATCACCGGATTCCGCGTCCTGCCCGGCGGAGCACAGCAGTATTTCGACGTGAAAGCCGATGTGGGCACCTATGGCAAAGTGGTGGGCGGCGGCATGCCCATCGGCGTGATCGCCGGTAAAAAGGAATACATGGATGCGCTGGACGGCGGCTTCTGGCAATACGGCGACCAGAGTGTGCCGGAAGCTGGCGTCACGTATTTTGCCGGCACTTTCGTGCGTCATCCGTTCGCGCTCGCTGCCGCGAAGGCGGCCCTTCTGCACATGAAGGAGAAAGGACAGGAGCTGCAGGAAAGCCTCAATGCAAATACCGCCTGGCTCGCGAAGGAAATCAACGGTTTCTGCGATAAGCTGAAAACCCCCTTTCACCTCGTACATTTCGGCTCCCTCTTCAAACCGAAATACGATACCGACCTTCAGCACGCCGACCTCATCTACCTCCTGCTCCGTCACAAGGGCATCCACGTGTACGATGGCTTCCCCTGCTTTCTGACGGAAGCCCATAGCCGTGAGGATATCGAACACATCGCACGCATGTTCAGGGAAACCATTTTTGAACTGGTCGACAAGGGCTTTCTGCCCGGCACCGTATCGGAAGTCAGGGTAAACGGAGCTTCGGTAAAAACCAATCCGTCCCATGCCGCCCACGCCTACGATCCCTCCACGCCACCCGTGCCGGGTGCCATGCTCGGTAAAAATCCCGACGGAACACCCGGATGGTTTGTGCCCGACCCTTCACGGCCGGGAAAATACCTCAAGCTTAACCTGAACTGACAAGCCCTTTCCTCCACATGTCCTCATTACCTCCGGGAATACATTTTGAAGCGATCGATTTTGATCCATTCGCCCCATTGACGGTTTCTGTGGCGTCCACCGAACCGCAGCGGGAAATTTTCACCTCCGTACTCCTCGGCGGCGATGCCGCCAACTGCGCGTACAACGAATCGGTCACCCTGCACCTCGAAGGTCCTCTGAACGCAAAATTCCTGAAGGCGGCTTTTGAAAAAATCATGGCCCGGCACGATGCGCTCCGGAGCACCTTCAGCGAAGACGGTATGCTCCTGCACATCGCCGCAGGAATCCCTCTGCCCTGGCACGAAACTCAGGCCGCCGATCCCTCCGAAAAACAGTTCCTTCTCGATAAATTCACGAAAGAAGAAACCCTCCTGCCCTTCGACCTGCGGAACGGCCCTCTGATCCGCGTGCACCTGATCCGCTTCAGCGAAAGCGATCATGCCCTCCTCGTAACCGGACATCATATCATTTGCGATGGCTGGTCCCTGAGCCTCATTCTCCGCGACCTCGGTGAGGCCTACTCGGCCATGGTGCTGAATACGGAAGCGCATGCTGAACCTGCGGTTTCCTTTGCTGAATTTGCAAAAGCCCGGGAAAAATACCAGGGCAGCACGCTGCAGCAGGAAACCGAATCTTACTGGGTACAACAATTCCGGGAAGAGGTACCGGTACTCGAGTTTCCCACCGACCATGCACGGCCGGCCCTGCGAAGCTTCCATGCAAAACGGCTGGATGTACAGGTTCCGGAGGAGCTGGTGAAAAATCTGCGCCTGCTCAGCAGGAAAACGAACAGCAGTTTTGTCACCACCATGCTCAGTGCCTTCGAAGTATTTCTCTATCGCATCACGGGACAGGAGAACCTGGTCGTAGGCCTGCCGGCGGCGGGACAGAATGTAGAAGGCTTGTACCACCTGGTCGGGCACTGCGTAAACCTGCTACCCCTGCGCAGCAGCATCAGGCCGGCGATGAAATTTACGGAGTATCTCCAGGAACGCAGAGCCTACCTTTTCGATGCCTACGATCACCAGCAATTCACCTTTGGCAGCCTCATTCAGAAACTGAATATCCAGCGCGACCCCTCGCGGATTCCGCTCGTACCGGTGGTATTCAATGTGGACATCGGCTTCACCGAAGGATTTCATTTTGAAGGATGCCGTTTCTCGGTACGGACCAATCCCCGCTATTTCGAAAATTTTGAGATCTTCCTGAATGCCTCCGGGCAGGGAGACCGCCTCACCCTTGAATGCACCTTCAACAACGACCTCTTCAGCGAAGAGATGATGGACCTGCGGATGAAGGAATTCATCCGCGTGATGGAAAGCATCGTTCAAAATCCTGATGAGGCCTTGTCCAGGATGGAAGTGGTAACCGATGAGGAGAAAAAACTGCTGGAAGCCATCAACCGGACCGGCTTTCAGCACGAAAAAGCGGCCGGAATTCACGAGTGTATCGAAGAGACCGCGAAGAACCTGAAGAAAAATCATGTAGCCATCGTCTGCGGTGACCGGCACATCACCTATGAAGAACTACTCTACCTCAGTGGACATTGGGCGGCCCGTTTGCAGGCCCGTGGACTGAAGCAGGGGGACCTGGTGGGCATTTGCCTGCCACGCCTGGCCGAATTGCCGGTGGTGCTGCTGAGTGTCATGACTGCCGGTGGCGCCTATGTGCCTTTAGATCCCGGCTTCCCGGCCGAACGCCTGCACTTCATGGTGGAGGATTCGGCGGCAAAATTTGTCATCATCAGCCGCGAACTGCAGGCCCGCTTCAACTTTCCGGAGGAGCGGATCATTTACTTCGAGGATCTGCAGCAGGAGACCAACGGGGTAGAGCCGGTCCGGTATCCGGTGGATGAACACACCCTGGCCTATGTGCTCTATACATCCGGTTCCACGGGCAAACCCAAGGGCGTAGCGGTGCGGCATGCTTCCGTCACCAATCTGCTCAACGATCTCTCACGGAAAATGGGACTTGACCGGGAAGAACGCCTCCTCGCGGTCACCACCATCTCATTCGACATTTCCGTGCTGGAACTTTTCATGCCCCTGATGAACGGAGCCGGGCTTCATATCGCAGGAAAAGAACAGGCGATGGACCCCGCCTGGATGTCCTCGTACATCGATAAAAAATCCATCCGCTTCCTGCAGGCCACACCGGCCACTTTTGAACTTCTGTTTGCGGGCGGCTGGAAAGGGAAGCGCGATCTGGCGATACTGTGCGGCGGAGAAGCGCTGCGAAAAGAACTTGCGGTGAAGCTGCTGTCCTGCAACCGGGAAGTCTGGAATTTATACGGACCTACCGAAACCACCATCTGGTCAACGGCCGGCCTGATCACCGACGAAGCGTCGCTGCACAGCCGCAACGGCATACTGACCATCGGAAAACCGGTGGCGAATACCAGCGTATTCATCATGGACCAAAACGGACAGCCCTGTCCCATCGGGGTTGCCGGAGAACTATGGATCGGCGGAGCGGGGGTTTCCGCCGGTTACCTGAACCGGCCGGAGCTGAACGCCGAAAAATTCATTCCATCTCCCGATGGCAACGGACTCGTATACCGCACGGGTGATCGTGTGCTGCTTGATCTGAACGGCTACCTTTATTTTCTGAACCGCTTTGATCACCAGGTAAAGGTGCGGGGCTACCGGATAGAACTCGGGGAAATCGAAAGCGCGCTCAACCGCTGCAGCGCCATCCGCCAGGCGGTGGTGATGGCCATTCCCGACCGCAGCGGACAGAACATGCTCGCGGTATGGTACCTGGCCGCAGATGCCGGAAAAACATCCGAAGAAATTACAGCCTCCTGCAAAACCATGCTCGCCGGACAGCTGCCCGACTACATGATACCATCCTCCTGGACCGCCATGGAGGCCTTCCCCCTGACCCCCAACGGGAAAGTCAACCGGAATGAACTTCCGTTGCCGGGAGTAACGGCAAGCCTATCCGATAAAAAACCGGAAGAGAAAATGAGCGGCCTGCAGCAACAGATCCGGGAACTGTGGCAGGAGGTTTTACAGATTCCGGATATCCGCCTGGAGGATAATTTCTTTGAACTGGGCGGGCACAGCATCCTGGCCGTGAAAATCATTGTGGAACTGGAAAGGATGACGGGTAAGAAAATGCCGCTGGCCGTCCTCTTCAGTTCGCCCACCATCGCCGAACTCAGCCGGCTGTACGAAAACCAGGAGGAGGAAGAATTGTGGAGTCCCATTGTCCCGCTTCGTGAAGGCGGGATCAACAAGCCCTTCTTCTTTGCCCACGGCATCAGCGGCAATGTATTCAAATACCACGCGCTGGCACAACGGCTGCACGGCAGCCAGCCCAGCTATGGCTTACAGGCTTACGGTCTCAACGGCAAGGACACTCCTTTCCACGACCTGAAAGAAATGGCGGCCTACCATGTGGCCGCGATCAGACAATTTCAGCCCAAAGGACCCTATTACCTCTCGGGCGGTTCCTTCGGCGGTTACCTGGCCTATGAAATGGCGGTTCAGTTGAGGGCCATCGGGGAAGAAGTCGGATTTCTGTGTCTCTTCGACATCGATGCGGCCAAGAAAAAGGATTTCCTCCCTGCCGGAGTAAAACAACTGGTCGATGCGCAACTGCTTGCAGGCAGGTTCATGAAGAGAGCCGTTGAACTGGCCAAAGCCGACAAGGAAGAACGCCGCAATTATTTTGAAGCCAGGAAAAAGCAGCAACAACGCAATAACGATATTGAGTCGTGGCTCGAAAAACACAAGGTGGCGGAAATCATCGGCAGCGAATCGGCCGCTTACTTCAAACGCATTGAAGAAGCCTGTCACGATGCCCTCATGAGTTATAAAATTCCGGCTTACGATGGCGACATCCTCCTGGTGAGAGCGCGCGACAGCTATTACAACAACGAATACGACAAAGACCTGGGCTGGTCGCATTTCACGAAAGGAAATGTACAGGTATTAACGGTGCCCGGCGATCACAACACAATTTTCTGGGAGCCCAATGTGGATGTGCTGGCACAAAACATCAGTGAACTGCTTGAAAAGTCCATGCGCTGAACCCTTGCTCCTGAAGTCCTATACCGCTTCGCAACAGCCTGTACCGGCGGATCCCCGGATGCAGCCGGTCCTGCTTGCGGGTGAGGTGCCCGATACAATGCCGGAGCCCCTTTTTCTCCAAGCGGACGAACAGCAGCGGGCTGCCAGGCTGCTGCGTCCCGCACTGCGAAAAACCTATCAGGTTCAGCATCATCTCCTGCGTCAGTATCTTTCCGGCTTTCTCGGGGTAGCGCCACTCTCGCTGGACTTCGAAACCAATCCCTTCGGAAAGCCCTCGCTGAAAACGGAAAAGATCCGCTTCAGCCTGAGCCGGTCAGGAAACACGATGGCCTTTTATTTCGGACCCGGGGAAGCGGGGATCGATATTGAAATAATACGGGATGCAGGACGGTACGAAGGCATCGCCAGGCAACATTTCCATCCTTCCGAACAGGCCCTGATAAAAAATTCCCTTGATTTCTTTACCATCTGGACACGCAAGGAGGCCCTCCTGAAGGCGATCGGAACGGGTCTTACAGAGCGCTTAAGCGCCTTCGACGTCAGCGCCGGCCTGGTTGAAGCCCATTCCTGTCTGTACACAATAGACAGCTACCGGCTTCCTGAAGCCGTCATCAGCCTGGCCGTGCCGGCCGCTCAGCATAAGGATCCCCTTTGCTTCCTCTTGTGAGAGGGTAAAACAGTTTCGGATTTTGTTTGTTTGGTAAAGGAAAAACAGACTACCTTTAACCGATAATTCTGAAGTCATGATCTCCAAAAAAATAGAAAAACTGCTCAATCAGCAGATCGATCTGGAAGCCGATTCCTCCCAGTTTTACCTGGCCATGGCCTCCTGGGCCGAACGCACCGGGTACAACGGCGTTTCTTCCTTCCTCTTCCGCCACAGCGACGAAGAGCGTCTGCACATGCTGAAGCTCATCAAATTTGTAAACGAGCGCGGCGGTACTGCGCAGATTCCTGCCCTGAAAAGCCCGCCCGTCAATTTCAAAGGCGTCAATGAAGTTTTTGAACAGTTGCTCAAACATGAAGTTAAAGTGAGCAACGAGATCAATAAACTGGTGGAGCATTGTCTGGCCGATAAGGACTATACCACCCACAACTTCCTGCAATGGTACGTGGCCGAGCAGATTGAAGAAGAACGCCTGGCACGTAACCTGCTCGACAAACTCAAACTCATTGGCGGCGACAAAGGCGGTATGTATCTCTTTGACAGGGACCTGGAAGGTCTTGCGCCACACGCTGAGGAAGGAGGAAAATAATTCATCACCCTGCCGAACCACACGACATCTTCCTTGCTGTAAGATATAAGGCCATCACCGCTACTTTCCGGTGGTGGCTTTCGTATAATTGTAAGCCCGGGGTAAGATCCGGGGTATTGCACAATAAAGAGGAAGGAATTACGTCAAATATCACTACTCACCGATTCATGAATAAAATGAAGTATAAAGGAATTATTGCACGGTACCTGTTTCTGACCCTATTGGGAGGGAGCATGGCCTACCAGAGTCCGGCGCAACAGGTCAACAATGTTCAGAAGATCGATGCACTGCTGAACATGATCAGTTACGCCTATGTCGACTCCGTGGACCAGAAGAAAATCACGGAAGATGCGATTCGCGCCCTGCTCAAAGAACTGGACCCGCACTCGTCCTACATCCCGGCCGAAGATCTCAAGGAAGTCAACGAACCCCTCGTCGGTAAATTTGAAGGGGTGGGCATCCAATTCAACATTCTGGAAGATACCATCATGGTTACCCAGACCATTTCGGGCGGTCCTTCTGAAAAGCTGGGCATCCGCGCCGGCGACCGCATCGTTTACATCAACGACTCCATCGTTGCGGGCATCGGCATCAAGAACAACGATGTGCTGAAAAAACTGCGCGGCGACAAAGGCACGAAAGTGAAAGTCAGCATTGCCCGCCGTTCCGCCCCGGAGCTGATGGTGTTCAACATCACCCGCGATAAAATTCCCCTGTTCAGTGTGGAGGCCTCTTACGAAGCGGCTCCCGGCGTGGGGTATATCAAGATCGCACGCTTTGCCGACAGCACGGTGGATGAATTCCGTGAAGCGCTGAAGAAGCTCAAGGAAGAACACAACGTACAGAGCCTGGTGCTGGACCTCAGCGGCAATGGCGGCGGATACCTCAACCGCGCCATCGAACTGGCCGATGAGTTCCTCAGCATGGGCAAACGGATCGTTTACACGGAAGGCCGAAACAATCCGCGCCAGGAATCCTACTCCACTAACGCCGGTGGATGGGAGAAAGGCCGGCTGGTGGTTCTGGTGGATGAAAATTCCGCTTCGGCCAGTGAGATTGTAACCGGCGCCATCCAGGATTGGGACCGTGGACTGGTCATCGGCCGCAGGACCTTCGCCAAAGGACTCGTTCAAAAGCCCTACCCCCTGCCCGACGGGTCGGCGGTACGGCTTACGATTGCCAGGTACTATACGCCCAGCGGACGCTGCATACAGAAACCTTACGAGCACGGGGATGAGAACTATGAAATGGATCTCAGCAAACGTTATGAACACGGAGAACTGTACAGTGCCGACAGCATCAAATTTTCTGATTCACTCCGGTATGAAACCAACAGCGGCCGTACCGTGTACGGAGGCGGCGGTATCATGCCCGATGTATTCGTTCCGCTCGATACCAGCCTCAGCAGCCGCTACTACGATGAACTGCGCAGGAACGGGGTGCTGAACGATTTCACACTGACCTATGTGGATGAAAACCGCGCGGCTTTGCAGGCACAGTACAAAGACGTATATTCTTTCAAGAGAGGCTTTCAGGTCACGGATGATTTCGTTCAGAAGTTTGTGAGCTATGCCGAAAAGAAATCGGTGAAGAAAGACGAAGCAGGCTTCAAGACCTCCGAAAAACTGATCCGCACCCAGCTGAAAGCGCTCATCGCCCGCGACCTGTGGAACACCAATGCCTATTACGTCATCATCAATGACATCAATGTGTTTTACACGAAGGCCCTTGAGTCGCTGGAGAACAACACGTTTGAAAAGATGAAGATCGCAGGCAACTGAACCGATATGGAATGACCGAAAAGGCGCGGCACCTGCCCGCGCCTTTTTTTTATTTCTTCGCTGATTCTTATCAGCCCCCCGGGCCGGAAACGGAAATTTATTATTTTTCACACATGCCTTCCGTATCCCGACTTGTTGCTGAACTGACGCATCTCCGTTCCTCCTTTGAACCGGCCCACCTGAAGCTGAAGGAACGTCTGCTGCTTCAATTGCAGGACAGCCCCATAGAACGCCCGGCTACCCTGTTCGCATTGCACGAATGCCTCCTCTTTTTGCTGGCGCATCCGCATTCAGCGGCCTTTGCAGGCATGACGCAGACCCTCCTGGATAAAGTTTGCGGAGGCATCCGGAAGCACATCCGTACCTCCGGAAAAGAAGGCCTCTTTGAACACAGCGGACTGGGCGGAACGCATGTAGTGGCCTGTTTCAGCTTCGAACTGTTGCAATGGCTCCTGAGCAAATTCCCGGGTAAGATCGCCTTTGATTCCTTCGGAGCCACGGAAGAACAGGTGTCGGCCACCCTCCTGCCACTGCTGCCCTGGCCCCTGCGCGAACATTTCAGTGAAGGAGAACACCATAGCTCGACGCATTGGATGGATGAATCGGTAAGCCCTGACCGGTATAAACAACTGCAGTTTATTGTCGCCCTGTATGAACACGCCGGAATGCCACAGGCCCTGCGGAACCGGTACTTTGATCAGCTGGAAATCTTTGTGGATGTAGACCTGGAGGCTCTTCCGGGGCGCAGTGAAATCAGAGGCCGGAAAAGAGCCCTGTACTTTCACCGTGAACCGCTGCTGCGAAAAGCGGATCCTGCCCTTATCCTCGCGGAAAAACTGCCGCCGGCAGTGCCGATGAAGGAAAAGGAAAAAGAACAGCTCCTTCAAAGCATACGGTGGCAGTTGCTTTGTCTGTACCGGGAAACCGATCCGGCCAGCTATGCCGACCTCAACGACCTCGAGGTGTACGATGCAGGACGCGGCATGGACATTGTCCTTCTGGGCATGGATGCCCCCCACCGTCACCCGCTGGACACCTACATCGGCTTCATGGCTTTCAAGAACCGCCTTCCCTATGCGTACGGGGGTGCCTGGATGTTAGGGAAGATGGCCAAGATCGGCATCAATGTATTTCCGTCCTACCGCGGCGGTGAATCGGCCTGGTTTTTCGCGCAGCTGATGCGCGTTTACAAACAGGTGTTTCAGCCGGAGTACTTCGTGGCCGAACCCTACCAGGTGGGAAGACATAACCCGGAAGGGATCGAGACGGGGGCCTTCTGGTTCTACTACCGGTTGGGCTTCCGGCCCGTTCAGAAGAAACTACGGGACCTGGCCGCAAAGGAATATTCACGGTTGCAGGCGGACAGGCAATACAAATCCTCCCACCGCTTCCTTGAAAAACTGGTGGAAGACGAAATGGTGCTGGTAACGGATGGAGGAAGCGCCCTGCCCGAAGGGAAATACGATACGTCCGCACTGAGCGGGGCCCTCACGAAGTATATCCGGCAACGTTATAAGGGAGATGCGCAGAAAGCGCTCCGGGAATCTGTTTCAGCCCTGTGCGCCGGACTGCGGATCAGCAACGAGGGGGTGTACCGGAACCTGCTGCCCGGACTTGAAAAAATAGCTTTGTATCTGCAGGCCGGCGGCGGTATCGGGAAATGGAATAGCTCGGAAAAGCAGGATCTGCTGAACATGATTGCGGAAAAAGCCCTGGGCAGGGACTCTAGCTATGCAAAAGCCTTTGCCCGCCATGAGCGGCTTGGAACATTGCTCGGCAAACTGGCCGCGAAGAAATGACCCTGGAAACATCCGGTGTCCGCACGGCGGGCTGCCCTTCGGCTTCCACACACCAAAGCACGTACGCGCGTTCAGTCTTTCGAAAAGTAATCGCCGCCCTGGTATACGCCTGATTTTAATTTCACGATTTGCATCAGCAGATCATTGGCCAGCGAGGAAGCGCCGAAACGGAAATAGCCGGGGTTCATCCAGGCTTCTCCCAGCGTTTCGCGAAGCACCACCAGATACTGAATGGCCAGTTTGGCGGTACTGATGCCACCGGCCGGTTTCATGCCAATCATTTTACCTTCCTTATAGTAAAAATCACGAATGGCTTCCAGCATCACCAGGGTGACCGGCAGGGTAGCCGCCGGCTGTACCTTACCGGTAGATGTTTTGATAAAATCCGCACCGGCATACATGGCGATGTCGGAGGCGAGACGTACATTATCCAACGTACTTAACTCGCCGGTTTCAAGAATCACTTTCAGGTGCGCGGCGCCGCAGGCTTCCTTCACCGCGGCGATCTCATCAAACACATAATTGTATTCGCCGGCAAGGAAGTGTCCGCGGGAAATTACCATGTCGATCTCATCCGCGCCTTCGTTCACGGCATAACGCGTCTCTTCCAGTTTTACCTTCCGGGTGCTCATTCCGCTGGGGAAAGCCGTGGCGACCGCCGCTACTTTCACGCCGCTGCTGCCCAGGGCTTCACGGGCCACCCGCACCATGGTTGGATACACGCAAACCGCCGCGGCGGAGGGAAGGTCGGGCATCGCCTCGTGCGGACGAATGGCTTTTGCGCACAATTGCCTGACTTTTCCGGGTGTATCCTTCGCCTCCAGGGTGGTCAGATCCATCATGCCGATGGCCATTCTCAGCGCATGCATTTTGGACTCGTTCTTGATGGATCGCTTCGTAAGCCGGGAGATCCGCTCATCGACGGCGGTTGCATCTATCGGGTGCGTGTGTTTGAAGGTGAACGGGAAAGAGGACATGGGCAGGAAGGATTAAGATCGCCTGCAAATGTACGGATAGACGCGGATGTAGGGACCCTGGTGATGGGGAGGGATGGGCGCCGGGTCTCCCGAAAAAGGATACCAGGAGGTTTTGGATCTCTGAAGCCTGAAAAGAAAATCCGGTTCGGTGGGCAGGCGGGAATCCCGCGGCTCCATGCAGCGGGTGCAGGCCGGCTTACTGAAACGACTGCAATTCGAACAGCCGCTTGTAATACCCTCCCTGCTCCAAAAGGTCTTTGTGCGTCCCTCTTTCCACGATTTCACCTTTGTTCATGACAATGATTTCATCGGCATGGATGATGGTGGAAAGCCGGTGGGCGATCACCAGGGTGGTTCTGTTTTGCATGAGGTGGGTCAGGGCATCCTGTACCAGGCGTTCTGACTCCGTATCGAGGGCGGAAGTGGCTTCATCGAGGATCAGCACGGGCGGATTTTTAAGTACGGCGCGGGCGATGCTCAGGCGCTGTCGCTGGCCTCCGCTCAGTTTACCGCCCCGATCACCGATGTTGGTGTGATAGCCTTCCGGCATGGCCATGATAAAGTCGTGGGCGTTGGCTACCCGGGCGGCATGCACCACATCCTCCTCTCTGGCCTCATCCATCCCGAAAGCGATGTTATTGAATACGGTATCGTTGAAGAGGATGGATTCCTGGGTAACCACACCGATGAGTCGGCGCAGGTCGCGGATGCGGAGCTCGCGGAGGTCGCTGTCATCGAGCAAAAGCTGCCCCTCGTCCGGATCATAATAACGGGGAAGCATATCCGCCATGGTGGTTTTACCGGACCCCGACTGCCCGACGAGCGCAATCGTTTTCCCGTAAGGAATCTCCAGGTTTATGTTTTTCAGCACATAGCCCTGATCGCCTTTCCGGTAGGCAAACGATACATTGCTGAAGCGGATACTTTTAACAAAGGCTTTAACCTCTTTGGCGTTTTCGGCATCTTTCACGGCTACCGGCGCATCGAGGATGTGATAGATGCGTTCGGAAGAAGCCAGTCCCTTCTGAATGTTGTACCAGGCGGTGGTGAGGGATTTGGCAGGAGGAATCAATTGTGAAAAAATGGCGATGAAGGCAATAAACTCGGAAGGTTCGAGGCTGGAGGCGGGTCCGAGCACAAGGCGGCCTCCGAAATACATGACGATGGTGAGCACCAGGGCGCCAAGAAATTCGCTGAGGGGCGACGCCAGGTCGCGGCGGCGGCCGATCTTGTTCAGCAGGCGGTATAACTGCTGGTTGACTTCCCCGAAGCGCTGCTTCGATTTCTCTTCGGCGGTGAAGGCATGGATGATGCGCAGTCCTCCCAGCGATTCATCCAGGTTACTCAGCAACTGTCCCACCTTGATCTGAGCCTGCCCTGATTTTTTCTTGAGGCTTTTGCCAATGCGCCCGATCAGCAAGGCCGCCACCGGCAGCAGGAACAAAACAAACAAGGTAAGTTCCGGACTCATGCTGAACATGGTTATCAGAAAGATGATGATGTTGAGCGGTTCGCGAAAAGCGGCTTCCAGCGAGTTCATGATTCCCCACTCCACTTCCTGCACATCGTTCGTCACGCGCGCCATGATGTCTCCCTTGCGTTCGTCGGTGAAGTAGCCGATGGGAAGCGAAAGGATCTTCGCGTAGATGTCGCGGCGGATATCGCGCACCACCCCGTTACGGATCGGAACGAGGTAATACATGGCCATGTAGCGGGTCAGATTTTTAAGGAGAAAAAGAATCACCACGAGGAGACTGATCAATGACAGTGCTTCCAGCTGACCGTGGCGTACCACAAAATCGCTGAGGTAATAATTGAAATTGTTGAGCAACACCTTTACCGATCCCGACCAGGGCTGAAGCTGGTAATTGCGATCCTGACTGAAGAGAACGTTCAGAAACGGAACAATCATCGTCAGGGAGAAAAGCGAAAAGACCACGGTGAGGATATTGAAACTTACGCTGGTGATGGCGCGGCCCTTGTAAGGACCAATGTATCGCAGAAGTCGAAAGTAGTTTTTCACAGGTCGGTAAAGATAGTTATAAGGCAGGGCGGATGCTTTACACCTTGCCCGGCGGTGGGGACGCGATTTAACAAATCCGCCCCTGAAATGTTATGCGTTACAAGGAGTCTGACGCCCTGTCCGATAAGAAGGCGAAGCCCCCCCGTTCAAGCAGGGTCTGCACTACCGAAACAAGCGTACAATCCCTCCCCTTGATTTCCGGGGATTTAAATTTAATTACTGGTATTCAATATATTAACTGGTAACAGGAGTAATTTACTTGTATATACAACAATTATATCCATATATTTGTACCTACAATTGTTGTAATTACATATTCGACATGAAAAAAGTAAAGAAAATCCTGGCCGCCACCGATAAGCACATCGGCAATGGCAACTACGTCAGGAGTCCGCTTCCCAACCAATGGGTGGAACAAATCAGTCCCTTTCTGATGCTGGATCACTTCGGACCGGCCGTGGTCAACAAGGAAAAGCCGTTTTATGTTCCTCCGCATCCGCACAAAGGCTTCGAGCCGGTGACTCTTCTCTTCAAAGGCGAAGTCCTGCACCACGACAGCATGGGCAACACCGGTCATCTCCGGGCGGGCGATGTGCAATGGATGACGGCGGGCAGCGGCATCGTCCACTCTGAGGGCGTACCGCCGGCATTTTTGGAAAAAGGAGGTGAACTGGAGCTCATCCAGCTATGGGTGAATTTACCGAAAAGCGCCAAACAACATGCGCCCCGGTACCAGGACCTCCGGGCTGAAAATTTCCCGATTGTGAAAGCCGGGGATGCCGGAATGAAACTCCTCGCGGGAACCTACGATGGCCAGAGTTCGCCCGCGGAATTGCTGACCCCCGTGCTCATCCTCCACGGACGACTTGATAAAAACGGAACCGGCGAAATCAGGATTCCGCAAGGATATAACAGCACGGTATATACCCTGAAAGGGCTCCTCTCCGCCGACGGCTATGAAGTACCGGAACGCCAGCTGATCTGGTACCACGAGGACGGGGACACCATCCGCCTGGAGGCCAAGGAGGACAGTGAATTTGTGGTACTGGCCGGACAGCCCATCCACGAACCGCTAGCCAGTTACGGCCCCTTTGTGATGAACAGCAAAGTGGAACTGATTGAAGCGCTCGAAGAATACCGCAGCGGCAAGATGGGCGTGCTGGAAGCCTGAGTCTCCCGGGATAGGGAGGTGCGGATCTGCACGGTGGAGGCTGCAGGCGGAAACCGTCGCTGACGCAGGTGCAGAGCCCGATTGAAAAAGTAAAAGATGAATGTAACACATAAAAACAAACCCATCAAATGAACAAGATCAACTGGGCCTTAGACCCCTCGCACAGCGAAGTAGGCTTCAAAGTGAAACACCTCATGATTACCAATGTTTCCGGAAGTTTCTCAACATTCAACGCCGAAGTAAGCGCTTCGGATGAAACATTCAACGATGCCGATATTACGTTCACGGCGGACATTGACAGCATCAGCACCAACGATGCGAACCGTGACGGCCACCTGAAGAGTGCCGACTTCTTCGATGTAGCCAACCATCCCCATCTCACCATCAAAGCCAGCGGCCTGCCCGGCAGCGGCGAATCACGCAAGCTGCACGGGACCATGACCCTGCACGGTGTGTCGCAGCCCGTAGCGCTGGATGTGGAATTTGGCGGAGTCACCAAAGACCCCTGGGGCAACATGAAAGCGGGCTTTTCGCTGAACGGAAAAATCAACCGCAAGGATTTTGGACTCAACTGGAACTCAGCGCTGGAAACCGGCGGTGTGTTGCTGGGTGATGAAGTGAAACTGCATGCCGAAATCCAATTGGTAAAAAAAGCCTAAAAATCAAACGAAGATCAAAACCCCGTTCCAGCGACGGGGTTTTTTATTTTCAAT
>JAEUTF010000048.1 GCA_016788185.1 Bacteroidia bacterium | reverse complement strand
AGCAGCCATTACCCGGTATTTGGAAAAGAAGGATTTAATTCTCCGGATCTGAGGGAGCAATATGTACGCAGCCGGATGCTCAGCGAAGGATACGATGTACACAAGGATCTGTTTTCCATTGTAGGATTTGATGTACACATTTACGGAGCAATTCCTTTTTTTTCCATCCTCGAATTACCCTGTTTCGTGATGCCCTTCGATGAAGAGATGAATTACCTGGTCGAAACCCTCATACAGGAAGAGGAGAAAAAACTGCTGGGCCGTGAGCGCCTGCAGCGAAACCTGAGTGAAGAACTGGTGGTGCACATTTGCCGTTACATCGAAAGCAAGCACGAGTACAAAAAGAATTTCGAGAAGATCAATTACCTGCTCGACAAGCGCCTGGTGAACATCATACAGTACATTCAGTCGAACCTGGGCGGAGACCTCAGTAACCAGACCATCGCCGAACTGGCCTATGTTTCCAAAGATTATGTGGGTCAGTTTTTTAAAACAATGACCAATACCAACCTGCAGGATTATATCGAGAATCAGCGACTGGAAAGGGCCCATTACCTGCTTCGCACCACCAAGGACAATGTACAGGAAATCGCCCATGGCATTGGTTTCAAGGATCCCGCCTATTTCAGCCGGCGCTTTAAACTGAAGTTCAGGCAAAATGCCAACCAGGTACGGAAGGAAAGTGCCATTGCCATTTAGGCTCATGAATTATTTTGATTTTTTTTCATGCCTGAATACGGGCTGCCTCTTGTGTTATCGTTATGCTTTTTGATTAATAACCTTCACTGGGTCAGTCCTTCTTCATTTTAGTCGATAAAATCTACGCTTAGGTCGAAAAGCGCGGTATGGAGTCTGGATTTTAGCTATACTCGCAAGACCAAACAGCAAGCAATGAAAAAATATCTCTTTTATGCATTCTTTCTCCTCTCTGGCCCTGGCTTAGTGGCCCAGACTTCTCCCGACGCCGTCAGTTCACTAAAAGCCGGAGATAATTTAATCGTTGACGGTTTACCCGATATTCCCATAGCCTTGGTGAAGGAGGTGAACAAATACACCAATGTCCGTTCGGCGGGTTTTGCCGACTGGCATCCTAAAAAGCGTGAGATGCTGATGAGTACGCGTTTCGGCAATACCGGTCAGTTGCATTACCTGAAAATGCCCATGGGAGCCCGTACCCAGATTACCTTTTTCGATGAGCCGGTGGGTGGTGGTACCTTTGAGCCCAAAGAAGGGAAGTATTTTATTTTTTCGCGCGATGCGGGTGGAAATGAATTCGGTCAGTTGTACCGGTATGATATCGCAGACGGTAACATTACCCTTTTGACAGATGGTGGACGCAGTCAGAACGGAGGCATCAACTGGAGCACCAAAGGAGATAAAATCCTGTATAGTTCTACCAAGCGAAATGGCGCCGATCGCGATATTTACCTGATGGATCCCCTCCAGCCCGCCGGCGAAAAACTTGTTTTGCAGGTGAGCGGAGGCGGATGGGGTGTGAACGACTGGTCGCCGGATGACAAGAGTTTTATCGTAGGCGAGGGCATTTCCGTAACCGAGTCACGTTTGTGGCTGGTGGATCTGGCCAGTGGTGTGAAGAAGCGACTCTCACCGGAAACGAAAGAACAAGCCGTATTTGAAGGGGCGGTTTTCAGCAACGATGGAAAAAGCATTTTTCTGAGCACCGATCTTGATCACGAATTCCAGTATCTGGCCAGCATGGACCTGGCCACCGGAAAGATAACCCCCCTTACCAAAGGAATTCCCTGGGATGTGAGTAGTTATGATCTGAGTCCTGACGGTACGAAGATGGTGTTTTCAACCAACGAGGCCGGTATCAGTAAACTGTATCTTCTGAACACCATCACCGGCAAGTATGAAGGCATCAGGGAAATCCCGGAAGGATTGATTGGTGGTTTCAAATGGCATGAAAACGGAAGTGAACTGGCCTTCTCATGGTCCAATGCCACTTCCTCCTCCGATATCTATTCGTATAATGTGAACACCCGCAAGCTTGAAAGATGGACTGAAAGTGAACTTGGCGGCCTGGTGTCTTCTCAGCTTGGAAATGCACAGCTGATCAAATGGAAGAGTTTTGACGGGCAGGAGATCAGCGGATTTTATTACAAGCCTTCTGCAAAATTCAGCGGCAAGCGTCCTGTGATCATCGTCATTCATGGCGGTCCCGAAGGACAGAGTTTCCCGGGTTTTCAGGGAAGGAACAATTACTTTCTCAATGAACTTGGTGTGGCGCTGGTCTATCCGAATGTGAGAGGAAGCACCGGTTATGGCAAAAGCTTTGTGAAAATGGACAATGGCTACCTGCGCGAAAATTCGGTAAAGGACATTGGCGCCTTGCTCGACTGGATTGCGCAGCAACCCGACCTGGATGCTTCGAAAGTGATGACCATGGGTGGCAGTTATGGCGGCTATATGGCCCTGGCCTGCGCTGTTTTTTACAGCGACCGCCTGAAGTGTTCAAACGATATCGTAGGGATCTCCAGTTTTACCACCTTTTTGAAAAATACCGAAAGCTATCGCCGTGATTTGCGCAGGGTGGAGTACGGTGATGAGCAGGATCCGAAGATGTTTGCGTTCCTTGAAAAAATATCTCCCCTGAACAATGTGGACAAAATAAAAATACCGATGTTCATTGTGCAGGGTGGTAACGATCCGCGGGTTCCGCGCACCGAAGCGACACAAATGGCGGCTGCGCTGAAGAAAAACAATGTCCCGGTTTGGTACCTGGAGGCAAAAGACGAAGGCCATGGATTCAGGAAGAAAACCAATTCGGATTTCCAGTTTTATTCAACCATTCTTTTTGTGAAGAAGTACCTGCTCGGAGAATAATATCATACCGCTATGCACACCGGGCGCACTATACAGGTCAACCTGTGTTTTGCGCCCACGGTGTTTGTTGGAATCAGCAGGAGCTTGTTTCACGAAGTACATTGATAAGGGTCACCGACGATTGTTAAGGGTGACAATCATGCAAATTCGCCTTACTGGGGTGGTGGTGAAGAAGGCAGAGACCGTGAGTTTTTTACCGGTATTGATTCCTTTCCTTTAAACGAAAAGATACGGGCTGTGTCAAAGCCAGGTACACGGCCAGGCTGGTCAGGTAGATGACCAGGACCCAGAGGTAGGCGTTTTGATTCAGGTAAATACAGGTCAGGCTAAGAATCAGAAAAGCCAGAATCCGGGCCATTTCCTGTCGTTCAAATTCAGGAGGTACCCGGTGTTTTAAAAGCAAGCTTGCATTGGCCAGTGAACTGATTCCGATTGCTGAGCAGAGCAGGAGGTCCTGCACGGGCATGTACGCATGCACAGCCAGTATAAGGTTGATACCCGATACAGCAGCAATGAGTTGAAGCCAGGCGTATCGTTGCAGGGGCAGGGAACATTCACGGGGTGTCATCGCCTTTCTGACATGAACCGGAGGAGCAAAGGAGGGCTTCCATTCGGGCGGCATAAACAGGAGTTTTATCCGGTCCGTCCATCGGGGAGCGGATCGCATGGTATTCCACAAGTAGCGATAGTGGTGGCTGATGGCTGTGTAGGGGTTTTCATCGGTGTAAGGGCCGGTGATGCCGTAAATGACTTTTTCTGTTTCTTCCTGGTACGTACCAAACAGTTTGTCCCATACGATGAAATTGGAACCGTAGTTTTTATCGATGTAGATGTCGTTTTTTCCATGATGAACACGGTGTGCAGAGGGGGTGACAAATATTTTTTCTATCCACTTCAGTTTCGGCACGTAGGTGGTATGCTGCAGAAAGTCGAAAACACCGGAAATTTTAAGTATAAGAAGGAGTATTACCGGTGAAAAACCAAAAACAGGAAGGAAGGCCCAGAAGAAGATGCGGTTGATACCCTGGAAAAAGGAAGTGCGGAATCCGTTTGAATAATTAAACAAGTCCGACGAATGATGTGTAATGTGACCGGCCCACAGGATGTTGACCCGGTGCGACCAGCGGTGGTACCAGTAAGAAAGAAAGTCAACTGCCACATATCCACCGATCCATTGGTACCAGATGTTGTTGTTTTCAATGATCCGAAAATGAGTAAATACATAATTCATGACGAAATACAACAAGCCAAATGAAAAGAGGGAGACAAGCTGATCCATGGCACCGATGCATAAATTCATGGCGGTGTTGGCGTGGTGGTAGTGGTCATCCCGGTTCCGGAAGCTGATGTAGCACTCAACGGATACCAGCAGGAGGAAGACCGGAATCAGGAAGGCGGTGGTGTTTAACATGGCCGGAGTTTTTTATCAATGGGTAAATTCAGCAGTGCTAACGATGCTTCTTCACTCTTCAAAGGTCAAAGTCAGGGTTTCACTTCCTGAACTATCCTTGCGGCGTTGATACCTGAAACCGCAGATACGGGTCATCAGCCGGAGCAGTTCCTGCCGGCCGGAGGGATGCATGCATTCAGTCCTGCACAAACAACTAAAAACAGCGGACTCTTAAATGGATAAAATGAATTCGTACGGTAGATGCTGTTTTTCGAAATGAACTCTTCTTCTCAAAGGTAGCATTAATTGCCTTGCCTGTGCTGCCGAACAGAACTTTCATGTCGTCATGCAGGAAACAGGAGTGGAAGATAGGTGCTCAGCCCCTCTCCCTGCTGAACCGGCAGACGCAAGGATCATCCTGCATCCGGGATGTATTCGTACGACTTGTCACTCTGGCTGAGAGGAGATGCATTGCTTCATACATCCCCGCCAGGCATTCGGAATCAATGTGACTTCGTTCGACACGAGCTTTTATTGCCTTATGATTTTGAAGCGGAGTCTTTGAACGGGAGATTCCAGTATGCCCGTGTACAAACCGGGCTCCGCGGTAGTCAGGTCAAGGGATACTTCGTTCTTTCCGGTCCGGATTTCAAGAGGGTAAATAGTGCGCATCACCCTGCCTCTGCCATCAAACAAGGTGAGTCTTGCTTCGGATGCACGTTCGGATTCAAATGCTATCCGGAGGTGGCCGGTGGTAGGATTGGGATAAAGTATAGCTGTTGGTACCGGAGCGTACGGGTCAAGACCGGTGCTGGCACCATTGTCAACATAGTGGATGGCGGTCATGGCATACTCGCCGAGTACATATAGGCTGCCATCACCGGCAATGCAATTGGCAATGCCGGTATAGCCCTGGTAGGGATCTGCATCTACCCATTGCACCTGGCCGTTGATGTATTTAAGCGTAACATAACGCAGGTATACCGATCCGTTGAATCCGATGGTGTCCGGGCCGCCCTTTCCGCTGACGAATACTTCACCTCCCGGTTTTGCCGAAATCCAGTAGGGTATTTCGTCATTTGAGCTGGTTTGATTGTAGATGGCCTGCCACAATAGATTACCGTTCAGGTCGCTTTGAAAGGTCACCCAGTTCATGTAGGGCGATCCGGCCTGCACGGTCCATCCCGTGACACTGATTTTGCCGTTGACGAGGGTCATCCGTGCAGGGGCATCGGTAGAATTGCCAAAGTCATAATGGGTGATGGCGGCCACACTGCCGTTGGGATTTAATTTGTAAAGACTGATGTCAAATCCGCTGGATGCCGCTACCTGATTTTCTTTTCTTGATATAAAGTAGATGTTTTCAGCAGAATCGATTTCCAGGTCGCTCACTCCCCAGGTCGGATAATTGTTCCCCCATAAAAAATTGCCGCTGGTGTCAAATACCGCCACACAGGCAATCGAACCAAGCGAGGCGTAACTTCCCAGCACTATTTTATCGTTCCTGATCCGCATGGAGTTCATGGAAATATTGCCGGTGCTGCTGTTCGAAACAGTGAAGAGCACATTGCCGTTCGGATCAAATTTTACGAGGTAGAAACCGGGGCCTGCAGGGTTGATGGTAGCAATGTAAAAGTTGCCGGCGGCATCCAGTTCGCTGCGCATGGGCAGCGGCCCCAGGTGAAGGTCGGCCAGGTTTTTTTTCCACAACAAGGTGCCGTTCGGATCATATTTGATCGCCAGGATGGTGTCGCTGGAGATCGTACCGGTGCCGGCATAACGATATCCACATACGTAAATGTTGTTTTGCGCATCCACATTCACCCATGCCGGTCGCTGGTATTTCTGTGGCACTCCGCTCGAGTCGGTTCTTTCCCACAATAAGTTTCCGGTTTCGTCGAACTTACGGGTGTAAATGTGCGCCGCGCCCAGGTAGGAGGGGCGGTACCCGGTGATGATGAGGTTGTTTCCCGTATCGCAGGCCATCATCACGCCGGTTTTTTGGTATTCAGCGGCCGGAACCACCCAGTCGGGATTATACTGCGCCTTCAGGTGGCCTGACAGGAAGGACAGCAGGACGAAAGCGAGGTGTTTTTTCATGATCGGGAATTTCGTGTAAAGCTATCTTTACCCGCGATCCGGTAAAATAAAATATTCTGAACCGGTAAAATCCTGAAGTGACCCGGTAAACAGTAGTTTTAAAGCCTTCAGTGTGTCAGAAAGATGGATGGAGGTCGCTTCGTTTCAGACCATGGCCCGCAATGAGATGAAACCGGCACACACGGGTCAGTGGTTCAGGCGGGTGGCTGCGATTTCCCTGATCAGCTCGGGGTGTTGCTCAAAGTGATTTCCTACCACGACTACATCAGCTCCCGCGCTGTACACTTCCTCCGCTTTCTCTGCGCTTCGGATACCGCCCCCAACAATCAGGGGAATGTTGATTTCACGTTTGATGGCCTTGATCATCCCGGAGGGTACCGGGTGTTTGGCGCCGCTGCCAGCTTCCGCAAAAATGAGTTTCATTCCTAACTGTTCTCCGGCCAGCGCGGTGGTCGCGGCGATTTCGGGTTGATCCACCGGGATGGGCGCCGTTCCGCTTACGTATTGAACCGTGGTCATATTGCCCCCGTCAATCAGCAAATAACCGGTGGGCAGAATTTCAATTTCGGCAGCCTTGAGCCGCTTGGCAGCCAATACATGCTGTCCGATCAGCAAATCGGGATTGCGGCCACTGATCAGGCTCAGCAATAGAATGGCATCGGCATGTTCGTCGACCTGCTGGTGATTGCCCGGAAAAATAACAATGGGAATTTCACTTCTTTTTTTAATGCCTGCGATCGTACGGGCCATATCCCCCTGGGTCAGGAGACTTCCTCCCACAAAAAAGAAATCCACCGCGGCTGCGTCGGCGTTGGAGCAAAGTATGTCCAGGTGTTTTTCATTGACTTTGTCGGGGTCAATAAGCACGGATAAAAGACGCCGGCCCTGGTGTTTCGCTTCAAGTATCTGCTGATAAATCATGGTTGGTCAAAGCGCCCGGTTTGTTTTGCAATAGTATGAACCAGAAGTACGCCCTCCAAATAAAGTACGTGGTAATCGAAGAAAAGGTTTTGTTTTTTGCCCCGGTATTCGGCTTCTCCTTTCCCGCTTATTCCGTCTGAGAAGCGGGGTGCATGGACCCATAGGTGTTCCTTGAACAAGATGCCTCCTCCGCCTATGTTTTTGAAGAGGGCTTCTTTGACACTCCATACCAAGGTGCAATCCCGCACGGCCTCCTCCTGGCGGATCCATGTTTTCTCCAGTGGATTTAAAAATCGTTCTGCAATTTTTAACGCCCTTCCGTCGGGTTCTTCCAGATCAAGCCCGACCGCATGAAGCGGGTGGTAAACCAATCCAACATGATGGGCTGAATGTGAAATAGACAGGAATCCCGGAAAGTCTTTGGGTTGGGGCTTGCCGGCTTCATCATACAGGAGGTCAAGGGCCTGTCCATCACCCAGTTCCATCAACAAGGTCCTGATTGCCAGCTTCTGAAGGCGGCGTCGTTCGTGGGTATAGGCCTGGCAAATGGCCTGAAAATCTTGGGCGGGAACAAACTTTTGCAGGTCCCCGGCTGTTTCCGTGAGGTGCCAGACCCAGGCCCGGGCACCCGAACTGAGAAGGGTATTCAAACAGAGGGGCATCTATAATAAATTGGATCTCGCAAGGTATGGCATCTCAACATGAGAAAACGTACCTTTGCACAAAATTTAGAAAAAACAATGAAGACTCAAACTGCGCAGTATGTAAAATTCAAGGTGAAGGACATGTCACTTGCCGAGTGGGGACGCAAGGAAATTAAGCTGGCCGAGGCGGAAATGCCGGGCCTGATGTCGCTCCGCGAAGAATATGGCGCAAAGAAACCACTGAAAGGCGCCCGTATCGCCGGTTGCCTGCACATGACCATCCAGACTGCCGTTCTGATTGAGACCCTGGTAGAACTCGGGGCGGAAGTAACCTGGTCCTCCTGTAACATTTTCTCTACCCAGGATCATGCCGCCGCCGCCATTGCCGCTGCCGGTATTTCCGTGTACGCCTGGAAAGGGATGAATGCTGAAGAATTTGACTGGTGCATCGAGCAAACTTTATTCTTCGGTGAGGATCGCCAGCCGCTCAACATGATCCTGGACGACGGTGGGGACCTTACCAACATGGTGCTTGATAAATACCCTGAACTGATTGCCGGTATCCGTGGTATTTCTGAAGAAACCACCACCGGAGTACACCGGCTCTATGAGCGCATGAAGAACGGCTCCTTGCCGCTTCCTGCCATCAACATCAACGACAGTGTGACCAAATCAAAATTTGATAATAAGTACGGCTGCCGTGAGTCACTGGTAGACGCCCTCCGCCGCGCCACCGACCTGATGTTGGCCGGAAAGGTGGCCGTCGTGGCCGGTTTCGGCGATGTGGGTAAAGGCTCCGCCGAATCGCTGAAAGATGCCAAGGTGCGTACCATCGTCACCGAAATCGATCCGATCTGCGCCCTTCAGGCGGCCATGGAAGGCTATGAGGTGAAGAAAATGATCAACGCGGTGAAGGAAGCGGATATCATTGTCACCGCCACAGGCAATTTTAACATCATCAGTGAGCCGCATTTCCGTGCCATGAAGCACAATGCGGTGGTTTGTAATATCGGTCACTTCGACAATGAAATCGATATGGCCTGGCTCAATACCAATTACGGTCACACCAAAGAGACCATCAAACCCCAGGTGGACAAGTACACCATCGACGGCAAGGATATCATCATTCTGGCGGAAGGCCGCCTGGTGAACCTCGGCTGTGCCATGGGTCACCCCAGTTTTGTGATGTCGAACTCTTTTACCAACCAGACACTCGCCCAACTGGAACTCTGGATGAACCACGGTACGTACGAGAACAAAGTGTACACCCTGCCGAAACACCTCGATGAAAAGGTAGCCCGCCTGCACCTCGCCAAGATCGGCGTGGAAATCGATGTCCTCAGCCCCACACAGGCCGATTACATTGGTGTGAAAGTGGACGGTCCTTATAAACTGGACGCCTACCGTTACTAAGAACAGGTGGTTTGCACAAAAAGAAAAGGTTGTCATCCGACAACCTTTTCTTTTTTTAGCCCGGAGGCTACGGGTTGCGGTGTCAGTTAAAAATATGAAGGATATTGTTGGACAAAAGCTCCGTCCGGTACTGCAAAAGCGCCTGTGTAGCCGGTCCGTTAACGACCGATCCGTCAATCAGGCTGAATTTGCTCATGCAGGTGGAGTCCACACAAAAGATATCGTTTGGAATCCCCTCCACATAGGCTGTACTGACACTGGGATCGTAGGTGCAGGTCCGTTCCAGGGCGATAAATTCGGTGGGGGAGTTCCGGATCACAATAATGCCCCTGTTTCCGGCGTAATTATAGTACACCCAGTTGTTTATGGCATTCAGGTTGACGTATTCAGGCAGGTTCAGGTTGAGGTATTCATCCACGGCCACTGTGGGTACCCGGTCGTTGTTTTTCTTGCAAGAAGACGGAAAGATCAGGCAGAGACTGCCAATAACCCATAAAAGCCCTGTGTTTACGTAATTTTTCATGAACTGCTAAAATAAGTATTTGTATTTTTGGTTGGATATTATTTATATTTGATCTTCTAACAGAACCTCCGAAACATGAAAAAGCTCTTACTCTCCCTGATTTTCAGTCTTGTTATTCTGGCTCCGCTGGCTCTTCAGGCTCAAACGGATGCCGTGGCCAAAGGCAAACGGGGCGGTTATCTCGTCACATCTGCCGAGCAAAACAGTGTATCTTTTGAAATTGTTGACAATGGCTCAGAGGTGAAGATTTTCCCCTGTGGCCCAAACGGTGAAATGCTGAGTGTGGTACCGACCGAAGCGGAAATCACGGTGGTATACCTCAGTACGACCATCCAGCACCATGAAAAGGAAGTGCAACTGACCAATGGCGCTTTCACCATCAACCCTCCCCGTGAATACCCGATTTACATGTATGGCATCCGCTATATCTTCAACGACCAGGAGTTCTCTGTGAAGTACCGTATACCCGGCTCCCCACAGCCTCGCTAGGTCTTTGTGAATAATCTTTGTAAAACCCTGTCAGAGAGACGGGGTTTTTTTATGCACGCCGCATAGGATTTGGCGTATGTTTGCGTTAGATACCCATGGCCCGCTTCCGCACCCTGCTTCTTTTAATGCTCCTTCCCCTTAGCGTTCTCGTGGCGCAGAGCGATGGCAGTGCCCGTAAAAAGCAAAAGCAGGCGGAAAAAGCCAAGCAGGAGCAGATCAGGAAACAGATGAAAGCCGAAGAACTCGGCAGGAAGCGGCATGCAAAACTCCAGTCGAAGGAGGTGAAAAAGCGCTGGAAGAAAAACAAAAAGCGTTACAAGCATGTGGATTCATTCGATCGCCGGCCAAACCTCTGGCAACGCATCTTTCCCAGGAAAAGACCCGAAAACAGGTAAACCCCTTCCAGCAGCCCCGGCGTCCGGACTCTTTAACCGCGCTTTACTTATTCGGCGTAAGCCCGCATGTCCACCGGTACCACCGTGGTGACGCCCGGCTCCGCCATGGTAATGCCGTACATGATATCGGTAGCAGCCATGGTCTTTTTATTGTGGGTGATGATGATGAACTGCGATTCGTTGCTGAAGGTCTTGATGATGTTGTTGAACTTATCGATGTTGTTGTCATCGAGCGGCGCGTCCACCTCATCAAAGATGCAGAAAGGAGCCGGCTTGAGCAGGTAAATCCCGAAGAGCAGCGCCGTGGCCGTGAGTGTTTTTTCTCCTCCCGACAACTGATGGATGCTTAATGGCTTCTTGCCTTTGGGCTGAGCGATGATCTGGATGTCGCACTCCAGCGGATTGGAGGCATCCGCCAGCACCAGGTCGCAGTTGTCGTCTTCGGTGAAGAGGGAGCGGAATACCCGGATAAAATTGGCGCGTACCTGGGTAAAGGCATCCATAAAAACGGTCTTGGCGGTCTCGTCAATTTCATTGATGGTTTTCAGGAGGGCCTCTTTGGCATTCTGCAGATCCGTTTTTTCATTGATGATGAAATCGTAGCGTTCCTTGATCTCCTTGTACTGCTCCAGAGCCATGGGATTGATCGGTCCGAATTCACTGACCCGTTTGCGC
>JAEUTF010000038.1 GCA_016788185.1 Bacteroidia bacterium | reverse complement strand
ACCTGGTACGAAGATTTTGAAAAGGATACCAGCGGCGGCGGCATCAGCCTGGATACCACCGGCATCAGCCTGGCCAACATATTACCGGATTCCGCTACGGTATACGAGGGAAAACGCAGCCTCAAAATGCGGGTCACTCCTTCGGCGAACTTTATAGAATGCCGGACGGTCGGCGATGGCTACCAATTGGCGAAAGGGAGAGATGTTTATCTCGAAATGAATTACCGTTGTACACAACCTTTTGTCATGGGCCTGATCAGTGTAAATGCCAACGGGGAGACCCTGCTGCCCGTCATCCGCCTGAATACAAAAGCGGACTGGAACAAGATTTATGTCAGGCTGGGCCCCTATATCAACGCCAATACCACTGCTTTCAAATACAAGGTCTATTTCCGGCTGGCACTGGATGCAGCATTGACCGAAGGGGAAGTATACCTGGATAACCTGAAGTTGATTTCCAATTGATGAATAAATCCAGGCAAATAATCAAGTATGTGCTGGCCGACCTTCTGTCGGCCATGCTGGCCTGGGCATTGTTTTACATTTACCGTAAAACCGGGATTGAATCTGACCTGTATGGCAGTCATGTTTCCTTTGTACCGGATAAGAATTTTTACCTGGGCATTACCGTTTTGCCCATCGCCTGGGTGGCCATCTATGCCCTCGCCGGAACCTACAATGATATTTACCGGAAATCAAGGCTGAGGGAATTCGGTCAGACCCTGTATGTTTCCCTGATCGGTGTGTTGCTGATCTTTTTTTCATTGTTGCTCGATGACGTGATCGTTTCGTACCGTAGTTATTACAGTATCTTTTTTGTTCTTTTCTTCCTTCATTTCGGCATCACAGCGAGCTCGCGGTTTCTGATTACCACCCATACGGCCCGGAAAATTAAAAGCCGGAAAATCGGTTTCCCGACCCTCATCATCGGCAGCAGCCAGCGGGCGGTCAACCTGTTCAATGAGTACGAATCAGAACCGCTGAGTCTCGGGTACCGCTTCATCGGCTTTATCCATGTGGATCATAACAATGGCAAGTACTTTGGCGACCTCTTGCCCCATCTTGGCGGACTGGAAGACCTGACCCGCATTATCGATGAACATAAAATCGAAGAAATCATCATCGCCATCGAATCCTCGGAACACGATTTCATTGGAAGGATTATCAATGAACTTGAGGACAAGGATGTCATCATAAAAATCATTCCGGACATGTATGATATTCTGGCCGGGACGGTTAAGATGACCTCCATTTTCGGTTCACCGCTTATCATCATCAATCCTTCCCTGATGCCTGTCTGGCAACAATCGATGAAGCGCATCATTGATATCCTGGTTTCACTCTTTTTCCTCATCCTGTTGAGTCCTGTCTTTCTGCTTACCTCCCTCATCATTAAACTCAGTTCCAGAGGTCCGATTTTTTTCACACAGGAAAGAATAGGTTTACACGGTAATCCATTCACCATTTATAAGTTCCGTTCCATGTTTGTCGGAGCCGAAAAAGGTGTTCCCATGCTTTCCAGTGATAACGACAGTCGTATTACGCCATTCGGAAAGTTCATGAGGGGAATCAGGCTGGATGAAATTCCCCAGTTCTACAATGTCCTGATTGGGGATATGTCGCTGGTGGGACCAAGGCCCGAACGCCAGTATTTCATCGATCAGATCATGCAGAGAGCACCGCATTACAGGCATCTTCATAAAGTTCGTCCCGGTATTACCAGCTGGGGCCAGGTGAAATACGGCTATGCTGAGAATGTGGAGGAAATGATCCAGCGTCTGAAATACGATATCATCTACATTGAAAACATGTCGCTTGCACTCGACTTTAAAATACTCTTTTATACCGTAAAGACCGTATTACAGCGGAGCGGGAAGTAAGTTTTTCCATCCTCTCCCTACCCTGCTTTTTTCAATACCTGCGGCGGAGGTTTGAGGAATTAAGGAGATAAAGGATCTTCACTCAGACACTGATTTCACAGGGAAATACACTGAGCGGTACTCCGATGGTTTCAAATACACGACGCACATGTTCCTCCTGTGTGTCGGTGATAAAAAGTTGTCCGAACGTTTCCTTGCTTACCAGTTCCATCAGCCGCGTAATGCGTTGCAGATCGAGTTTGTCAAAAATGTCGTCCAGCAGGAGGATCGGCTTGATGCCGCTGGCTTTTTTAATGATCTGAAATTGTGCAAGTTTAAGTGCCAGGATAACCGACTTCTGCTGACCTTGTGAACCGGTTCTTTTTACAGGGTGACCGTTTAAAGTCAGCACCAGGTCGTCCTTGTGAATTCCGGAGGAGGTATACTGCAGAACAAGATCTTTCTGCAGCGTTTTACTCAGCACGAGTTCCATATGTTCCTGGTCCAGGCTACTGCTGTAGCTGATCCCTGCCTGCTCTTTTTCGTTGGTCAGATAGGTATAGGAGGCTGAAAATACCGGTTCAAACTCTTCTATAAAAATCTTTCTGGCCGCATGTACTTTGTGACCATAGGCGGACAATTGTTCATCCCATACCTGCCAGAGGGCGGGATCGCTGTAGCCTCCTCTGGCGGCCTGTTTCAGGAGGGCATTTCTCTGCTGAAGCAGGCGGTTGTACGACACCAGGTCATCGAGGTAAGCATGATTGTATTG
>JAEUTF010000036.1 GCA_016788185.1 Bacteroidia bacterium | reverse complement strand
AATATCACTTACCCATACCGGAAATTCTTTCATCAGTTCCTGAATCCCTTTTTGCGTGTTTTCTTCCTTGTTGGCCAGAATCAGATCAGGCTTCAGGGCACGGATACGGTCCGTGTCAAAATCCTTGGTGCCTCCCACCCGCGTTTTATTCCGGTACCAGTGGTCGGGATAAATACAAAACCTGGTGATGCCCACCACCTCCTGTTCAAGTCCCAGGTCGTAAAGCAGTTCCGTTTGCGAGGGAACCAGCGACACGATGCGGCGCGCCGGCCCGGGAAGGACGATCGTATTTCCGGTCTGATCGGCGATTTGCATGATTAGCTGGACTGGTAAAAATCAGCGGCCAGGCAAAAGGAAGTGAGGGCCACAGCATGCAGGCTGAGGAAATCTCTTCTGCAGGTCCTCGTCTTTTTCATCTATGCCTTCGATTCCTGTTTGTTTTAAAAGTAACCTGGTGCTTCAGCACGCCGTGGCATGCATGACCCCGCTTTATTTCATCAGTACTTCCGCCAGATCCGAACGGGTAATGATATAGGTTCGGTCACGCTTGAAGTCTTTTACCAGTACCGCTTCGTCTTCGCCGGATACCATTTGTGACAAGTTGTGGATGGAGGTGGTACTGTCTACAAAAGGAAGCGCCGCGCTCATGATTTCTTCCACGTTCGCGCTTTTCTTCTCCGGGAATTGCAACAGGTGCTGCATCACCTTGTTTTCAAAGATAGAGCCTACAATCCGGCCATCACTGGTGACCGGAAGCTGGCTGAAATTGTTCTCCATCATCAGTTTGAGCGCATCGGCCACCGTTTCGCTTTTGTCAACAGTGGTGAGGTCCATGTTTTTTCTGCCGGCCACGATGTCCTCTGCGGTCATGCCTGCCGTATCCAGGTACCCCATTTTTCGCATCCATTCATCGTTAAAGATCTTACCAATGTATCGGGTGCCGTGGTCGTGGAAAATGATCACCACGACATCTTCCTTTTTCAGTTTGTGCTTCAGTTGAATGAGGCCGGCCAGTGCGGATCCGGCCGAGTAGCCCACCCAGATGCCTTCCTGCCTGCAAAGTTCACGGGTCATGACGGCAGCATCCTTGTCGGTAACTTTCTCAAAGTGGTCAATCACTTTGAAGTCGTAGTTTTTCGGTATAAAGTCCTCACCGATACCTTCGGTAACGTAGGGGTAAATCTCGTTTTTATCAAGGGTACCGGTTTCATGGTATTTCTTCAAAGCCGACCCGTAGGTGTCAACGGCCCAGATTTTAATGTCCGGATTTTTTTCCTTCAGGAACATACCCGTACCCGTTATCGTGCCTCCGGTACCGGCGCCTACCACCAGGTGCGTGATCTTTCCTTCCGTTTGCTCCCAGATTTCAGGGCCCGTTTGTTCATAATGCGCCTGACGGTTGCTCAGGTTGTCGTATTGGTTAGGATAAAACGAATTCGGTATTTCACGGTTGAGGCGTGCAGCCACGGAATAATAGGAGCGTGGGTCTTCCGGTTCAACATTGGTCGGACATACAATCACCTCTGCGCCAAAAGCCTTGAGGGCATCCACTTTTTCTTTTGATTGCTTGTCGGTGGTGGTGAAAATGCACTTGTATCCTTTCACAATGGCGGCGATGGCCAGTCCCATGCCGGTATTGCCGCTGGTCCCTTCAATGATGGTGCCCCCCGGCTGAAGAATGCCTGCTGCCTCGGCATCTTCAATCATTTTCAGGGCCATGCGGTCCTTGATGGAATTGCCGGGATTGAAGGTTTCAACCTTGGCCAGTACGGTGGCAGGCACCTCTTTGGCGATGTTGTTCAGACGCACCAGCGGAGTGTTGCCAATGGCTTCCAGAATATTGTTGCAGATTTTCATAAGTCAGGCTTTACTTTTCGGACTGCGAAGTTAGTTATTGCCTGTGATTCCCCTTTTA
>JAEUTF010000034.1 GCA_016788185.1 Bacteroidia bacterium | reverse complement strand
CCCGTGTAACGTATGTTACACCGACATATATCCGTTTTGATTATTTTTGTTCAGCGTGAACAGGATCATTGGCCATATTTTACTTTTTGCCTTTATAAGTACCGGTACGGATTTCGATCAGGTAGCCCGACTGCCTGTGCTGTTCAGCCATTACCACGAACACCAGCAGCAGGATCCGGACATCAGCATTTCCGCTTTCCTTCAAATTCATTTTTTTGATCCTGCCTTAATGGACCATGACCATGAACGCGATCTGCAGCTGCCGTACAAAAATCACGATAGCTCGCATCATACCGATTACCTGAAGATATTTTACCGGAAGAGTTTCGCCGGCCCCTTTGATCATGCCTTGTTTTCCGGAAACCTGAGTGTCATTCCTTCCGAAGATCAATTGCCGCCGCACTGCTTCTTTACGGATATCTGGAATCCCCCCAAAGCCTGATTTTTCTCTGCACACGCTTTACTTCCCAAGACCTGCGGAAGCTCTTTGCCATTCGTAATCCTGCTGCGGTTCTGCAGGATGTATTTGTTTAACCTTTATCCACCATGAATTTTACACCATGCTAAATACCATCATTAAATTCTCCATAAAGAATAAACTGGTGATCGGACTGATGACCCTGGCCCTGGTGCTGACCGGAATCTACCAGTTCCAGCACCTTCCCATTGACGCGGTCCCCGACATCACCGACAACCAGGTGCAGATCATTACGGTTTCGCCGGCACTCGGCGCTCCCGATGTGGAACGCCTGATCACTTTTCCGATTGAGCAGGCCAACAGCAACATTCCCGGACTGAAGGAAATACGCAGCTTCTCCCGCTTTGGTCTCTCGCTGGTTACCCTTGTTTTCACCGACCAGACCGATGTGTACTGGGCGCGGCAGCAGGTGAGTGAAAGACTGCTGCAGGTACAAAACCAGATCCCGGAAGGACTGGGCGCCCCTGAACTGGCGCCGGTCACCACCGGACTGGGTGAAATTTACCAGTATGTGTTGCGGCCGGCACCTGGCTACGAAGCAAAATACGATGCCATGGAACTCCGCACGATTCAGGACTGGATCGTACGTCGGCAGCTGCTCGGCGTAAAAGGGATCGCCGACATTTCGAGCTTCGGCGGCAAACTCAAACAATATGAAATTGCGATCGATGCCCGTAAACTCAAATCCTATGGCCTGAGCATCGGCGACATCTACCATGCCCTGTCGACCAACAACAGCAACGCCGGCGGCGCCTACATCGAAAAAGGGCCCACCGTGCTGTTCATCCGCACGGAGGGACTCGTCAATAACCTGGATGATCTGAAGAAGATCGCCGTTAAAAATCTGCCCAACGGCCTTCCCGTCTTGCTCAAAGACGTGGCCGACATCCGTTTCGGTCATGCCAACCGTTATGGCGCCATGACGTACAACGACCAGGGCGAAGTGGCCGGAGGCATCGTCATGATGCTGAAAGGCGCCAACTCCTCGGAGGTTATTGACATCGTTAAAGAGCGGATTGAACAAATCCGGAAGAGCCTGCCCGAGGGCGTCATCATCGAACCCTTCCTCGACCGCACCAAGATGGTGAACAATGCCATCGGCACGGTGGAGAAAAATCTGCTGGAAGGGGCCCTGATCGTGGTCTTTGTCCTGGTGCTGTTTCTCGGACACATCCGGGCCGGACTGATCGTGGCTTCGGTCATTCCCCTGTCGATGTTGTTCGCGGTGATCCTGATGAATGTTTTCGGCGTCAGCGGCAACCTCATGAGCCTTGGCGCCCTCGACTTCGGTCTCATCGTGGATGGCGCAGTGATCATCGTGGAGGCGGTGATGCACCGGCTGATGCACAGT
>JAEUTF010000023.1 GCA_016788185.1 Bacteroidia bacterium | reverse complement strand
AAGGGAAGCCGTGCGGCTCCTGTTTGAAAAGGGACATGAATCCGGTTTGTTGCCTCTGGTGCATGAGCCGATCTTTATTAACGGATAAAAGGATGTTATGATTGTAGTAACCGGTGCTTCAGGTTTTATTGGCAGTTGCCTTGTCGGTCGATTGAACAAGGAAGGGAGAAAAGATATTGTAGTTGTGGATGATTTCAGCTTTCCTGAAAAACAAAAGAACATGGAAGGAAAGTCGGTGCAGTTGGAAGTGCATCGCGACGCTTTCCCCGAATGGCTCGCCACCCACAGCGATGAAGTGGATTTTGTCTTCCATATCGGTGCACGTACCGATACCACCGAATTCGATCTGGAGATTTTTAACCGCTTAAACCTGCATTATACACAAAGCCTTTGGAATATCTGCAGCCGTGCAGGAATTCCGCTGGTGTATGCATCCTCTGCCGCCACCTACGGCGCGGGCGAACACGGATATGACGATCAGCACGCCCTGATCCCTGCATTAAAGCCGCTCAATCCCTATGGCTGGTCGAAACAGCAATTTGATGTGTGGGCACTGCAGCAGGACCAGCAGCCGCCGCGCTGGGCCGGACTTAAATTTTTTAATGTGTACGGCCCCAACGAATACCATAAAGGCCGGATGGCGTCCGTGATCTTTCATGCGTTCGGACAGATTCAGTCGGCCGGCAAGGTGAAGCTCTTTCGTTCGCACCGCCCCGATTACAAAGATGGATGGCAACTGCGTGATTTTGTTTATGTGAAGGATGTGGTGGAGGTCTGTATCTACCTGATGAAAAACAAGGTGGAATCCTCCATCTACAACCTGGGAACCGGCAAGGCACGCTCTTTCTTCGACCTGGCATCGGCCACCTTCCGCGCACTGGGAAAAGAGCCGGTGATTGAGTTTATCGATATTCCGGAAGACATCCGCGACAAATACCAGTATTTTACCGAAGCCAACATGTCGAAACTGCGGAACAGCGGCTACCAGCTGCCCTTTGCATCACTGGAAGAAGGTGTTTCAGACTATGTTCAAAATTACCTGGTCGCCAAACGCTATTACTGATAAGGCCTGCGTCAATGGTAAAGAACCTGCTTCAGTCGAAGATATTCCGGTATTTTGTTTCTGCCGGACTCGCCACCTGGGTCGATATTACGGTATACTTCCTTGCTTTCAATTATCTGTATCAGAAGACGGACATCGACCTGTTTGGCAAAATGGTGGTCTCAGCGCCTTCGGCTTCCCTGTTACTGAGCTATACCCTGGGCCTTCTTACCAATTTCACCATCACCAAATTCCTGGTGTTTAAGGAGTCCGAACTCTCAACCCATAAACAGCTTTTCCGGTATGTGTTGGTGGCGCTGCTGATTCTGGCTTTGAATTACCTCCTGATGCGTTTCCTGATCCGTCAGATGGACTGGTATCCAACCCTGGCAAGAGCATTTTCGGCCATCAGCATCGGGGTGCTGAGCTTTATGGTGCACCGGTCCTTTTCCTTCAAAGTGAAAAAATAAGGAGGGATTTACAGCTGGTTCTTCAGTTCTTCAAGAAAAGACCGTAGCTGAAGCAGGGAATTGCGCAGTTCCACTTCCTTTTCAAGCGCCGATCGTTTTTGCTCCAGGAGTTTCTTCGCGCCATCGAGCGTGTAGCCCCTTTCCTTAACAAGGTGAAAAATAATACGCAGGTTGCTGAGATCCTCCGGGCTGAAAAGCCGGTTGCCCTTCTTATTTTTCTTTGGCTTCAGGATATCGAATTCCTTTTCCCAGAAACGGATCAAGGACGTGTTCACCGAAAACATGTCCGCCACTTCCCCGATGGGGTAATACAGTTTTTCAGGTTCTTTATCGAAATCGATTATCGGTGGCATGGATCGGATGAAGGGACTAATATAGTGAACCGGGCGGCATGCACCACCTGCACGTTTTTGGTTTCAAGGGAGGGCACCCTTAGTCGAAGGACTGATTCGATTGCGAAGCCTGTTCGCGCACAATGTCGTATTCTTCCGCGGTCAGGTCGTTGAAGAAGAAATGGATCGGGTCTATTTTTTTTCCGTTTTTGATGACTTCGTAATGCAGATGCGGTCCCGTAGAGGAGCCGGTATTTCCGACATAGCCGATCACATCACCGCGTTTCACTTTCTGGCCGGCCCGTACGGCTACCCTGCTCATGTGTCCGTAAAGGGTGGAGTAGCCGTAGCCGTGGTTGACCACCACGTTGTTGCCATATCCCCTGCCGTTATATTCCACTTTGGCAATGGTGCCGTTGCCCGTGGCATAGATCTCCGTGCCGATGGGCGCCGTAAAATCAATGCCCTCGTGCATCATATAGGTTTTGTATATAGGGTGGATGCGGTGTCCGAAACCGGAAGCCAGCCGCGCAATGCTTCGCTTGGTGATGGGCTGTATGGCGGGAATGGAGGCGAGCAGTTCGGCTTTTTTCTTCACCAGTTCAAAAACCTCGTCGTAGGACTTGCTCTGGATATACAGGCGCTTGTACAATTTGTCCATGTTCCGGGAGGTATTGGTCATCAGTTCGGAATTGTCAAAACCTTCCAGGTCCTTGTAACGGTTCACACCGCCATAGCCGGCCGCCCTGACTTCCGGGGGGATGGCTTCGGCTTCAAAAATCACGCGGTAAACCTGGTCATCCCGTTTTTGCAGGTCTTCCAGCACCGCCGAGGCTAGTTCCATGCGCTGCTGCAAAAGCTCGTACTGGAAACTCATAGCGTTCAGTTCCCGTTTGAGTTGTTTCTCTTTGGGTGAGTCGAGGAAAGAGTAGGCCAGGAGCAAGACGATGGAGCCAAAAACCGCAGCCGTTGAAAGCCAGCCCAATACCCTCAGCAGGCGCTTCCGGAAGCTCACCACCACGCGCTCGAACTTCAGGGAGTCGGTGTTGAAATAATACTTCGTCTTGGCCATGCCTTTTCTTTAACTTTGCGGGTCTTTACAAAAATAACAGAATTCTCACAGGACCGCCATGCGTACAATGACATCCGCCCGGATCAGACAGGCATTTCTCGATTTCTTCCAATCCAAAGGACATACCATCGTTGCTTCCGCTCCCATCGTGGTGAAAAACGATCCCACCCTCATGTTCACCAATGCCGGCATGAACCAGTTCAAGGATATTATCCTCGGCAATGTGACTCCGTTTGCCACCCGGGTGGCGAATAGTCAGAAATGCCTGAGGGTAAGCGGAAAGCACAACGACCTGGAAGAGGTAGGGGTGGATACCTACCATCATACCATGTTTGAGATGCTGGGCAACTGGTCGTTTGGCGATTATTTCAAGGAAGAGGCCATTGCCTGGGCCTGGGAACTGCTTACCGATGTCTATCAACTCCCTAAAGACCGGCTCTACGTGACCGTTTTTGAAGGGGATGCCAGGGAAAATCTTACCTTCGATCAGGAAGCCTACGATTTCTGGAAAAAATGGATAGCCGAAGACCGTATCCTGAAGGGGAACAAGAAGGATAATTTCTGGGAGATGGGAGAAACAGGTCCCTGCGGCCCCTGTTCTGAAATTCATGTGGACCTGCGTTCAGACGATGAAAGGAAGAAGGTGGACGGGAAATTACTGGTGAACGAAAGTCATCCCCAGGTGGTTGAAATCTGGAACAATGTGTTCATGGAGTTTAACCGGAAGGCGGATGGATCGCTGGAGCCCTTGCCTGCCAAACACGTGGATACCGGCATGGGCTTCGAGCGTCTTTGCATGGCCTTGCAGGGCAAGGTTTCGAATTACGATACCGATGTGTTCATGCCCACCATTCGTTTCATCGAAAAGGCCTCCGGCATTGCATACGGGAAAGAAGAGAAAACCGACATTGCGATGCGCGTGGTGGCCGATCACATCCGTGCCATCAGTTTTACCATTGCCGATGGTCAGCTTCCTTCCAATAACAAAGCCGGTTATGTGATTCGCCGGATTCTTCGTCGCGCGGTTCGCTACTGCTTTACGTTTCTGGGGATGAACGAGCCCTTTCTGCACAAATTGGTGGCACTCATCGCGGAACAGTTTGCGTCCGTATTTCCGGAACTGAAATCGCAACAGGATTTCGTTGAACGGGTGATACACGAGGAAGAACTGTCCTTTTTACGGACACTCGATACCGGTATCCGGAAGTTTGAAGCCTGGACCGCAAGCACCATTGCAGGAGATTTCGCCTTTGAATTGTATGACACCTATGGGTTCCCGATCGACCTCACACAGCTCATGGCCCGTGAAAACGGAAAAACCGTCGATATGGAAGGCTTTCATGTTTGCATGGAGCAGCAGAAGAACCGTTCACGCCAGGCTACGGCCATGAGTACCGACGACTGGACCATGGTACGGGAAGAGGATCAGGTGGAATTTGTGGGGTATGAATTGCTGGAATGTCCTGCGGAAATACTACGCTACAGGAAAATAAAAAAGGGGAACAGGGAACAATACCAGGTGGTACTCAGCCGTACTCCCTTTTATGCCGAAAGCGGCGGTCAGGTGGGGGATAGCGGCGTGCTGGAAGCGGAAGGCCGGCAGATCGTCATCACCGATACACGCAAGGAGAACAACCTGATCGTGCATTTCTGTGATCAGCTTCCGGAAAACACGGAAGCCCAGTTTACCGCCCGCGTCGACTTTAAAAGACGTTCCCTCATCACCCGAAACCACAGCGCGACGCACCTGATGCATGCCGCCCTGCGCAAGGTGCTCGGCACGCACGTGGCCCAGAAAGGATCGCTTGTCAATGAAGAATACACCCGTTTCGATTTCTCGCATTTTTCAAAGGTGAGTGATCAGGAACTGCTCGCGATCGAACACCTCGTAAACGAAAAGATCAGGGAGAACATCGCCCTGAACGAACAGCGCAACGTACCCATCAAAATAGCACAGGAGAGCGGCGCCATGGCCCTGTTCGGGGAGAAATACGGTGACTTTGTCAGGGTGATCACCTTTGATAAAAACTATTCGGTGGAACTTTGCGGTGGTACGCATGTGAAGGCCACCGGTGAAATCGGTTATTTTAAAATTATCGCGGAAGGAGCGGTTGCTGCCGGTGTAAGAAGGGTCGAGGCCATAACCGCCGATGTGGCGGAAGCTTACCTGAACGATCAGTTGCAAACCATTCATAAGGTAAAGGAACTGGTGAAGAATCCCGGCGATATCGTAAAGGGCGTGGAAGCGCTGATCGGGGAGAATGAAAGTCTCAGACGGCAACTCGACCTGCTCCAGCAGGAAAAGGCCCGCGAGATAAAGGCCGGATTGCTGAAAAAAATCGTGGAAAACGGAGGGGTGAGCATGATTGTAGAGCAGGTGGACCTGGGCGCTGACGCCATTAAAAATATTTCTTTTGAGCTGAAGCAGCAGGTAAACAATCTTTTCTGCTTCCTGGGCGCTAACGTGGAGGGGAAGCCGCACCTGTCACTGATTATCTCCGACAACCTCGTGGCCGAAAAGGGACTCAATGCCACCACCATCATCCGCAACCTGGCTAAGGAAATCCAGGGCGGAGGCGGTGGTCAGCCTTTTTATGCGACGGCGGGTGGCAAAAACCCGGACGGTCTTTCCAAAGCCCTCGAACGCGCGAAATCAATCATTGCCTGACCGGCAGGCCATACGTCGCCCTTAAAGGTGTACGGTCATTTGCGCGGGATACCTTTCCTGGTGTCTTTCGCAGGAAGACCATAGCGTACGGATACTCAGCCCTGATCTTCTCTTGGGAAAATTGATTTGGAGGGGGTAGTGATCCGGTATCCCCGAGCCATACCTTTTTCTGTTATTGCATCCTTTCCGGATCCGGGAACAGGTCCTGCGTGCAGGGTTTCCCATGATCAAAATTCCTATATTCGTCATTCTGAGATTCAATTCTATGCGCAAAAATCACCCTTCCGGACTCCCCTT
>JAEUTF010000008.1 GCA_016788185.1 Bacteroidia bacterium | reverse complement strand
TATTATAAAACGGACCCTGAATTCGGGAACCGTAAGGATTTCAGAAAACTGATCAAGGAAGCCCATCGGCGAGGTATCAGGATCATGATGGATCTCGTTTTAAATCACTGCAGCGAAGCACACCCCTGGTTTAAACATGCGCTCAAAAGCCACCAAAGTCATCACCGGAACTGGTTTGTATGGAAAAAAGCCCACCTGATTTCTGCGGATGAAAAATCGCATTGGCACCAGCCGGAAAAAGGACCCGCGGATGAACTGTACTATGGTTTTTTCTGGAAAGGCATGCCCGACTTCAATTACGACGAGCCGGCGGTACGGAAAACGATGAAAGAAGTAGCTTTGTATTGGATCGGACTTGGCGTAGATGCCCTGCGTTTAGACGCTGCCATGCATATTTACCCTCCCGGAGGTGAAAATGAAAATACAAAATGGTGGCAGGAATTCAGAAGAGCAATCGATAAAACGGGGAAAGAAATTTTTACAGTCGGAGAAATAACCGAAAGCTGTGCCTACATCGCACCCTACCTGAAGAAAGGCTTACACAGCGCCTTCAATTTCGAACTGGCCGGGCACATCGTGGATGCCCTCCTGTACGAAAGGCACGATTGCCTGGCCCGATGGGTACAGGACATTCAGGACTATTACCTTTCCCTTGATGAATCTGCCAGCGACTCCATCTTTCTGAGCAACCACGACCAGGTACGCATTGCCAGCAGGCTGGAAGGACATCCGGCCAAACTAAAGCTGGCCGCATCGATCCTGTTGACCTTACCCGGAGAAGTGTTTTTGTATTACGGTGAAGAACTGGGCATGATGGGAGAAAAACCGGATGAACACCTCCGTGAACCTTTTCCCTGGTCGTGGGCGGACCACCCTCTTCAGAGCAGATGGATCGTCTCCAGACACAATACCCCCGGGAAAATAAAGGCGCTGGACGAACAGCGTCATGATTCCGGCTCCCTGTATCAGCATTACCGGAACCTGATTCAGGTCCGAAAAAGCCATCCGGCCCTGATCAGAGGCAGAATGGGTACTGTGGAATGTGCTGATTCTTCCCTCGTCCTTTTCACCCGGGATCTCCCCGGGCAGCGTGTTCTGGTGATGCACAACCTTTCGGGTGAGCTGATTTACCTTCAACATGAAGAAGAACATGTGTTTTTTGAGATCCTGTACGGCGATGCCGCTGCCTTGTCGGATGTACCCGGACGTTTCAGACTTGAGGGGTACAGCAGTCTGATTATGCATGTAAACCTGTAAACGGGAGGGGCCTGTTTTACGCTTCATTCAGGCGAATTAAATTATCTTTGCACTCCTCTGAAAAGAAAAATGAACATCAAAATAACACTGCCCGACAACTCCGTGCGCGAGTACCCGAAAGGAAGCAGCGCGATGGATGTGGCCAGGTCCATCTCTGAAGGACTGGCGAGAAACGTCTTGGCGGCGAAGGTCAATGGAGAAGTCCGTGACCTGAACCGGCCTATCCATGAAGATGCGCACCTAAGCCTTTTAACCTGGAACGATAGCGAAGGAAAAAGTACCATGTGGCACTCTTCCGCGCACCTGATGGCGGAAGCGCTGGAGTTTTACTACCCTGGTATAAAATTCTGGGTAGGCCCACCCGTACAGAACGGATTTTACTACGATGTGGATTTCGGCGGGCAAAGTTTCTCGGCCGATGATCTTAAAAAGATCGAAGATAAAATGATCGAGCTGGCCAGGCAGGGGAATGCGTATGTACGCAAGGAAATGGGCAAGGCGGAGGCGGTAGCCTATTTCACCGAAAAATCTGATCAGTACAAGCTTGATTTGCTGAGCAACCTGGAAGATGGCAGTATCACCTTTTATACCCAGGGCAATTTTACGGATCTCTGCCGCGGCCCTCATATTCCGCATACCGGTTACATCAAAGCGATCAAACTGACCAATGTAGCCGGGGCTTATTGGAAGAATGATTCCGGCAACCCGATGCTGACCCGCATTTACGGCATCAGTTTCCCGAAAAAATCAGAGCTGGATGAATACATTGCCATGCTCGAAGAGGCCAAAAAACGCGATCACAGAAAGATCGGG
>JAEUTF010000275.1 GCA_016788185.1 Bacteroidia bacterium | reverse complement strand
GTCACGGTATAGGTCCCTGCTACCAGACCGCTCACATCCTGTGTCAGGGCACCGTTGCTCCAGAGGTAGGAATAAGCCGGTGTTCCTCCGCTAACAGAAATATCCAGGCTTCCGTTGCTTCCGCCGTTACAACTCACATTCACCCCTGCAGTCAATGTAGCGGCCGGTGAACCGGTATTGAGAATATTTACAGAAGAAGAAGCGGTACAGGAGGCTGCATCGGTTACTGTAACGGTATAGGTAGCCGCCGCCAGACCAGTCAGCACCTGGGATGTGGAACCGGTGCTCCAAAGAAAAGTATATCCCGGCACGCCCCCACCCGGCAAAACAGTGACCGAACCGTTCGAAGCGTTACAGGTCCCGGAAACAGGTACAAAAGATATCGTGATCGCCTGATTCTGGCTGATGGCGGCACTGATAGAAGCGGTACAGAGATTCGCATCGGTAACGGTAACCGTATACGTTCCGGATTGAACTCCGCTGATGTCTTCGGAGGAATTGCCGTTGCTCCAGCTGTAGGTATATCCGGGTGTACCGCCGCTCACCGACAGATTGATGCCTCCTGTGGCACTGCCGTTACAGGTAGCATTGGTGACGGTGGTGGACAGGTTTATGCCAGAAGGCTGTGTGACCAGGGCACTGGTGGAAGCGGTACAGAGATTTGCATCGGTCACCGTCACGGTATAGGTACCGGATAGTAAACCGGATATATCTTCACTGCTGCTACCGTTACTCCAGCTAAAGGAATAACCCGGTGTGCCTCCGCCAACGGTTAAGTTGATGCTCCCGTTGGCGCTGCCGTTGCAGGTAAGGGCCGTGACGGAAGTGGACAGGCTGAAGGCTGATGGCTGGGAAATGGAGGCTACGGTTGAAGCTGTACACCCGTTGGCGTCGGTCACCGTGACCGTATAGGTCCCGGCGATCAGTCCGGCCGGATCCTCGCTGTTGCTGCCGTTGCTCCAGGCATAGGTGTAGCCCGGTGTACCTCCTCCTACCGCCAGGTTAATGCTTCCGGTGGCTGCACCGTTGCAACTCACATTGGTTACGGCGGTTGAAAGACTGAGCGCAGACGCCTGGCCAACTACAAAAATGTTGCTGGATGTACAACTGTTGGCATCGGTTACGGTAACCGTGTAGGTTCCGGTAACCAGTCCGGCGGGATCTTCACTGCTGCTACCATTACTCCAGCTGAACGTGTAGCCCGGCGTACCGCCGCCCACGGTCAGGTTGATGCTTCCATTCGAACCGCCGTTGCAGGCCACATTGGTGACGGAGGCGGTAAGAATGAACGCCGTTGGCTGGGTAATGTTGACACTGGTGACCGCCGTACACAAGTTGGCATCGGTAACGGTAACCGTATACGTTCCTGCAAACAGATTAAAGACATCCTGGTTGCTGCTGCCGTTGCTCCAGGCGTATGTATAGCCCGGCGTAGCGCCACTCACACTGAGGTCAATGCTGCCGGTACTTGCTCCGTTGCAGGCCACATTGACCTGCGCCGTCGAAAGACTGAGTGCTGTGGGATGAGTGACGATGGCGCTGGTACTTGCCGTACACAGGTTAGCATCGGTAACGGTTACCGTATACGTACCGGCTATCAGTCCGGAAGGATCTTCGCTGATGCTGCCATTGTTCCAGGCATAGGAATATCCGGGGGTACCTCCTGCAACGGTCAGGTTGATGCTTCCGGTGGCGGCACTGTTACAGCTTACATTGGTCACCAGGGTAGAAAGGCTGAGTGCCGCAGGCTGGCCAACAACAATGCTGGTTCCGGCGGTACAGAGGTTTGCATCGGTAACGGTCACGGTGTAGGTGCCTGCTGAGAGTCCTGACGGATCCTGACTGCTGCTGCCATTGCTCCAACTGTAGGTGAAACCGGGGGTGCCGCCATTTACAGTCAGGTCTATGCTGCCTCCTGTTCCTCCGTTACAGAGCACATTGTTGACTGTGCTTGAAAGGTTGATGGCAGCGGGCTGGTTGATGACTGCACTGGTAAGCGCTGTACAAAGATTCGCGTCAGTAACCGTTACGGTATAGGTTCCCGCCAACAAACCGGCCGGATCTTCAACGCTGCTTCCGTTGCTCCAGCTGAACGTGTAACCCGGAGTACCGCCGCCCGCCGTGAGGTCGATGCTGCCCGTGGCCGCGCCATTGCAGGCAACATCTGCGGCGGTGGCTGAAAGATTGATGGCAGAAGGCTCCGTAATGCTGAACTGCGTGGTGATCTTACAGACATCGGCATCCGTGATGGTCAGTGTATAGGTACCGGCAGGGATGCCCGAAAGATCCTGTGAACTTCCGCCGTTGCTCCATTGGTAGGTAAAAGGAAAGGTTCCGCCCTGCACCGAAAGATCGATCGCGCCATTGCTTCCCCCTGAGCAGGAAACATTCGTATTTGTTGTGGAAAGGATCATGGCAGGAACTTCCGTCACGGTAAACACCCCCTGGTTTACACAGTTATTTGCATCCGTGACCAGCACCGTATAATTCCCTGCGATAAGTCCGCTGACATCTTCCGTCAAAGCAAAATTCGACCAGATATAGCCATACGGGCTCACGCCTCCTGTAACCGAAATAAAGACGGCCCCATCGGCTGCAGCGCCGCAACTGTCGGCCCGGATACTATCCTGCACGATGCCGATGACAGCAGGTTCCGTCAGTGTTACCGATCCGGTTTGGGTATCTCCCAAAAAATCGGTTACCGTCACCGTATAGGTTCCTGCCGGCAGTCCGCTCAGGTCCTCACTCAGTGCGCCGGTCGACCAGACATAGGAATAAGGTGCTGAACCACCATTGGGTGTGAGGTCGATGCTTCCGTCGGACAATCCGTTGCAACTGATGTTGAATCCATTGTAATCCGAAAGGCTGAACGTCAGATTGATTAACAGCGACCGGCTCTCCGCATGCCGCTCCACGACCTTCCCGCCACCGTCAACGCCGGCCCTGAGCACATGGGAGAACAGGAGCATGAACACGAATGTCCAGACCCAATACAATTTTCTCCAGAGGAAAACGGAGTGCTTCATCTGCGCGGTATCAATAAACAGGATATACTTTACTTAGCATACAAAAATAAGAAAGTCAGAAGGATATTCCTCTATAAAATAAGACCCTGGATCCAGGCAGGGAACAGGCCAAGGCCCAGCGACAATAAGGCCGTCAAAACCAACAGGACGAGATTTGAAGCATGAATACCTGTATTCCCGGATTCTGCTTCAGATTCTTCTTTAAAGAGGGCATAAATCACCCGGAAGTAGTAGAAAACGCCGATTAAGGAGGATAAGACCGCCAACAGTACCAGCCAGGTATAGCCTTCCATCAGGGCTCCGTAAAAGAGATAGTATTTGGCAAAAAATCCCGCCACCGGGGGAATTCCGGCCAAAGAAAAGATAATTATGCTCAAAAAGAGACCAATCACAGGTTGCCGTCTGCCGAGACCGTTCAGGGCAGCAATCTGTTCATTTCCCTGCTGACTGACGGCATGGAGACAGGCAAAAGCCCCCAGACTACCGAGGCTGTAAGCTGCTGCATACAGGAGAATGGCACCGGCAGAAACCTCGTTCATTGCCACCAGGGCCATGAGCAGGTACCCGGCATGGGCGATGGATGAATAAGCCAGCATGCGCTTAAAGCTGGTCTGATAAACGGCCAGAATATTCCCTGCCAGCATGCTCAGGGCCGAAACAACGGCCACAACAGGGACCCAATATTCTGCAAATGACAGGAAACAGGAGGAAAACAAGCGGTAAAAGGCAGCAAAAGCAGCTGTTTTTACCACCGTCGCCATAAAGGTCGTGACCAGGGTGGGTGCACCCTCGTACACATCCGGAGCCCAGAAATGAAAAGGAACGGCCGATACTTTAAAAAGTAAGCCGACCATGATGAGGAGTACACCGGCCTTGACGAAAACGGGGGAACTTACCCCCTTGCTGAGGGCTGTATGAATTTCGACGAGATTGAAACTGCCGCAGGCACCATAAATCAACGCAATGCCAAACAGCAGAAAACCGGTGGCGAAAGAACCCATGAGGAAATACTTCAATCCGGCCTCGTTGGAACGCAATTCCTTTTTGTTTGAAGAAGCCAGGGCATAGAGTGAAATGGACAGGATTTCCAGTCCGATAAAAAACATCGTCAAATCGGCAAAGCTGATCATGGCCATGGCTCCCGCGAGGCAAAACAAGATCAATGCCGCATGTTCCGCCCTGTTGCTCTCCGCCATGAAATAATCGTGTCCGATAAAAAGCCATAACAGCGTAATCAAAGTCACCAGGCCTGAAAATGCCAGCGCGTAATTGTTAAACCAGACCATATCGTTGAAATAGCGCATATCGCTGTTCCAATCCATGACAATAGTAACCAGCGCCGCCATCAAACCAAGGGCAATGAGGGGCAGGAGAAGTTTCTTGAAGCGAAGCACTTCCGCCATCATCGCGACAACGCCCAGCAGCGATATAATGATTAAAGCCTTCATATTAATAAATATCTTGAATTTGCAGCAACACTTCTTCCAGAGCAGGTTGCGCGATGGTCAGTATGGGTTTGGGGTAAATGCCTCCGGCGAGGATCAGGAAGGCGATGATGATCAGAACGGCCTTTTCGCTGTTGGCCAGGCCGGTAAATTCAACGCTTCGTTCGTGGGCTTCTCCCAGCATCACCTTTTGATAAGCCCTGAACATGTAAACAGCGCCGAGAATAATCGTTAATCCGCATACGGCCGCCAGCCAGGCACTGTACTGATACACTCCGTTCAGGAGAAGGAACTCGCCCACAAAGCCATTGGTGAGGGGCAATGCAACAGAACCCAGGAGCACAATCATGAACAGAATGGTGAACAGCGGTGTATTGTTTGCCAATCCACCCAGTTCACTCATTTCCCTTGTTTTCATTCTTCGCTGAATGATATCTGCAATGAAAAAAAGGCCGGTCACATTCACGCCGTGAGCCAGCATTTGCACCATACTGCCCTGTAATCCCGAAATGGTCAGGGTAAATACGCCGGCGGTGATCAGGCCGACGTGGGCAATGGAAGAGTAGGCAATCAAGCGCTTGAAATCCTTTTGTACAATGGCCAGGCAGGAGGCGTACACGATGCCGGTCGCGCAGAGCATCATCGCCACTTCACCCCATTGAGCAATGCCTTCCGGCAGCACAGGCAACATCCAGCGGATGATTCCATAAATGCCCATTTTCAGCATGATCCCTGACAAAAGCATGGAACCCTGCGCCGGCGCATCGGTATAGGTATCGGGCTGCCAGGTGTGCAGCGGGAAAACCGGAATTTTAATGGCAAAGGCGATAAAGAAACACCAGAACAGCCAGCCCTGCATCTCCGCCGTGAGTGAAGCCTGGTACAGGGCCTCGATGGAAAAACTATGCGGTGCCGGCGTCTGAAGATAGATCAGAATCAGCCCCACCAGCATCAGCAGCGAACCTGTCAGCGTATAAATAAAGAACTTCAGCGTAATGCGTACTCTGTCGGCTCCTCCCCAAAGAAGGCAGATGAACCAGATCGGAATCAATGCGAGTTCCCAGAAGATATAAAAGAGGAAACCATCCAGCGCGGCGAACACGCCTACCAGTGCGAACTGCATGAACAGGATGAGTCCGTAGAATGCAGCAGGATGACTGTAATTGTTTCTGAAGGAGGAGAGGATGATCAGGGGAACCAGTACATTGGTCAGTGCCACCAGCAGGATGCTGATGCCATCCAGCCCCATGTGCAGGGAAATTCCCAAAGCCTCCACCCAGGGAAAATTAAACTGAAACTGTTCACCGGCATCACCGGTAAACAAGCAAAGCACGTATGCGGTGAGTCCGAATTGAATGGCGGAGGAGATCAGTGCATAGACCTTCACCGCTTCACGGCGCAGCATAAAGGTGCCCAGCGAAGCCAGCAATGGAAGTAATAACAGAGCGAGTGTCAGCATACAGGATATTACACGATCAGGGTTAATACAAGTATGAGTAGAATGCCTATTACCATGCTGAAGATATAGCCCCCGATGTTTCCGGTCTGGACGTACCGCAATACACCGCTGAATCCGCTGAGTGACTTACCGGTGCTGTTCACCAGGTGGTCGATGACACCGGTTTCTATGTATTTATTGGCAAAGGCGGAGAGCCGGTCGAGGGGGCGCGTGATAAGTGTATTGTAAATTTCATCTACATAATACTTATTGCTCAGGAGCCTTGGCAATCCGGAAGGAATCGCTTCCTCTTCTTCCGGCAACACCTTGCGTTTCACGTAAGTGGTCCAGGTGAGATACATGATCACCAGAAGCGCCACTAAAGAAACGCCGATCAGCATGTATTCGAAACTGTGAGAGGCGGTATGCTCCGGGCTCTTCCAGATGACCGGTGCGAGAAACTCTTTCAATACGTGCGGAGCATGGAAAATTTCAGGCATACCGATGAAGCCCCCCAGCGTGGAAAGGGCCGCCAGTACGATCAACGGAATGGTCATGCTCGACGGTGATTCGTGTACATGAGATTTCTGGTGTTCGGTACCCCGGAAATCCCCGTAAAAAACCAGCCAGTACAAACGGAACATGTACACGGCCGTCATCACGGAGGTCACGGAAAGGATAGCAAACATGGTCAAGGAATGACCGTGCGTCACCGCCAGAATTTCGTCTTTGGAGAAGAAGCCGGCGAAAGGAGGCAGACCGGCAATAGCGAGGGTACCGATCAGAAACGTGAAATGGGTTACCGGAAGAGACGGTTTCAGTCCGCCCATGCGTCGAATGTCCTGCTCCCCGCTCATGGCATGGATGACCGAACCGGCTCCCAGGAACAGAAGTGCTTTAAAAAAAGCATGGGTGATAACATGGAAGAGCGCGGTATCATAGGCACCTACGCCCAGCGCCACGAACATATAACCCAACTGGCTTACCGTTGAATAAGCAAGTACCTTTTTAATATCGTTTTGCTTCAGTCCGATGGTGGCGGCAAAAAAAGCGGTGGCCAGGCCGATGATGGCCACAATTTCGGATGCGTAAGGGGACAGGCTGTACAATACATTGGAACGAACCACCATGTAAATGCCCGCCGTGACCATGGTGGCGGCATGGATCAGCGCCGAAACCGGCGTCGGACCGGCCATGGCATCCGGAAGCCAGGTGTACAAAGGAATCTGGGCGCTCTTGCCCATGGCCCCGATGAACAGCAAGATGCAGATGGCGGTGATGGCCGGGTCATTGCTGCTAAAGCTGCGCGCCCCTTCAAATACTTCCTTGAAACTCACGCTTCCGAATGTGAGAAAAATCAGGAATACGCCGAGCAGGAAACCCAGGTCGCCGATCCGGTTCATGATGAAGGCCTTTTTTGCTGCATTGTTGTACTCCGTGTTTTTAAACCAGAAGCCGATCAGCAGATAGGAACAGAGACCTACACCTTCCCATCCCGCAAACATCACGATGTAATTGGAGCCCATCACCAGGAGGAGCATGAAGAAAATAAAGAGGTTCAGATAGGAGAAGAAACGCGCATGATCCGGCTCGTGTTTCATGTACCCGATGGAATAGATGTGAATGAGCGTACCCACACCCGTTACCACGAGCAACATGATGGACGATAGCCGGTCGATGAGAAAAGAAAAATCAATCTGCAGATCGCCGGCTGTAATCCACTCGAACAGTACGATGCGCTCGGGTACGGCGGTGTGCAGTTGCACCTCTCTGAAAACGGCCAGGGAAAGGAGAAAGGATAATAACACGGCTGCACTGGCAATGCCGCCACTCAGGTTTACAGGAAGACGCTTGTTCAGTACCCCGATCAGGATAAATCCCAGGAGTGGAAGCACAGGAATAAGCCAGGTAAATTGATGCATGGTTAGGGTCTTTCTGCCTTAATATTTTACCACTTCAGTTTATTCATCACATTAATGTCCACGGTACGGACATTGTTATAAATCATCACCAGGATGGCCAGGCCGACCGCCACTTCTGCCGCGGCCACCGCCATGATGAAGAACACCATCACCTGCCCGCCGGCGTCTCCGTGCAACGTGGAGAATGCCGTGAGCAGAAGATTCACCGCGTTCAGCATGAGTTCAATGCACATGAATATGATGATGGCATTACGGCGGAAGAGCACCCCCAGCACACCGATGGTGAAGAGGATGGCCGCTAACCCGAGGTAATACTCAATGGGCACATGGTTCAGGATGGAGTTCATGACGGCCTCTTTAGCTGATTATTCAATGTTCTTTTTTCCAAGCATTACTGCGCCCACCATGGCGGCCAGCAGCAGAATGGAGGTGATTTCAAAGGGCAATACATAGTCGCCATACAGCGCTTTACCAAGATTGGAAACGGTGCCGATCTGACTTTCGGAAGAGGGCGCGGGGAGGCTGCCACCGGTATCCGTGACTGTACTTACCAGCACCAGGAGCAAACAACCGGCCACGAGCGTGGCCGCCACTTTCAGCAAATTGGATTTATGCGGCTCCGATTCCTTGTTCATATTGATGAACATGAGGCTGAACAGGAACAGCACCATGATGGCTCCCGCGTAAACGATGATATGAACGGCAAAAAGAAATTGTGCATTCAGGAGCAGGTAATGACCTCCGATTGTGAAAAAGCAGAAAATGAGGTACAGCACGCTGTGTACCGGCTTTTTCGACAGTACCACCATCAGTGCGCTGAACACCGACAGGGTAGCAAGAACCATGAAGGGTAAGGTTGGATTCAAGATGTTGGCTGTTGAATGGGTGGCGAAATTAACATATTCCGTGTGTCTATAAAAGGAAACTAGGGCTTCCTGTGGGCATTGGTTCGCTGACTGATATCAATCTTTGTTTCCGGGCTGGTACCTTCCACCAGTTTGTCTTTCCCAAAGATGAAACTCGAGCGGAGTAAATCAGAAGGCACCATCCTGTCCGTCAGGAAGATGGCCTCTTTGGGACAGGCTTCCTCGCAGAGTCCGCAATAGATGCAGCGCAACATGTTGATTTCATACACGGCGGCATATTTCTCCTCGCGGTAAAGGTGCTCCTCCCCTTTCTTCCGCTCTGCGGCGGTCATGGTGATGGCTTCTGCCGGGCAGGCCACGGCACACAAGCCACAGGCGGTACAATTTTCGCGACCCTGCTCATCCCGCTTCAGCACATGCCATCCTCTGTAAACAGCAGAAACAGGACGTGTTTCTTCAGGATATTTCACGGTAGCTCTTTTCCTGAACAGATGTTTCACAGTAATCGCCAGTCCGCTGATGATCGCAGGCAAATACATCTTCTCCCAGAAGGTCATCTGCTTGTTTACGACAATTTGTGATCGGTTGGTGAGTTGCATGTCTTTTAGATGCGTATAGATGGCGGGTGATTCCGCTGTGATTGCTCTTTTGTTTTTTAGTTGAAGAGTTGCCCGTTCTTCCATAATACGACACCGGCTGTGAGCAGGATGTTGACCAGGGCCAGGGGAATCATGATCCTCCAGCCGAGGTGCATCAACTGGTCGTAGCGGAAGCGCGGGATGGTCCACCGGACCCACATAAAGAAGAAGATGAAGAAGAAGATCTTCCCAAAGAAGATGAGTGTCCCGAGAAGCGTCAGCATGTTGTGGCTGAGTCCCAGCTGATCAATAAAGGGGAAGTTATAGCCTCCGAAATAGAGGGATGCAATGATGGCGGAAGAGATGAACATGTTGATGTATTCGGCAAAAAGATAAAAACCCAGTTTCATCGAGCTGTATTCCGTATGATAACCTCCTACCAGTTCCGTTTCACATTCCGGAAGGTCGAAGGGGGTGCGGTTGCATTCGGCAAAGGCACAGATGATGAACAGGAGAAAACCAAGGGGTTGTATAAATACATTCCAGTGAAAGCCCTGTTGCTGCTCTACAATTTCACGGATGCTCAGGGTGCCGGTGGTCATGATCAGCGCGATGATGGAAAGTCCCATCGCCAGTTCATAACTGATCATCTGGGAGGAGGCCCTGATCGCGCCCATCAGCGAGTACTTGTTGTTGGAGGCCCATCCGCCGATCATGATGCCGTATACTCCGATACTCACCACACCGAAAATATAGAGGATCCCGATGTTTACATCGGTGATCTGCACGGCATATTCGGTGCCGTTGATGAACAGTGTATCGCCCCAGGGGATGACCACACCGGTCATGCAGGCCGTCATCATCATGATGGAGGGTCCGAGAATAAAGAGGCCTTTGTCCGCGTTCGTGGGAATGATCTCCTCTTTCATGAACATTTTGACGCCGTCGGCGATCGGCTGCAGCAGCCCGAAAGGTCCTGCCCGATCCGGCCCCACCCGGTCCTGCAGAAAGGCCGCGATTTTCCGTTCAGCGTAGGTACTGTATGCGGCGATTCCCAGTGAAACCAGGAAGACGATGAGGACGAGTACGAACTTTACGATGATAAATTCCATAAATGGCTCAGGCGTAATTACTGTGATGAATCTCTTGAGACTTAATTATGCGCTTTTTCTTCAATCTGCTTTTGGTTGGAAACATCAATCCTGAGATTCTTCTTCTCCAGGTATTGGTTCTGTGAAATGACGGAATGACGGTCGATGTTTCGCGGACCTTCCACGGTCCAGTCCTTCAGTTCCTTTTTCTCAAAGCGGCATTCGTTGCAGATCCAGCCTGCCCGGCCTTCTGAAGCGTCCTCCACCTCTCCCCACTGATCCTTTCTCGCCGAAACCCTCAGCACTTCGTTTCCGCTCATGTACAGTACGACGCGGCCGCAGCATGTCTTGCAATCGCGATGGGCATCCATCGGACGGGTGAACCACACCCGGCTTTTAAAGCGGAAAGTACGGTCGGTCAGTGCCCCCACCGGGCATACATCGATCATGTTGCCACTGAAATCATGATCGACTGCCTTTTCGATATAGGTACTGATTTCCGCCACATCTCCGCGATTGATCACACCGTGCACCCGTGTATCGCAAACCTGGTCGGCCACTTTCACACAGCGGTAGCAGAGGATGCAGCGGGTCATGTGCAATTTGATCTTGTCGCCGATATCGATCTTTTCAAATTCCCTGCGCTTAAATTCATAGCGCGAGGTGGACAAACCATTTTCGTAGCTCAGGTCCTGGAGATGACATTCGCCCGCCTGATCGCAAATTGGACAATCGAGGGGATGATTGATCAGCAGGAACTCCACCACGCCCTTTCTTGCTTCCAGGAGATCCGGAGCGCTGTTGTTCTGCACCTCCATGCCGTCCATCACGGTGGTACGGCAGGAAGCTACCGGTTTGGGCATGGGCCGGGGATCCTTCTCAGAACCCTTGGTCACCTTTACGATGCAGGTCCGGCAATACCCTCCGCTGGTTTTCAGCTTCGAGTAATAACACATGGCGGGAGGTGTAACGTCTCCTCCAATCATGCGCGCTGCCTGGAGGATCGTGGTACCTTCCGGTACTTCAATGGTATGTCCGTCGATGGTTACTTTCGGCATAGCTGTTTGTTAAGCAAGTTCAGGTGAAAGGTTGTTCACTCTGTAATAATGATGATCGGTTCGTATAGCCTGGGGGTTCCGAACGTACTCTTCGAATTCATGACGGAAATGACGGATCGCACTGGCCACAGGCCAGGCGGCGGCATCCCCGAGCGGGCAAATGGTTTTCCCCTCAATTTTCGACTGTATATCCCACAGCAGGTCCACATCCGACAGGGTTCCGTGTCCATCCAGTATTTTGTGCAGGATCTTCTCCATCCAGCCGGTACCTTCCCTGCAGGGACTGCATTGTCCGCAACTCTCATGGTGATAGAAACGGGTGAATGTCCACAGGTTTTTCACGATGCTGGTATCTTCATCCATCACGATGAACCCTCCGGAGCCGAGCATGGTTCCGCTGGCAAAACCTCCCTCGGCCAGTGATTCGTAGGACATGAGCCGGGGTTCGCCGGCCGCGGTTTTCAGAATCAGCTCAGCCGGCAGTACCGGAACGGATGAACCTCCGGCCACCACCGCTTTCAACTTTTTATCGTTGCGGATGCCTCCGCAATACTCGTCCGAATAAATGAATTCCTCTACCGGGACACCGAGCTCAATTTCATAGACGCCCGGTTTCTTTAGGTGGCCGCAGGCGGAAATCAGCTTGGTACCGGTACTCTTACCGATACCGATGGACGCATAGGTTTCTCCACCGTCGCGGACGATGGGTACCACTGCCATGATACTTTCAACATTATTGACCACGGTCGGACAATCCCATACGCCCCGGATGGCCGGAAAGGGAGGTTTGATACGCGGATTGCCGCGTTTCCCTTCCAGCGATTCAATCAGCGCGGTTTCCTCTCCGCAGATATAGGCGCCTCCGCCACAATGCACATGCAGGTCGAAATCCCAGCCGGTGCCCATGATATTCTTGCCCAGCAAGCCTGCGGCGTAGGCTTCGTCGATGGCTTCCTGCAGAATCTGAAAAACATACATCAGTTCACCCCGGATGTAGATGTAGGAGGTACGACAACCGAGCGCAAAGCTGCCAATGGCCATGCCTTCGATCAGAAGATGCGGCAGGCGCTCCATCATGTACCGGTCTTTAAAGGTGCCGGGCTCGCTTTCATCGGCGTTGCAGACGAGGTAACGGGGTACGCCCTCGGGTTTCGCCAGGAAGCTCCATTTCATACCGGTGGGGAAGCCGGCACCGCCGCGGCCGCGAAGTCCGGATTTCTTTACTTCCTCCACGATATCCTCCGGCTTCATCGCCAGCGCCTTTTTCAGGGTTTCATAGCCCCCCTGACGACGATAGGTCTCCAGATTTCGGATACCCGGTACGTTTATATGCTCGGTGAGAAGTTTTCTTCCCATAATGAATTGCGTTTATTTAAGTATGCTGAACGGATTTCAGCCTTTGATTTTATCTTTTCTCCAGTGGGAAACGGGCTCCTTTACGGTGGTACGGCAAGTGTCGAGTATTTCATCCACTTTCTGCAGGGTCAGGTTTTCGTGATAGGTCTCCCCGATCTGCATCATGGGAGCCGTTCCGCAGGAGGCCAGGCATTCCACGGTTTTAATGGTGAACATGCCGTCGGCAGTGGTTTCGCCTTCCCTGATGCCGAGTTTCTTCTCCATGTACTTCACGATATCCTCGGCGCCCATCAGCCAGCAGGGGCCGGTACGGCATACTTCCACCACACATTTTCCAACCGGTTTCAGGTTGAACATGGTGTAAAAGGAAGCCACTTCATACACTTCAATCGGCTGGATGCGGAGCAGTGACGCCACGTAATCCATCACCGGCGCAGGGAGCCAGCCTCCGAATTCAGCCTGGGCAATGTGCAGGACGGGAAGAAGCGCCGACTTCTGTTTTCCCTCCGGGTAACGGCGGATGATACGGTCCACCAGGGCCAGTGCATCCTCACTGAATTTTATTTCTTTCTGTTCACTCATTTTTTCTCGTTTCAGGATCAGGCCGGGTTTGACTCAGGCATCCAGTTCACCGGCAATCACATTCATTGAACTCATCGTCAGGATCGCATCACTCAGCATCGACCCTTTTATCATTTCGGGATAGGCCTGGTAATAAATGAAACAGGGCCGGCGCATATGCAATCGGTAAGGTGTTCTTCCTCCATCACTGATCAGGTAATAACCCAACTCGCCGTTTCCGCCTTCCACGCAATGGTACACCTCGCCTTTGGGGATTGAGGTTTCGCCCATCACAATTTTGAAATGCCAGATCAGGCCTTCCATGGTGTTGTATACTTCGTCCTTCGGAGGCAGGTAAAACTCCGGAACTTCGGCATGGTAGGTAGTCTTGTCATCCAGTTTATCCAGCTTCTCTATGGCCTGACGGATAATACTGAGGGACTCCCACATTTCCCTTTCACGCACCATAAAACGGTCGTAGGTATCGCCATTGGTTCCGAGAGGAATCATGAAATCAAAATCTTCATAAGATGAGTAGGGACTCATGACGCGAACATCGTAATCCACCCCGGCGGCCCTGAGGTTGGGTCCGGTAAAGCTGTAGGCCAGGGCACGCTCGGCGGAAATCGGTCCGCACTGAATGGTGCGGTCCATAAAAATCCTGTTCCGGACCAGAAGATTTTCAAATTCCCTGAGACCTTCGGGGAACTCCTTCAGCAGATGATGGATTTTCTCCCATGCTTTCGCTGAGAAATCACGTTCCAGGCCGCCGATACGTCCGATGTTGGTGGTGAGACGCGCCCCGCACAGTTCCTCATAGATTTCATAGATAAACTCACGCCACTGAAAGACATATAGAAAGCCGGTCATGGCGCCGCTGTCAACGCCGATCACCGAATTGCAGATGATGTGATCGGCAATGCGCGCCAGTTCCATGATGATCACCCGCAGGTACTGTACCCGTTTCGGAATTTCAATACCTGCCAGTTTCTCCACCGTCATGTGCCATCCCATGTTGTTGATGGGAGAAGAACAATAGTTCAGGCGGTCGGTGATGGGCGTAATCTGGTTAAAAGGCCGGCGTTCCGCCAGTTTTTCAAAGGCGCGATGGATGTACCCGATGGTGGGTTCGGCCGACACGATCAACTCTCCGTCCATTTTCAGCACATTCTGAAAAATGCCGTGGGTGGCGGGATGAGTTGGGCCGAGGTTGAGCGTGGTATATTCTTTCGCCTGCAGGGCGCCAGTATTTTTATCAGCTGGAAGAGGGTTACTCGCCATAGGGTCGCTATCAATGATTCAATTTTTCGTTCATTCCTCCACGTTATTACCTTCCGAACATTTTATCGTCTTTGTCCTTGCGGAAGGGATCTTCGAGGGGATATTCCTTGCGCATCGGCCATCCTTCCAGTGAATCCATGTTCAGGATCCGACGCAGGTCCGGGTGTCCGCTGAACCTGTATCCAAAGAAATCATAGGTTTCCCGCTCCATCCAGTTGGCGGAGGGCCAGAGGGCGGTCAGGGTATGGAATACCGGCTCCTTGTCGGATGTAAAAGACTTTATCCGCAGGCGGGTATTGGCCGGCATGTTGTGTAACTGTACCATGATGCCATAGGGCAATCCGGCTTCCGGATAATGCAATCCGCACAAGGTGGTCAGGAAATGAAAATTCAGTTCCGGATCTTCCTTCAGAAACTTAAGTATCTCATGGAGTTTATCCTTCTCCACGGTAACGACCGGGAAATCATACAGCAGTTCTGCCGAATATACGGCTTCTCCGAAATGCTCTTTCAGCCGTGTTTCAATCAATTCAAGGTGCAGTGTTGACATAATTACTGGATGCCATAGGAGGCCAGAAGATCTTTGTATTCGTCAGAATTACGCCGGCGCAGCGATTCATTGGCCACAAGCTCCTGAATCTTCAGAACCCCGTCCAGAATCTGCTCCGGCCGCGGAGGGCAACCCGGCACATATACATCTACCGGAATAATCCTGTCGATGCCCTGCAGTACGCTGTAGGTGTCGAATATGCCACCGGTGGAGGCGCAAGCCCCGACGGAAAGGACCCAGCGGGGTTCGGCCATTTGCTCGTAGACCTGCCTCAAAACCGGACCCATTTTTTTAGATATGGTGCCCATCACCATCAGCAGGTCGGCCTGCCGCGGGGAAAAGGAAAGACGTTCGGCACCAAAGCGGCCCAGATCATAGGTGGAAGCCATGGTGGCCATGAATTCAATGCCACAACAGGACGTGGCAAAGGGCAGCGGCCAGAGAGAGTTTTTACGAGCCAGACCCACGGCTTTGTCGAGGGAAGTGGCTAAAAATCCCGGACCTTCAAACCCTTCCAGCTTCTGGATTTCTTGTGACATGATTTATTGGATGTTTTGGAACTCTGTGTTTCGTATTTCGGAAGGGTACAGCAGTGATCTTATTCCCACTTGAGGGCGCCTTTACGGATGATATAAACGAGACCGAGGGCAAGCAGCCCCAGGAAAATAAACATTTCAAAAAAGGCGGCTGAACTCTCTTTGCTCCATTCAGAGAAATTGACGGCCCAGGGATACATAAATATCACTTCCACATCGAAGAGGACGAAGAGGATGGCGATCAGAAAATACTTTACCGAGAAGGGCATCCTGGAGTTACCCTGAGATTCGATGCCACATTCAAAGGTTTCCAGTTTCACCTTTGAAATTCTTTTGGGCCCGAGGAGGTGGGTCACCAACATGGTGAAGAGTACAAAACCGATCGCCACGACGAACATCATGGCAATGGGAAGGTAGTCGATTGGCGAACTTAACAGTATCATAATGAGAGCATTGACGTAAACAAATGAAAGTTGGAATTGTTTCAAGCCGGTACTGGTGCAAAATTAGTCTTTTGAGGTTTAAAAAGCGGGGGGAAAAACAAGAGTTAAATCAGGAAGTTGGAGGAAAGAAAGAATGGGCTTGGAAATGGTGGAAACGGATAGTATTATATTATTAAATTTCAAGGACATAGAATCCCCCAGGTCTTAAACCCGCGAGGTCTTAAACCCGCGAGGTCTTAAACCCGCGAGGTCTTAAACCCGCGAGCTATAATGACCGCAATTCAAAATTAACCCCGCCGCCCCTACTATTCCATCATGCTTCTGATTTGGCACTCTATCTACATCTCCACAGAGGATACTCAATTCATTTTAAATTTTACCAGTATCTAATAAAGTAGTAAATCCGGAAAACTGAGTTCTTCTTGTTTTAATCCCATTTCGCCTGCCCATCTTTCCAAAATACAATCTTCAAAATCAATGCTGAGACCTTTACCTCGCTTTTCTTCATCGGGCCATCTATAGTATTTCCAATCCATAGGATCTTGCACAAGGTCTTGAATAACAGGAATATAGCTTAGGCCCAACATGACTCTAAACCCGTCCGTTCTACCCGGAAGAGGAATTTTCCTGAAGTGCTCGCGAAAGAGACTCCCCTTTCGTCCATGTCTGTTATTGAAAGCCTTGGCATAGCCATTCAGGAAATTGGCCAGCATTCTGGATATAAAAAGTGAAATTTCTCCGGAAATCAGCTCCACGCGTTGCTCGGGAATTCGTTTGTACCTGGCATACTGCTTCAAAACACGCTCTCTTGACCGGACTTTTATGTATACATGGAATTGGTTCGGAATAAGACAATACCCCAATACATCAAATAAACCCTCCGAGACGAAAGACAAGCCCTGAAGGAAATAATCGTAATTCTCTTCTCCCAGGAAAATTTCTTCCCCGGAATTTCCTATGTTGGACAGAAGGTAGGCCCCGCCCGGAACAAATAAATGTTTCTGTTTAGGCATAATTTTTAGTTTAAAATGGATTTTCTTAAAAATTTCCTTCAAAACTGAAAGAAGTAGAAACGGTGAAACCTGCGTGTCACACCGGTAAATTTCTGTCTATGGTTTTAAATCGGTTCATTTTCTATAAAAATTAGCTGGTTGCCTGAAAAATCAAGCCCGGATAGCAAATATAACCATAATCACAATTCTACATCTTCAAAAACAATATCTTCCCGGGATTGTTATCGAGCTATGTCAAATCCCAAAACAGCATTGGTCATAGGGACCGGTCTCGGAGGGCTGGCCACGGGTCTCCGGCTGGCGAGTAAAGGCTATGCGGTTGAATTTGTTGAAAAGTATCACTCTCCGGGAGGAAGACTAAATCTGCTTGAAAAAGATGGCTTCAGTTTCGACATGGGGCCTTCCTTCTTCAGCATGAGCTATGAATTCAAGGAATTCTTTGATTACTGCGGAGTGAAAAATCCGCTCGAACTGAAAGAGCTGAATCCACTCTATGCCGTTTATTTCGGTGATCGGAAAAATCCATTTCTGATTTATAAGGATTTGCAAAAACTGGCCAAAGAATTTGATGGCATCGAACCGGATCTGGCTTCCAAGGTCGAAAAATACCTGGCCACTGCCGGCAAATTGTTTCATGACACGGAAGATATTGTTATCAGAAAAAATTTCAAATCGAAACTTGATTATCTGTTACAACTCACCCGTGTACCCGTTAAACACGGCCCGAAGATGTTCAGGTCCATGTGGTCGGAACTCGAAAATAATTTCGACTCTCAGGAGGTGAAAGTAATTTTTTCACTGGTCTCCTTCTTCCTGGGGTCGACGCCTTTCCAGACTCCCGCTGTGTACAGTCTTTTGAATTATACAGAGCTGAAGCACGATGGCTACTGGAATGTGGAAGGGGGTATGTACAAAATCACGGAAGCCCTTGTTACTTTGTTGAAGGAGAGAGGGGCTGTTTTCCATTACAATACCGAAATCTCAAGCCTTGAATCCGGCAACGGCCGTGTCACCGCTGCGATTTCAAAAGATGGCAGGCGATTCACGGCCGATAAAATCATTTGCAATGGCGATGCCGCCGCTTTCAGGGGTAAAATACTCAACCGTGAGAAATTCAACCGGGTAAAGCTTGACAAAATGGAATGGACCCTGGCTCCCTTTACCATTTACCTTGGGGTGAATAAAAAACTCGAGAAGCTCTATCATCACAATTATTTCCTGGGCAATAACTTCAAAGAATACGCTGACAGCATTTTCAGAACCTCGGTGAGTCCGAAAAAGCCTTACTACTACGTGAATGTAAGATCGCGCAGCAATGTCAACAGCGCCCCCGAAGGGTGCGACAGCCTCTTTATTCTCTGTCCGGTACCCGATCTGAGATTTAAAGCCGACTGGTCGGATGCCGAAGAACTGGCGGATACCATTGTCGACGACATGAGCAGCCGCATTGGCTATGATATCCGGAAAAATACGCTCACCCGTACGATCCTGACGCCAAAAGACTGGGAAGAAAAATTCAATCTCTACCAAGGAAGCGGACTTGGCCTGGCCCATGGACTGAATCAGATCGGAGGTTTCAGGCCATCAAACAAAGACGAAGAATTCAACAACCTTTATTATGTAGGTGCGAGTACCGTCCCGGGAACAGGCTTGCCCATTGTAATCATCAGTTCTAAACTCACTACTGAACGAATTTTAAGCGACGATGGATCTTTATAACAATGTCTGTAACCAGTTAAGCAAACGCATCACCTGGAACTACAGTACCTCCTTCACCCTGGGTATCCGGACCTTGCACCGCAGTTTACACGACCCTATTTACAGTATTTACGGGTATGTAAGACTGGCCGATGAAATTGTGGACACCTTCCATGAATTCGACAAGGCCACTTTGCTGAAAAGATTCACGCAGCAAACCTGGGAGGCCATCGATGAAAAAATCAATACCAATCCGATCCTGCATAGTTTTCAGCTGGTAGTTCACAAATACAACATCGATCGTGATCTGATTTCAGCCTTTCTGCATTCGATGGAAATGGATCTTTTTAACCACCATTACAACACCGATGCCTACAACGAGTACATTTATGGCTCCGCAGAAGTAGTTGGTTTGATGTGTCTTAAAGTCTTTTGCCAGGGCAATGAGGAAGAATACAAAAGACTGAAAGAACCGGCCAGGAAATTGGGCGCTGCATTTCAGAAAGTCAACTTCCTCAGAGACATGAAAAGCGATTTCAAAGAACGCGGACGCATCTACTTTCCGGGAGTGGATTTCAACATTTTCAATGATCATCTGAAAACTGAAATTGAAAAAGAAATTGAGCAGGATTTTGCCGCCGCCTACAAGGGCATTCAACAACTTCCTGTAGAGGCAAGGTTTGGCGTCTATGTAGCTTATATTTATTATCAGGCTCTATTAAGAAAGATCAAAAGGCTGCCTGCCCAGTCCGTAAGAAATGAAAGAATCAGGGTGCCCAATAAAGAAAAAATAGCCCTGCTGTTTGCCAGCTGGTTCAGATTCCGTTTTAATTTCCTCTGAAAGTAATCAGCAATAAACATTTAGCCTTCCTGCCTTTTTCCCAATCCCGGTAAAGATCCGGCAATTCCGGTTCAGGTGTTTTTATTCAACGACCAAATTAACCTGATACTTCAATCTGTTCACCAGGCCGGAACCGGTGGCTGGTTCTGTATTTTAGAACCAGACTTGAACGAATCTGCCGGAAAATAGTTACACCTTACCGTTTACAGGTAATATTTTCCCTGAAAACGCAACGAAATGGTCATCCTGTTCGAATAAAGCACAGAGCCCTCCGGCTCCCTGCACTACTTTGAACATGAAAACCAAACCAACCTTTCATTTTCTTCGCCCGAACAGTGGCCTGCTCGCCCTCCTCTTCCTCCTGATTTCGGGATACTTTAACAGTGTTTCCGCTACGCATGCTGCCGGCTCGGACATTAAATACCGATGTCTGGGAGGACTCATGTATGAAATAGAAGTGACCTTCTATCGTGATTGCGGTGGCGTGTCAGAGCCATCCACCATCACGGTAAACTGCAAAAGCGTTTCAGGAAACCACAACCTGAATATCACCGCCAGTAAAGTGGCAGGAAGCACCAACGGACAGGAGATTACGGTTCCATGCGTTACCTCCAACACCACTTGCAACGGAGGAAGCACCACCGGAGTCAGAAAGTGGGTATACAGAGCTACGGTAACCCTTCCTTCAGCCCGGGCCGACTGGGTGTTCAGCTACAACGTTTGCTGCAGGAACTGTACCATCACCACCATCAACAATCCATGTGCCTCCAATTCCACCTTGTATGTGGAAGCCACACTCAACAACCTGACGGCACCCTGCAACAGTTCACCCACCTTCTCCAATATTCCCATCGCATTTGTCTGCATCGGTCAAAACTTCAATTACAACCATGGTGTCCTGGATCCTGACGGTGATTCACTGGTGTATTCACTCATTACACCCAAAACCACATCAACGTCCAACGTAACATTTCTTGCACCGGCCAATGTCAACAACCCCATTGCCTCCTCTACTCCGTTTACCATCAACGCCACCACCGGCGATCTCAATTTCACACCCAGCCAGCTGCAGATTGGCATCATGGCCATCCTGGTACGGGAATACAGGAACAATCAGCTGATCGGATCCGTTATCAGGGATATGCAGGTGTATACCCAGGCCTGCACTAACAACTTACCCACGCTCGGCGGAATAAACGGCACCTCCAATTTTACCATCAATGCCTGCCCGGGACAACAGATTTGTTTCACGGTACAATCCGCTGATCTGGATACCGCACAAATCATTTCCTTAACAACCAACAACGGGATTCCGAATGCCACGTATACCATCAGCGGCGGAAGCCGTCCAACATTAACATTTTGCTGGACTCCAACCCTGGCGGATATCAGTCTTCGGCCCAAAACCTTCACCATAACGGTAAGAGACAATTCCTGTCCCACCAACGGCATACAGACTTTTTCATATAGCATTTATGTCCCTGGGCCTAATTTTACATTCAGCAGCACGAATGTGAACTGCAACGGAACTTCCACCGGATCCGCTTCA
>JAEUTF010000271.1 GCA_016788185.1 Bacteroidia bacterium | reverse complement strand
CACTGCGGATACGGAAATTCCATTTCTTGCAGAAAGTGGCTGTGACAACTTACAGCCATCCCTGTAAACGGCAATGGCCTTCAGGCCCTTCTCCCAGGCCATTTGATAACAGTATTTTATTTCATCAACACCTGTTTCATTGGGGAGGTTCACTGTTTTTGAAATGGCACCGCTCAGGAAGGGCTGAACTGCTGCCATCATCCGGATATGTCCCAGGGGGGCAATGAATCGATTCCCTGTTTTTCCGCAGCGGTTGGCACAATCAAAAACGGGCAGGTCCTTTTCAGCCAGATGAGGAGCCCCTTCCACGGTCATGGTTCCACAGACGAAGGCATTGGCGGCCTCTATTTCAGGTTCGCTGAATCCAAGATGCGTCAGGAGATCAAATTGTGGATCCATGTAACTGCCTGCTTCCACCCCCAGTCGTTTATAACATTCCGCACCCAGCGTGAAGAAGGTAAACATGAACCGTATATCAAAGCTGGCGGCAGCAGCCTTTTCCAGTTTAAGAATATCCTCATCACTGAATCCTTTCTTCTTCAATAGCTCAATATTGATACCGGGAGATTCGCGGAAAGAACCGGACCCGATGACATACTGAACAATATCATTGACTTGCTTTTCCGTATAGCCCAACACCCCGAGTGCTCCCGGGACACTCTGATTTACGATTTTAAAATACCCGCCTCCGGAAAGCTTTTTAAATTTCACCAATGCAAAATCAGGTTCCACACCGGTGGTATCGCAATCCATCAGCAATCCAATGGTACCGGTGGGCGCCAGCACACTGACCTGCGCGTTTCTGAAACCATGCTTCTCACCCAACTGCAAGGCTTCATCCCATGCTTTGCACGAAGCAGAAAGCAGGTAGGAAGGACAAAATGACGGGTCTATCCCGGCGGGTTTAACATCCAATCCTTCAAAGGCATCGGGGGTATTGTAAGCCGCATACCGGTGGTTACGCAAAACCCTCAGCATCGACTGGCTGTTTGCCTCATATTTGTCAAAGGCTCCCAACACGCCAGCCATTTCTGCCGAAGTTTTGTAGGACACGCCGGTCATCAGCGAGGTAATAGCCGCAGCAATGGCTCTTCCCTTGTCACTGTCATATGGAAGTCCGCTCAACATCAGCAAGGATCCAAGGTTCGCGTAACCCAAACCGAGCGTACGGTAATCGTATGAATTCTGTGCCACCTCTTCCGATGGAAACTGCGCCATCAATACTGAAATTTCAAGAACGATGGTCCATAAACGACAGGCATGTTCAAAGGAGGCTACATCAAACTGCTGAGTCTCCGTATCAAAAAAAGACCTGAGATTCAGGGAAGCCAGGTTACAGGCGGTATCATCCAGAAACATGTATTCGGAACAGGGATTTGAAGCCCTGATTCGTCCACCTGCCGGGCAGGTATGCCAATCGTTGATTGTGGTATCGAATTGCAATCCCGGGTCGGCACATTTCCAGGCCGCCTCCGCAATTTGCTGCCACAAGGATTCAGCAGGAACCGATTTGTAAATACTGCCATCGGTACGGGCCCGAAGTCCCCAATCCTTATGTTCGGACAGTGCCTTCATAAACGCATCACTGATACGAACCGAGTTATTGGAATTCTGACCGGAAACCGTGGCATAGGCTTCCCCTTCGTATTCGGCCGAATACCCTTCGTTCATCAATGCAGCTACCTTTTTCTCTTCTTCCGCTTTCCAGTTGATAAACAGTTCTATTTCCGGATGATCGATGTCCAGACATACCATTTTAGCGGCACGACGCGTAGTGCCACCGGATTTAATGGCTCCTGCAGCACGATCGCCCACCTTCAGGAACGACATCAGACCGGAAGAGAATCCCCCGCCGGAAAGCTTTTCATTCGCCCCTCTCAAATCAGAAAAGTTGGTGCCGACACCCGAACCGTACTTGAAAATCCTTGCTTCCCTCACCCACAGATCCATGATTCCCCCGGGGTTTACCAGGTCATCTTTCACCGAAAGGATGAAGCAGGCATGCGGTTGTGGACGTTCATAGGCAGAAGAGGACTTTTTTAGTTTTTTATCTTCCGGATCAACGTAGAAGTGTCCCTGAGCGGAACCTTTGATGCCGTAGGAATTGTAAAGTCCGGTGTTGAACCATTGCGGAGAATTCGGGGCAGCCATTTGATTCAGCAGCATAAATGCCAATTCATCATAAAATGCAGCGGCATCTTTTTCGGAGTTGAAGTAATTATATTTCAGACCCCAGTCGGTCCAGCACCGCACCATCCTGTGTGTCACTTCCCTGATGCTGGTTTCACCACCCATACTTCCATCCTGCTTTTTAACGCCGGTCTTTCTGAAATACTTCTGCGCCAGGATATCGGTTGCCACCTGTGACCATTTTACCGGCACTTCCACTTCCCTGTTTTCATACACCACTTCACCACCCGGGTTGCGGATGACAGATGAACGTTTTTCATACTCGAAAAGAGCATAAACATCCTCATTATTCTTAGTAAATCTGCGCCGGATGGAAAGGCCTTCTTTCTTGGTTTTACCTTCCACAGCATTTGTTTTTATTGTCTTAGCCATAATCAATTAAATTTATCCGAAGATGTTGTTCAAAGGATCCGCCGGCAATGACTGCTGTCATGCGCCGATGCTTCTTATGAACAGTCTTACAAACAAATAAAAATATGCTATCCAGCCATTTCCTTTATTGCCAGGGGCTCGAAATGGGCGGTAAAGTGTCGCAAATATTTTGCTTCATGCGTAATTTTATAACCGGACACCTGTTCACGGGTAGCCACCAGGTACTCAAACACTTCAATGACGTAATCAAGATGACTTTGTGTATACACTCTCCGTGGCAAGGCCAGACGCACAAGTTCCTTTGCCGCCGGAATGAGTTTCCCGTTCTGATCATACTTTCCAAACATCACAGATCCCACTTCAACCGAGCGGATACCACCGGCCCTGTACAGTTCACACACCAAGGCCTGACCCGGATACTCTTCCAATGGTATTTGCGGATAAAATAAAGCGGCATCGATGTACACCGCATGTCCTCCTACGGGAAGAATGACGGGTACGCCCATTTTACTCAGGTGATCACCCAGGTAAGCCGTACTGACCACCCGATAATGGAGGTAATCCGGATCAAACACCTCTTCCAATCCCACGGCCAGCGCTTCCATATCCCTTCCGGCCAAACCACCGTACGTGGTAAATCCCTCTGTGATGATCAGAAGATTTTTACAGGCATCGGCAAGTTCTTCATTTCTTAAGGCGAGGAAACCTCCCATGTTCACCATCCCATCCTTCTTGGCACTCATCACGAATCCATCCGCAAGCTGACACATGTTGACCGCAATTTCCCGGTACGAAAGGGAAGCATATCCAGGCTCATAGTTATGAATGAAATAGGCATTTTCCGCTATACGACAACCATCCAGGACCATGGGGATCTTGTGGTCCTGACAAACTTTGCTCACCGCCAAGGCATTGGCCATGGAAACAGGCTGCCCTCCTCCGCTGTTATTGGTAACCGTCAGGATCACCGCGGCCACATTCCGGGCTCCCTTTTCCAGGATTGTCGTTTTCAGACGTTCCACATCAAGGTTCCCTTTAAAATGATCTGT
>JAEUTF010000270.1 GCA_016788185.1 Bacteroidia bacterium | reverse complement strand
TCGGATGATGAGCGTTTGCTGCCGTTTAAAAAGATTGGAGCTTACTGGACTCATGAAAATGCGATGCTTCAAGTGGGATAAACCGGGGGCCTCCAGCCCCGCCCCGGAGTAAAATTATGAAACAGAAAATGGATAGTCGTTGAATAAGCGTTTGTATCCGTTTAAAGACATTTGATTTTTTGGGGGACGCTATCCCCGCCCCGGAGTAAAATTAAGTATTGGAGAACAGATAGCCGGATAATAATCGTTTGCATCCGTTTAAAATGGATGGCGCTTGCCGGGGTCATAAAAATGCATAAAGCCAGGTAAGATAAATGAGGGGGCCTCCGGTCCCGCCCCAAAAGTAAAATTATTTAAAGGGAAACAAAAAGCCGGATACTAAACGTTTGTATTCGTTTGAAATGGGTAAAGCTTGTTGAGTCAAAAAAATACGATGAGCCAATCAGGAGAAACCGAGAGCCACCATCCCCTCTCTGAAGTAAAATCAGGTACCTGAAATGCTTTGCAGGATCCGCACTCCGGTTCAGAAAGCCGGTGTATAAGTTTCCTGAAACTATCTTTCGGTCCATGGAAAGTTCCCCTTACGAATGTTAAGTTTGATGGATCTTAAACCATTATACAATGAAGAAAAACTACTACCTGTACAGCTTACTGCTTCTGTTCCCGCTTTTTTCTTCCGGTCAAATCAGCCTGAACGCTTCCATGGCACCGGCCACCAATACCGCCATGATCTACTACGATGCCAACGTGCCTTCGCCTGCCTTTACATTCGGCAAATCAGGCATCAGCAACACCTGGGATTTCTCCGTGATTGCTGCCGTGCCGGGTGCCGACGATACCCTGAGCATTGTACCGCCCGCTTCCGTTCCGGGCGGCGGCGCCTTCCCCACCGCAACCCATTGTACCTATGAAGGCTTCGATGGTTCCCGCGATATGATGCACGTAGATGCCGGTGGTGTTACCTTGTTGGGTTTCATGGGTGACCCCATCGGTACCGGATCCCTGATGCCTGTCCTGGCCAATCCTCCCGTGGTCACCATGTCTTTTCCGTATACCTATGGCAGCGGCGGAACGGGAAGCACGACCATCCAGATCATCACCACCGGTGCAGCCATCGGTCAGCCAGCATACGATTCCGTACGTTACCGTTCGGCGTTATCAGCCATCGTGGATGTGATTGCCGCAGGCAACATGATCCTGCCTTCCGGCTCTTATCCTTCCTTGCTGGAGCGCAGAATCAATACCACCATCGATTCCGCATGGGTGAAAGGAATCTTAACGGGTAATCAATGGAGCCTGGTGCCGGGATTTCCGCAAACTACCACCGATTCTTCTTTTTACTGGTACAGCAACCAGAACCTCCTGCATTATGCCCACGCCTTGTACGACGATACCGGTCTTCACGATGTGCATTATTATAAGAACACCATCAGCATCACCGGCCTGAATGAGCATGAAATCCCAGGAACAGCCCTGGCCGCCTATCCGAATCCGGTAGCCGGGTCCTTTGATTTAAAGGGGCTGAATCCGCAGGGCATCCGTCAATGGAATATTTATGCTGTCGACGGCCAGGAAGTCCTCCGGGGCCAAACCCTCCAGGGCCCGATCAATGTGCAGACACTCGCTCCCGGAAGCTATATCCTCAGCGTGACCGGAATGGACGGCCGCCTGCAGCAGCTTAAATTCATAAAGGACTAAACCTTGTTTTCATCTCCCGGTCATGGGCTCTATCCCTGAGCCCATGACCGGGATTTCTTTTTCCCGCTCTTGCCGGAGGGGTCACGGAGGAGCAGGAGAATGAGGGTGCGGAGAAGTGTGCCCTTGCAGGGAAAATGAAATGTTTTTGTTATTTTCCACTCATTAAATACAAAACAGATGAATTACACATGTTTCTTTTCAGCACTGGTGGTCCTGCTGGTGAATCTGACCACAGTATCCGCTCAGACCATCTGCCATCCTTCGGGCAATATTTTTATCGTCAGCAATTACGATGGCGGTACGCTGAACCTGGTCATCGACCAGAACATTCCCAACCTGAAGATCGGGGTGGTGAGCTATGAAGCCATCGCCATCAATCTTTCAGGGCCTTTCGTCAGTACAGTGACGGAAGTGCGGTATGCCGGGTACAACAGCGCAAACAACACGAATTGTACACCAGCCGTCCCCACCACCGTCATCAGCAGTACCGGAACCGTTATTCCCTCCAGTATCAGCTTTGCACCTCCGGCCCCCAGCGCTAACCCGAACGGAAATCCGAACATCATTTGCGCCTACAGCTGCGATACCACCAGCAGTCAGGGCGGCTGCAATACCGTTGATCAGATCGAGGATTACTTTCGGCAGGTGTTTCCGGGTGGCAGCGTGTACGCGCACCGTACCCAGTACGGATGTTATACCGGCCAGGTCTTGCTGAGCAATGCAGGCAACTGCTGCGCATCGCCCTTGCCGGCATTGTCCCTGTCGGTGAATGTGACCAACGCTTCCTGTTTCGGTGTTTGTGATGGCAGCGCTACCGTTGTTCCAAACGGCGGAACGGCTCCTTATCAGGTTCAATGGAGCAATGGTCCGGCTACGGCCACCTGGGACAGCCTATGCGCCGGAATCTATTATGTGACGGTTACGGATTCTTCCGGCTTGAGCAGCAACCAGATGGTATCCGTCGTTGCGCCCAATTCGCTGTCGGGCACGTTCAGCATTACGCCGGATAACGGCTCCTGCAACGGAGCGGTCATTCTGAATCCCGCGGGGGGCAATGGCGGGCCTTATACCTTTGCCTGGGATAGCTGCGGCAATGCTGCCGGGTCTGCTGCGGCAAACGTCGACAGCCTCTGCGCCGGTAGCTGTTGCGTATTCCTGACCGATGTGAGCGGCTGCGTGGATACCTTTTGTGTGAGCATACCCTTGTCGGTCGGTGTGGCGGAACCGGGCGGAACCGGTGATTCGTACCTGTATCCCAATCCGAGTGATGACGGCCTGATCCGGATAAAAGGACACCTCGTTTCAGACATCAGGATATATGATTTGAAAGGCAGTGCGGTGAATTTTATTTTGCTGGAAAGGGGAGCGGATCTGATTTCACTTAAAATACCCGCTTCCGGTGTTTACCAGGTAAAATGGAGTTCCGAAGGACGCAGGTACTCGGCCAGAGCGGTGGTGCAGAACATACGCTGAAGCAGGCTTTACACCACTTCCGCAACGGTAAAGGTGCTGCCGCCAACAAAAACGAGGTCTTCCTCGCCGGCTTCGGCTTTGGCCGCCTCCAGTGCTTGCCGTACACCCTGAAAAGCGACTCCTTCCAATCCTGCCCTTGCTGCTTTTTCCTGCAACAGGCCGGCATCCAGTCCGCGGGGAATATCGGCCCGGCAGAAATAATACCTGGCTTTTTCCGGCAACAGTTGCAGCGTGTTTTCCAGGTCCTTGTCCTCCACCACGCCCAGCACAAAGTGGAGGCGTCCGAAATGCAGCCGGTCAAGCATGGCCATGACTTCCCGGAGACCGTCTTCGTTGTGTCCGGTATCACAGATCACGAGCGGTTTCCTGGAAAGGATCTGCCAGCGTCCCTGCAGGCCGGTGTTCTTCTTTACGGAAGATAATCCTCTTCGGATATGGCTTTCCGTTATATTCAGTGCTGCCTTCAGGACCTCCAGCGCCTGGCACACGGTGAGGATGTTTTTGAGCTGGTACTGTCCGGTCAGGTCACATGTCAGGTCTCCGAACACGGTTTCCCCGTCTTTCAGGATATTCAGCCGCATACTTTCTTCCAGCAGCTCGTGGCGGATAACACCGGCGCTGAAACGTTCGGCGGCGAAGTACAGCGGGCTATCTGTTTCTTTCGATTTGCGCAGGAATACTCCACGCGTTTCAGGGAGCACTTCGCCGATTACCGCCGGCACGCCCGGTTTGATGATGCCTGCTTTCTCTTCCGCAATCGCGGCAAGCGTGTGGCCCAGGAGATGCATGTGATCCATGCCGATGTTGGTGATCACCGAAAGCAGGGGAGTGATGATGTTGGTGGAGTCGAGGCGTCCGCCCAGGCCGGTCTCTATAACGGCGATGTCGGTCCGCATATGCCGGAACCAGGAAAAAGCCATGACCGTACTCATTTCAAAGAAGGATGGTTTTATTTCATCAAACACCTTCCGGTGATCGCTGACGTATTGCGCCAGCCATTCCTCCGGAATCATCGTTCCGTTTACCCGCATGCGCTCCCTGAAATCTTTCAGGTGCGGTGAGGTGTAGAGTCCGGTTTTATATCCTGCCTCCTGCAACACGGAAGCCAGCATGTGCGAGCAGCTCCCTTTGCCATTGGTTCCGGCAATGTGCAGGCAGCGAAGTCCTTTTTCCGGATGTCCGACCGCCGCCGCCAGGGCCAGGGTGTTGTCGAGGCTGGGCTTGTACGCGGCAGGTCCTACCCGGTGAAACATGGGCAAGGCCGAGAAGAGATAATCCAGGGTCTCCTGATACGTCACAGGGCAAAAGTAATGATCCTGGAAATGATAAAACGGGTATCTGACATCCGGGGTACACGCGGGCGTCTCCAGGCCGAATGCCGTTCCGGAGAGCGGAATCCGCCTCAGGCACGATTGCCTGCAGTGTTCAGATCGGAAGTGTTATGGTTTGTACCGGAAGGGCTAAGGAAAGCTCCGCTGGGATTTATCGGAGGATAAAATTAAACGTAATGGTCCCTTTTTGCTCTTCCACCCCTTGCGGGCTGGGGCTGAATTTAGCTTTCATGGCGGCTTCTTTCGATTTTCGTACCAGCGTAGCGTTAGTGATGGTACTGCCGCGCGCGGGTCCTTCCGCCCTCAGGACATTGCCGTTTTTGTCAACGATGATTTCAATCACCACCCGTCCCTGTTCCTGTGAACGGTCTTCCAGGCGTGGCATGCTGCGCATATTTCTTCCGGCAAGGTCAAAGCCGATGCCGCTGCCGGGTCCCGTGCCTCCGCCGCTTCCTCCGCCGCTTCCTCCGCCCGATCCCGGACCTTTTCCGTCACCAATGCCGCCGCCGTCGCCCGTACCTTGTCCGCCGGTACCATTGCCGGCTTGTGTCCCGCCCGGGGCGCCGGCCTGGCTGCTTTTCTTACCCGGATACAAACTGCGGGGGTCGGGCTTGCGCTCTTCCACCTTCGCCAGTTCGGGTTGTTTGATGACCGGCGTAGAGGTGACTTTTTTTACTTCTTTTTTCTCGGGCCGGACCTCCGTTTTCTTCTTTTCAGGCTGATCGATGCCAATGGTTTCTTCAAGATCCGAAGTCAGGATCTCCTCGTCGGCCTGCGCTTCCGCTTTCTGAGGCTGAGGCGTCACGCTGGCTGCCGGAACATCGTTGAATTCCAGTTCACCGAATTCCACAAAGCTACCGCCACCACCGCCGCCTGCGAGCCCTTCTTCCCAGGGTGGAATGGGCGAGGAGATGTATAAAAACATCAGCAAAGCGAGAATCACCGCATGGATGAGCAGGGTGAGTCCGAGTGAACGCAGCTGGTAGGATTTCATTTATGGCGCTTCCTGTTTGGTCAGGTTGGTGGCGGCAACCATTTTAATTTTATTCTTATTGCCGATGTCGAGCAGAAAAACCACTTCCTGCCAGGGAACCGTTTTATCCACTTTCAGCAAAGCGGTAGGATCGGTTTGTCCGGCAACAGCGGCCATCACGGCGGCTTCCACACCTTCGCGTGGCACCACATCCTGATTCACCACGAACTGAAGATCCGGCGTGACCGCGATCACCACCGGGTGTTTCACACTCTGTATGCCCGTCCTGGAGTTGGGCAGGAGAAGTTTCAATACCGAGGGTGTGGCCAGGGTGGAGGTGATGAGGAAGAAGAGCAGGAGGAAGAACATGATGTCATTCAGCGAATGGCTGTAGACTTCCGAAGCTGCTTTTTGTCGGCGTCGCAGATTCATGGCTTCACGGGTTCTTCGAGGAGGTCGATAAACTGAACGGCGTTGATCTCCATTTTGTTGATCACCCGGTCGACACGTTGCACCAGGTAATGGTAACAGGAATAGGCAATCATCCCCACCAACAGTCCCGCCGCCGATGAAATCATCTTCACATAAAGACCTCCGGAGATGGTGTCAATTTCAAGGCTGTTCTGTAAAGAGATCTGGTAAAATATTTTGATCACCCCGAAAATGGTTCCGAGAAAGCCAAACATCGGGGCAATACCGGCAATGGTGCCGAGAAATCCGAGGTTGCGTTCCATGGTGAAGACTTCGAGTTTTCCCTGGTTTTCAATGGCCGCTTCAATTTCCCGCACCGGCTTTCCCAGTCGTGCCAGGCCTTTGTCAATCATGCGGGCAATGGGGTTGTCGGTGGCCTTGCAGAGGCTTCGCGCGGCCGGTATATTGCCCTGGTGCACCTGGTCGCGGATCTGGTTCATAAAGTTCTGGTCGAGACGGCTGAATTTCAGAATGACGAAGAGGCGCTCGAAGAAAATATACAGCGCCATCACACTCAGAATGGCGATGGGGATGAGGATGGGTCCGCCTTTGCTGGCCATGTCCCAAAGCGACATGCTCTGCTCAAGCGGGGCAGCTGTCGGTGCGGTAAGCGGGGCCGCGGCAGCCGTGGCACTGTCGGCCAGAGCGGCGCCACCCTGGGTAATTTGAAGTAATAAAGACATATGTTGAACGGAATTTGCGGTTAAGAGAATGTGTAAAGGTAGAATTCCGCTATAGGGGGCTTTTTATGGGAGGTGTGCACTTGCTAACAGATTCGTGTTAACAAGCACAAGGTGGAAACGTGATTTTAATTTTGTTATTGCGGTCCGGATGGCTTTTGGTAAACCGCCTACTGGTAAAAAAAACATCACCATAAAAAGCTTGCCTTCAGGATCAACGTCGCCGGCAGCAGATCGTAAATGAAAAGTGCAAATTATTTTTCTTCCTGAAACCAGGAAGAATACAGGATGTAATTGCCGGCGATGCCTTCTATCAGTCGCTTTGTTTGTTCGGGATCAATGTCCTTCACTTTTTTTGCAGGAACGCCGGCATAAATGGTTCCGGATTCCACCACGGTGTTTTCAAGCACCACCGATCCGGCGGCAATGATGGAGTTTGAGTGCACGACCGCATGGTCCATGACGATAGCCCCCATGCCCACCAGTACATGGTCATGCAAGGTGCAGCCGTGTACGAGGGCGTTGTGTCCGATGGAAACGTTATTGCCGATGACCGTCTTGGCTTTCTGATAGGTGCAATGAATCACCGCGCCGTCCTGGATGTTGACTTTGTTGCCGATGGTGATGGTGTTTACATCGCCACGTACCACCGCATTGAACCAGACGCTGCACTGATCGCCCATTTGTACCTGCCCCACCACGGTGGCATTGTCGGCAAGAAAACAATCTTTGCCGAACTGGGGGTGGATGCCGTGTACCGCTTTGATGAGTGCCATGTGCTTTGTGTGCAAAGATATACGGAATAGAGTTTCTTTAAACGGAAGGTGGCGTTTTCATCACGATAGAAATGTTTTCAGATCCCTGGCAACAACACCCTTATCCTTTTGGGCAAAACATTTTATTCCTGCAGCATTTTCCGCAAGGCAGAAAACTCCGCTACTGTAATGGCATGCTGTACCGTATCTTCCCCGAAAAGATTACTGAATTTTTCAAATTTAAGTCCGCATTTTTCGAGCACGCGTACCGAAGGCAGGTTGGCGACCGCCGAACGGCCAATGATGCGGGGCAAGCGGAGCACATCGAATCCATAGCCGATGCAGCAGCGGGCGGTTTCAGTGGCGAATCCCTGGCCCCAGTAGCGGCGAAAAAAGCGGTAGCCAATGTCCACTTCCTGTTCATCCGCTAAATACTTCAACCCGCACCAGCCCAAAATGCGACCATCGTCTTTTTGTTCCACCACCCATCGGCCCATGCCATATTTCCTGTACGCATCGTAGTTTTTCAGGAAGTCGGTGGCGGCTTCCACACTTTCAAAGGGCTGATCGCCGGTGTAGCGTATCACCTCCGGATCGAGGTTGAGTTCGTAAAAAACAGGGCCGTCGCCGGGCTGCATTTCGCGCATCCTGCAGCGGCTGGTTTCCAGGATGTAGTTCATGTTCAATATCGGATAAAACGGTTAGAAATATTGAAACTGTAATCACTGTTATGGAACCGCACCGTATAGAGTCCGCGGGCGAAGGCTTCCATCCGGAAGGGAAGATACAAAATTCCGGCTTCAGACAAATAAACGGCGCTGTACATCAGCTTTCCTTCGGCATTAAAAATTTCCATGCGGATGGATTCCTGCCGGGTATTGCTTAAGGCGATCCAGGTGTCGCCGCCGGAGGAGGGGTTCGGGTAAATGCTGGCACCGGGAGGAAGCAATGCAGGGTCGACACGGCGCAGGGGTGACAGTTGCGACAGGCCGGAAAGGTCGTAGGCATTCAGACGGTAATAGGTGCTGGTGTCGAGTGTCTGCGGATCCGTCCAGTTGTACGTGGTGGTCAGGCCCAGGCCACCCGCCGGACTTCTGCTTCCGGCCACAAAGAACTGAAGGGCGTCGGTCGATTTTTCGATGTCAATCCGGTCCAGATTGAATTCATTCACGGTCGACCATTGGAGTACGGCATGTTCCCCCGCGCGTTGTGCGGTGAAATCGATGAGTTCGAAGGGGGGAGGATTTGCGTTGGAGGTGTACCAGACGGGTGCGGTCCATATTTTATCACCATCCGACTGCGTGATTTCGGCGAAGTAATAGCGGCTGCTTCCGGCAGGCAGCACATGGATGAAATCCAGGCTGTCGATACCGGTGGTGCTGTATAAAATGGTGGCGCTGCTGCCACTGCCGGCTACGCCGCTCCAGATGCGGATGCTGCCGGTGCTTTCGTTGTCGGGATCGGTGATGCTTAGCCGGATGTGCGGGTCAGCGGCCGCCGAACAAATGCTGCCCATGGCAAAGCCACTGACGCCGAAACTCACCTTCGCATTCCAGTCGTCGGAGGCATAAAAGCTTCTGCGGCGGATGGCCTGAAGCAATGCATTACGGTTGAGGCTATCCGCAATGATAACCGTGCGGCCGGGGTGCGTCCTTCCGAATACGATGTAATGGTTGTCGTGGTCGATGCCCGGAGCCACGTGGTAGCCTTTTTTCAGCAGGTCGAGGTAGCGGTCGAAGTAATGGAAGGAGGGAAGGCTCCCGTAGGTGGTATCGGTGGAGAAGGCCGGACCGTTGCGCAGGGCCAAGCCTACTATCGCGGAATCCCATTGCGGGTTGAAAGGAGCCGCCAGCAGGTTTCCGTAATCGCTGTCTTCCATATGCGCCAGGTAGGCGAATGCGGTGTTGGTCCTGGCAGCAATTTTATTAAAAAGGCCGTTGTAATCACTCTGTCCGTTGTAGAGGTCATAATTTCCGGTCTCCCAGCCGATGAGGCTATCCATGCCATGGATGATAACATGCCCTCCGCTGCTGATGACCCCCCATTCCATGCCGTAAAAGGTGCTGAACAGGTTGTCCTGGTTCACCGAATCTGCTTCCAGCCATCCGCGGTGATAATCGGCCAGGGCCATGCCGGCGCTGCCGTGGTTGTGATCGCTGATGCCCCAGAAATCCACATGGGCCGTGTTTTGCTGAATGTATTCAAAGCAGGATTTTGCCGTACGGTACGCCGTATCATTGGCCATGTTGCCATCGGAATATTCCGAATGAGAGTGCAGGCTGCCGTACCAATACCGGTTTTGCGCCTGCGTCCCGGTGGATATTAACAATGTAAAAAGCAACAGGAGGCCGTGGTACGGTGTGAGGAGCGCCCTGCTCAGCGGGCGCACCACGGTTCTTTTCATCCGGACTTCAGGCGTATATTTCATTGATAGGCACAGCAATTGGAAGAGGCCCTCCGTTCAAAACTAAAGATAAGGGACTTGTGTTTTCGTTCTTGGGGGCCTCCTGTTCAAAAGTACAGGCATTCTTGATAATTCTCCCGGGCCATGAATTATTTTTGCCAAAGATTTTTGTAGTTTAACCAAGCGAAAAATGAAGTTTCCCTATCCAATGCGAAGTAAGCGGGTGCCGGGTGGCCGCCGGGCGGTGCTCCTGGTTTTAATGTTCTGGTTCGGTATGCAACTGACGCTCTCCGGTCAGGACAATGCCCTAAAACCTGTCAGTGGTCAGAAGGCACAGGGAGTCTACGTCGACCGGCGTGCTGTCCTGATCGACAGCCTGAACAATTACATCAGCCAGCTCAGCATCCGTCAGGATTCCCTGCAGCGTGTATTGCGCAAACAAGGGGAAGCCATCGACGAGACCTCCCGGAAAGCCGCGCAAGTGGAGGAGGAAAACCGCCGCCTGAAAAGCAGGCTGGAAGAAGCCCGGGGCGACAACCTTCAATCCTCGCACACCAACTCCATTCTCTTTATCTTTAACGTGGGCGTGGGTATTTTTCTGCTGATTGCCCTGATCTGGATGTTCATGCGCCGGCGCAACGATGAAGAGGGAGAAGAGCAGCCGCCTCACCCCACGAAACGCAAAATCAACGGGGAGGAGAATTTTGATTTTAAGCTCGACCGCATTCAGAAACTGGGAAGCCTGCGTGAAAAAGGCTTGCTGACCGATGATGAATTCAATATTCAGAAAAAACAGATTCTGGGAGAGTAATTTTAAGGGAGGGAAATCATGCGCAGCATCGGCACTCAGTTCAGAAAGATAACCCCTGTTCTGCTTATTTCCTGGCTGCTCACTACCCTGGGACTCCTGCTGGCTATTTTTGCCAGCATCACGAAAGACATCGCCCTGGACGCTTTTACCAAGGATCCCAACGCGCAGTTTGATGCCCCCTTTTACGTTGGTTTTTTTTCCAACCTGGGGATCATGATCTGGAGTGCCGCCGTCACCATTTGCTTTTACGGGGCCTGGAAAAGCGACGTGAGCATCAGCAACCGGGTCAGGCAGTTTCTCCTGGTAAGCGGCCTGCTTACGCTGATCATGACGCTCGATGACCTGTTCCAGTTGCACGAACTGGTCTTCCCGCGTTACCTGAACATTTCAGAGAACATGGTGTATCTCACTTATCTGAACCTTTACCTCATTTATTTCATTCGTTTCCGCAAACAATTGCTCAATTCGGATTTCATCGCGTTGGTTATCGCCTTTTTCTTCCTGGGCCTTTCCACTATCATTGATATCCTGCCGCTACCCATTGAAAAGGATACTTTTTTGGAAGATGCCATCAAGCTGCTAGGCGCAGTTACCTGGCTGATTTATTACATCCGGACCGTGGAGGAGAACACCGTCCGGGAATCAAAAAGCTTTTAAGCAGTGAATACTCCGTTACGGCTGTTTGAGCCTTGCTGAAACAAAAGCGCGGCACCGCTGTTCTAGAACGGGAAATGTGCGGTCAGGCTGGCGGTTTCGGCGGTGCAGGTACCGATCCTACAGTGCATTCCGGTGAATTGAATAATTTTGATTGACATGGGTAACCCTCTGTATGACTATTGCATTGTCGGTGCCGGCGCGGCGGGACTTCAGCTGGCATTGGCCCTGCAGCAGGATACTTTTTTTTCCTCTAAAAAAATACTCATTCTGGACCCGGATCCGAAGACGGCGAACGACCGTACCTGGTCGTTCTGGGAGCAGGGGGAGGGCCTTTGGGATCACCTGGCCTGGAAAACCTGGGAGAAGGCGCGTTTTATCAGCCCCGGACTGGAGAAGAGCTATGACCTTTTGCCCTACCGTTATAAAACCTTGCGCAGCGCCGATTTCTACCGCTATGCCACGGAGAAAATACAAAAGGATGAGCGCTTTACCTGGCTTAAGGAGCGTGTGGAGGAAGTACAGGGCCACCATCCGGTCACGATACTGACGGATACAGGCACTCGTTATACAGCAGACTTTGTTTTCGACAGCCGCCTGCCTCCCGAGTTTAAAACGGGGGAAGACGAGTATTGCAGGGTGTGGCAGCATTTCAAAGGCTGGGTCATTGAAACGGAGAAGGATTGTTTCGATCCCGCGGAGTTTACCATGATGGATTTCCGTTTCCGGTGGAAGGACCGCTGCAGCTTTATCTATGTATTGCCGGAGAGCAGCCGCCGGGCCCTGGTGGAATTCACTTTTTTTTCGCCGGTGCTGGAAGAGCAGGCGGTGTACGACGAAATGCTGCTGCGTTATATCCGTGATTTCCTGGATACCGGCCCTTACCACCTTGTGGAGCAGGAATACGGGGTGATACCCATGACCGACTTCCCCTTTCACCGGTACAGCCGGGAGGGCCTGATGAAAATCGGTACCGCCGGCTCCTGGGTGAAGCCCTCCAGCGGCTATTCTTTCAGCAATGCGGGTCGTTTTACAAAGATCATCCTTGAAAACCTCCGGAACGGGCGGAAGCCGCACAAAGGCATACTCTCGGGCCGGCACAGAAAATACGATACCTTGTTTCTTGAAATATTGAGAAGTAAGAATGAACTGGGTCCGCAGTTATTTGAGGAGATGTACCGGAACAACAGCATTCAAAGCATTTTCCGCTTTCTCGATGAGGACACTACTCCGCTGGAGGAACTTAAAATCATTTCTTCGTTCAGCGCAGGACCCTTCCTGGATGCACTCGCCCGGAAAACGTTCGGAATGCGCAGGTGAAGGGCCCCTGCTACTGCAGCGCACCGTCGCGGATGCTTTCCACAATCGCCGGATCCAGCAAGGTGGACGTATCGCCCAGGTTGCCTGTATCGCCTTCAGCAATTTTGCGTAAAATCCTTCGCATGATTTTACCTGATCTCGTCTTGGGTAGTCCGCTTACAAACTGTATTTTATCCGGCTTGGCAATGGCCCCGATCATTTTGGTGACCATCTCCAGAATTTCTTTCTTGCGTTGTTCGGGTTGCTGCGGCAGATGGTCGCAGATCACATACGCGTAAATGCCCTGTCCTTTGATGGGATGCGGAAAGCCGACCACGGCCGATTCGATTACGTGCGGATGTTCGTTGATGGCGTTCTCCACTTCCGCCGTTCCCATCCGGTGTCCGCTCACATTGATCACATCGTCCACGCGTCCGATGATCCTGTAATTTCCTTCAAAATCCCTGCGGCAGCCGTCCCCGGTGAAGTAGCGGTTTTCATAGGTGGAGAAATAGTTCAGACGACACCGTTCATGATCGCCGTACGTGGTTCTCAGCATACCGGGCCATGGAAACTTAATACACAAATTGCCTTCTGCATTGTTGCCCTTAATTTCCTCTCCCTGGCCGTTCACGAGTACCGGCTGTATGCCCGGAAGCGGCAAGGTGGCATAGGTGGGTTTGGCAGGGGTGATGTGGGCCAGCGGTGAAATCATGATGCCACCGGTTTCGGTCTGCCACCAGGTGTCCACCACCCAGCATTTTCCTTTTCCGATGTTATCATAATACCATTGCCAGGCTTCTTCATTGATCGGCTCACCCACCGTCCCCAGGGTTTTGAGCGATGCTAACGAATGTGGGTATACGAAAGCATCGCCGTGTGCCATCAGGGAGCGTATGGCGGTGGGGGCGGTATAGAATATGTTTACCTTGTACTTGTCGATAATCTGCCAGAAACGCCCCGCATCGGGCCAGGTGGGTATCCCTTCAAACATCAGGGTGGTGGCGCCTTCCAGCAGGGGTCCGTACACGATGTAACTATGCCCGGTGATCCAGCCTACATCGGCCGTACACCAGTACACATCGCCCTTTTCATATTGAAATACATTGCGGAAGGTATAGGCTGACCATACCATGTAGCCCGCTGTGGTGTGCACCACGCCCTTGGGTTTTCCGGTGGATCCGGAGGTGTAGAGGATGAACAGCATGTCTTCGGCGTCCATCGTCGCCGCTTCGCAATGTTCACTGCATCCTTCCAGTTCTTCGTGCCACCAGCAGTCACGGCCTTCCTGCCAGTGAACGGGCTGTGCGGTATGCTTCAGTACCAGCACCTTTTTTACGGACGGGCTCTGTTGCAGGGCTTCATCCACAATTTCTTTGAGTGCGATGGATTTGGAGCCTCTGAAGGCGCCGTCGGCGGTGATGACGTAGGCGCATTGGGCATCGTGGATACGGTCGGCAAGCGATTGCGCGGAAAAACCGGCAAACACCACCGAATGAATGGCGCCGATGCGTGCGCAGGCCAGCATGGCAACGGCCGCTTCCGGCACCATGGGCAGGTAAATGCAGACGCGGTCGCCTTTTTTCACCCCCAGGTTCTTTAGCATGTTGGCGGCTTTGCATACTTCGGTATGCAGTTGCCGGTAGCTCAGTTGTCGTCCGTGTATTTCAGGATTGTTGGATTCCCAGAGGATGGCCACCTGATCGCCGCGGGATTCGAGGTGACGATCCAGGCAGTTCTCCGTGATGTTGAGCTTGGCCCCGTCAAACCACTTTACGTTAAAATCACGGAAGTTCCATTCAAGCACCTTGTCCCAGGGTTTTTTCCAGCTAAATTCTGCGGCTATTTCTGCCCAGAATTTTTCAGGTTGACTGACACTTTCCTGATAGGCTTTGTGGTATTCTTCAAGGTTCCGGATGCGGCTGTTCATACGCTTTTTTATGGCTTGTTTCAAAGTTACAATTCCTGCGCGATTTCGGGTAACGTTACCGATTTTCGGCTTGAAATTGTGTAAGGAAAGCATGCCCTTTACGGTCCTTTTTTTTATCCGGCCGGTATATTGGACGGATGTTGTCGGCCCGTCTGTTTTTTCATGTGCTGATCTGCTTCCTCCCGCTGGGGGGGCAGGCTGGCGTCCCTGCACAGGAGCTGATTCTCAAAGTACCTGTACTCAGCGAACAATCGGTGAATACGATCCGGAAGCAATTGCTGTGCCTGGAGGGCGTTCATTTTTGCGGTTACCACGTGGAAAGCTCCTGCCTGCTGCTGCGTTTTCTTCCGGCACGCATCGGAGATCCGGACATCATCGCCACCACCATCTGTGCCCTGAACCGGCAACTGGAGGTGCTGCCGGTAGATGGCTACACCATCTATGACGTGATTGACGGAAAGTACCCGGCTCTGAAATAGTTCAGGGATGTCCGGACTGCGGTCCCCTGAGGATTACCTGCTCCATCTCTTGTCTCACTTTTTCTTTCAGCAAGCCCAGGCTTTTTTCATCGTAGTCCTTTGTTTCGAACGGGGCTAACCACTCGCCGTAGAGCGTGCCCGGACTGACTTCCAACGGCCTGCCGGGCGACAGCAGGCGATCCGTATGGTGCAATACCAGCACGGCCAGCGGGAGGCCGGAAGCAATGGCGAGACGAAAGGCGCCATCCTTGAAGTCCAGCAAGGGTTTTTCGCTGCTGTTCCGGGTGCCTTCCGGCGCGAGGAAAACGGAAATTCCTTCCTGCAGGGAGGCCAGCATTTTTTCGATACTCTTATGCCGGTCGTACTTGTCGGACCGCTTAACGGTGATGTATAGGTTTTTAATGACGTATCCAAGCAAGGGAATCTGCGCCAGCTCAGCCTTGCTGAGAAAGCGAAAGGTGTGCGGGCAGGAAAGGGCGTAGGCCGGTACATCAAGAAAGGATCGGTGATTGCCGATAAAAACATAAACCTGGTCCGGATCTAAGAGGGATTTGTTTTGTATCCTGAGGCGGATGTAAAAAGCCTTTAAGAGAAAGGCGGCCCATGCCCGTGAAACACGGTGGGCCCGGTGAGGAGCCTTTTTCGGACCGGAAAAAGTAAAGATGAAAAAGTAAAGCGGAATCACCAGCAGAAAGGACAGAGCGAAAGGGAGAAGGCAGTAGAGTCCGAAAATGAATTTCAAGGTGCGTTTCATGATGGGCTGCTGTGTTCATCAAGCAGGGGTTCAGGCCGGCGGATGTGTATTCATTTCAGGGGGTACTCAGCGCCACCGGCAGAATTTTTCCATTGAAAAACCGATGGCCGTTCACCACAAACCAGGATACAAAGGTACCCATATCATGGGCCTGCAAAGGGGCTTCGTATCCCGGAAACGCCATACTCAGCATTTCCGTTTGTACGGCGCCAAGGGCCAGGCAATTGACTTTTATTTTTTCGGGCGCCAGTTCAGTCGCCAGGCATTCACTCAGCACCGCCAGGGCGCCCTTGCTGCTGGAATAGGCACTGAGACCCGGGAATTTTACACTTCCCTGCACACCGCCGATGGAGCTGATGTGTACGATGTGGGCGGAGCCGGCCGCTTTCAGCAGGGGGAGCAGGCATTGACTCAGGAGGAAGGGCGCAAAAACATTCACCCGGTAACATTGTTCGAGTTCCTCGCGCGTGATATCGGCATAGCTGCGGTTCACCAGAAAGCCCGCATTGTGCACCAGGCCGTGCAGGTGTTTCAGGCCCGACTGCTCCAATCGTGTGTACAGTTCGTTGAAATTTCCGCCGTCGAGGTCGAACAGATGGGTTTCAATTTTATTTCCCGATGCTTCACGGAGTTGTTGCAGTTTGCCGGCATTTCTGGATACCGCGATGACTTTGTTCTGTTCCTCAAGCGCCAGCGCCAGGGCCGTTTCATAGCCGATGCCGGAGGAGGCGCCTGTGACCAGGTATGCTTTTTCTTGTTGCATGAATGGTGATTTCACGTACAAAGGAATAAAAATGAACGAATGTCGTACCTTTGAAACACGTAATTATGAGAAAAAGTACCCTGATCCTCTGCCTGCTGCTCTTCCCTGTATTTCTCCGTGCACAGGAAAACGCCCCTGCCGCTCCGGTGAAGGAGAAGGAAGCACGCAGACCCCTGAAGGACCGGCTGTTTTTCGGGGGCAACCTCGGATTGAGTTTCGGAACCCTGACCTATATCAATGTATCACCGGTCATCGGCTACCGCCTCACCGAAAAATTCGGGGCAGGGCTCGGGCCGGTGTATACGTATTACAGCGACAACCGCGACCGGAGGTACAAATACGAAACACATATGTACGGCGGGCGCACGTTTGCGCAGTACCAGGTCATGGAAAATGTATTGTTGTATTCCGAGTACGAACTCATCAACATGGAAGTGCCGGACCTGTTATTCACTAAACTGATCCGGAAAAATATCAGCAGCCTCTTTGTGGGCGGTGGCTACGCGCAGAACATCGGCGGCAGGACCTCGCTTTCGCTGATGGTGTTGTTTAATGTCATAGAAGGCGATTACCGCATTTATGAAAATCCTGTCATCCGGACGGGGATCAATGTAGGATTCTGAAAAGTATTTTCTGAATGGTCCGGAGGTTTTATAACGGTATGGAAGGACCGTTCAGGGCTGATCAATTTCTTTCAGATCAATCTTGTTCATGTGCCGCATGATCCAGTTCCGCTTTTTTACGATATACGGTGTGGGTTTTGCTGCCGACCAGCGGATGGGGTTGGGCAGGATGGCCGCAATGGAGGCCGCCTCGCTTTTACTGAGTTTGCTGGCAGGCTTCCTGAAATAATACGTTGACGCGGCCTCGGCACCGTAGACTCCCGGGCCCATTTCAATCACGTTCAGGTACACCTCCATGATCCGCTCCTTGCTCCACAGCAACTCAATCAGAAAGGTGAAGTATACTTCCAGACCCTTGCGGATCCAGCTGCGACCCGGCCAGAGAAATACATTTTTCGCTGTTTGCTGGCTGATGGTGGAGGCCCCTTTCACCTTTTTCCCCTTGTGCCGTTCATTGTACTTCACCGCCTTTTCAATGGCTTCAAGATCAAAACCAAAATGCTCTTCAAATTTCTGGTCTTCGGCGGTAACCACGGCCAGGGGTAAGTGGTCCGAAATTTCCTCCAGCGATTTCCATTCCTTGTCGATCTTCCCTTCTTCCATTTCAAAATAACGGATCAGCATGAGCGGAGTGACGGGCACCGGTACAAATCTGAAGAGGAGGGTGGAAAAAACACTCAGTAGGAAAAATGCCAGTACTACCCTCAGGATAATACGGAATATCTTTTTCAGCATGCGGCAAAGGTAATAAATGCAGTGTAGTGCCTTTGTTCTTTCCCAAAGCACCACTACCGGCTATTCCGGACTTCTGACAAAGCGCAGAACCCTCACCACCGGATTTCCGAGACGAAGCAGGTACATGCCCGGTGGGAGGGATGAAACCTTCAGGACCGGATCGGTGCCGGATACCGTACCCCGGACAAGTTCACGCCCTGTCTGATCCGTGATGGCATACTCAAGGTCAGACCCGGGTGACCAAGGTGCAAGACGAATGAAATTCTCAGCGGGATTTGGATAGACATACATCGCCTCCTGCTTCGTTTCCACAAGTCCGGTGCCGGATGATTCGTATTTGACGATGGTTCCGGTCTGACCAACGGCATAGCCGTTGTAGTGGTCGTACATCTTAATGCTGCGCAGGTGACCGCTTACTGTGGAACTCTGGAGGGTCCAGTTTTGACCGCCGTTGGCCGTATAATAAATACTGCCGTTGTTACCGGCCAGCCAACCTCTGGATGGCGATATAAACGATACCGAACTGACGGGGGTGGTGGCCGGCAAGGCCTGCGATGTCCAGCTGCTGCCTCCGTTGATGGTATGATAGCAGCCTCCGTTTACATAGGCTCCTGCGGCCCATCCGATCGAGTCACTTACAAAATCAATGTCGTTAAAGTGAAATACCACACCGGTGGAAAGCAAGAACCAGTTCAGGCCTCCGTTCACCGTTTTAAAGATCCTTCCGTTATCGCCGGCGGCATAGCCGGTAGCGGGCGATGAAAAATGAATGCTTCGCAGATAATCGGTTCCGGTATATTGTTGTGTCCAGGTAAAGCCGCCATCCGTCGTCTGGTAAATGAAACACTGACCCTGGATGGCATTGTTCCCGATGGCCCATCCCAGGGTATCGTTGATGAAAAAAAGCGAATAGACCTGGTGCAGGTTCGTGGAGGCCGTGGTCCAGGTCTGACCTCCATCCGTTGTTTTAAGCACCAGCCCGTTGGGAATGATACCACCGCCGGCCCATCCCAGCAAAGAGGAGCGGAAGAACACACACAACAGGTACACCGGTGAGGAATATTGTTGTATCCAGGAATTGCCGTCCTTGGTAGCCAGAATCTTTCCGCCATTCGCAAAGTCGGTACTCACGGCGTAGGCGGTATCGGGAGCGCAAACGCTGATGGCGGTAAGCCCATCCGTTGTACCCGAATTCAAGGCTGTCCATTGAGCGTATGCATCCGGATGAAGAACCATCATCGACAGCACCAGGAGAACGGCTTTCAACAATTTTTTCATGGGTAGATTTTTGTATCTCAAAGCTATACTTAAATCGTCCCTCTCAGGGATCTTTCTCCCTGAATCATCGCAGGATGATGGATGATATTCGTCAAGCGCACAGGAAGGTGCGTGTAAAAGTTCAGTCGGATGCGGGGGATTTCAAATGAAGCCGCCCGCCGGTCGAATAAAATTATTTTTACATTCGTGATGATGATCAGTGAAAAAATGCGGGCCTACGAAAACATGCACATCGTCATGTGGCTGCTGAAAGATACCTGCTGGGTACTGGACTTTAAGATTCCGGGTCTCATCATGATCTTCCCGACCATCGGGGTGGCACTTCATATCACCTGGCTTCACCGGAAGGCGCTTGCCGAATTATACCACAACCTGGCGGTGGTCAGCTGGATTTGCGCCAACTCCGTATGGATGATCGGAGAGTTCTTTTATGAAGATACCTTGCGACCCGTCTCCACCATTTTTTTTGTGTTGGGATTGTTGATGGTATTCATCTATTACTTCATCCACCTGCCCCGGAACAGGACGGCAAAGTAGCCCCTTCCGCTGCGCATGACGTCAGTTTTTTTACCGGTGCGCTCAGGCTTCGTGGCTCATCAGGTTCCCGATGGCCTGCTCATAGTGTTCCCTGAAAAACTCAACGCTGCCATACTCAGCTTCATCGATGACCAGCGCGTTTCCACCCACTTCGCCGAGGTTGGTAAAATCCACATCGCCGGAAGCCACCAGCTCCACAAAGGCATCGAGTTTCTCCGGGCTGACACTGACGATCACTCTGCCTTGCGCTTCGCCGAAGAGGAAAGCGTCTTTGCGGAAGTCTTCATCGCTGTCGATGCGGAAGCCCAGGTTGCCGGCCATTGCCGATTCCAGAAGGCTGATGAACAGGCCCCCGTCGGAAACATCGTGTGCGCTTTCGATCAGGTTTTCACGGATCAGGCTTTTCACCAGTTCCTGTACCTTGAATTCTTCGTCGAGGTTGAAATAGGGCGCCGGACTGTTTTTCACGCCGCAGTAGGAGTAGAGGTATTCGGAAGCATTGATATCTTCCTGTGAAGCACCCAGCATGAACAAAATGTCTCCTTCGTTTTTGAAGTCGAGGGTCATCTGGTTTTTCTTATCCGGCACGATGCCCACCATGCCGATGGTCGGCGTCGGGAAAACGGGGACTTCGCCCTGCTCGTTTTTTGATTGGTTGTAAAAACTCACATTGCCTCCGGTCACCGGCGTTTCAAATTTTATACAGGCTTTTGACATGCCTTTGATGGCGTGTACGAATTGCCAGTACACCTCGGGATTATAGGGGTTGCCGAAGTTGAGGCAGTTGGTGACGGCCGATGGTTCGCCACCCGAGCACACGATGTTGCGTGCAGCTTCAGCCACGGCGATGGCGCAGCCCTGTTCGGGATCGCTGTACACATACCGTGAATTGCAGTCGACACTCAGCGCGAGCGCTTTTTTGGTGCCCCGCACATCCACGATGGCGGCATCACTGGGCCGGTTGCTGCTCATGTTGATGGTGCCTACCATGGAATCGTATTGCGTATATACCCAGCGTTTAGAAGCGATGTTGGGATGGCTGGCCAGGTGCAGCATGACGGCTTTCAGGTCGGCAGGTTCCGGTACCCGGCTGATGCTGAAGGCGCGGTTCTGGGCCATGTAGCCGGGTTCCCTGTATTCCCGCTCATACACCGGGGCGCCTCCGCCAAGCACCAGCGATTCGGCCGGCACATCGGCCAGTTCTTCACCGTTCATGTAGAAATGCAGGCGCTCGCCTTCGATGACTTCCCCGATCTGCGTGCAGTTGAGGTCCCATTTTTCAAAAATTTTCTCCACCTCCGCTTCCTGTCCTTTCTTCACCACCACCAGCATGCGTTCCTGCGATTCGCTGAGCAGGATTTCCCAGCCTTTCATGTTGGCCTGCCGGGTAGGTACCTTGTCGAGCCAGATGTTCATGCCGTGCCGGCCTTTTGCCGACATCTCACTGGTGGAGCAAATGATGCCGGCCGCACCCATGTCCTGCATCCCCACCACAGCTCCGGTTTTAATGATTTCCAGGGTAGCCTCCAGGAGCAGTTTTTCCATAAAGGGGTCGCCCACCTGGACCGAAGGGAGATCTTCGTGTGAATCTTCGTGTAGATCGCCGCTGGCAAAAGTAGCACCGTGAATGCCGTCCTTGCCGGTGGAAGAGCCTACAATGTACACCGGATTTCCGGCGCCGTAGGAAATGGCCGATACGGTTTCTCCGGCTTTCACCAGTCCTACCGACATCGCATTGACCAGGATGTTGACATTGAAGGAATCGTCGAAAAACACTTCGCCGCCCACCGTAGGTACGCCGAAGGCATTGCCATAATCACCGATACCTTTCACCACGCCCCGCATCAGCCATTGTGTTTTGGCGAGTTTGGGATTGCCGAATCGCAGGGAGTTGAGTTGAGCGATCGGACGGGCGCCCATGGTAAAAATATCGCGGTTGATGCCGCCCACTCCGGTGGCTGCTCCCTGGTAGGGTTCGATGGCACTGGGGTGATTGTGTGATTCGATTTTGAAGGCGCAGGCCAGTCCGTCGCCGATCGCCACCAGCCCTGCATTTTCCTCACCGGCCTTGGCCAGCATGTGCGGTCCTTCCTTGGGAAGGGTCTTGAGCCAGGTGATGGAGTTTTTATAGGAACAGTGCTCCGACCACATCACCGAGTAAATGCTCAGCTCGGTAAAATTGGGGGTACGTCCGAGAATCTGTTTGATTTTTTCAAATTCTTCGGGAAGAAGCCCTAGTTTCTTCGCGGTTTCGACGGTGGTGAGTTCTTCGGTGGGGGAGGACATGGCGCTTGTTTTTTCAGTGAAAGGAATGCCCGCCGTTTTCGTCAACGGCTGCGGACGGGCCCTTTTCCTGCTGCAAAAATAGTCCTTCTGCCTCGATAACCGTAATATTTTATCTTTGAGCCGATGTTGGAAATCGCCCTCACGCTGGCCTCTGTTTTTTTGGCTATTTATTTGATTGGCAAATGGAAAATATTCCACGTAGACCAGGTTCCGGTCAAGGTTTTCCACCTCCTGTTTATAATTAAAATTGCCGCGGCCCTCGCCCTCTATGTGATTTACACCCGTTTCTATACCGACCGGGCCTATGCGGATATCTTCCGCTATTACGACGATTCGGCGGTGATTTACAATACCCTCCTGGAACATCCCTGGGATTTTTTCAGGATGCTGACCGGAATCAGGGGGCAGGAGGCGGACCTGCTGCCCTATTACGATGCGATGCGGAACTGGTACAACACCGACCTGGTGTTCAACGACAGCCGGACCATGATCCGCATCAATGCCTTCCTTCGTCTTTTTACCATGGGCACCTATTTCCCGCATGCCGTGGTCATGTGTTTCCTGGCCATGGTGGGACTCACCGGCATTTTCAGGGTTCTCCACGAAACAGTGAGGGGACGCCCCGTCATCCTCATCCTCATCGTGTATCTGTTGCCCTCCACGCTCCTGTGGACCTCCGGTATGATCAAGGAGGCCTTTCTGGTCTTCGCCCTGGGCACCTTGCTGTACCAGGTGTCGTCCTGGATGAAGGAAAAAAGCTTTTCCTTGCTTCGCCTGTTTTACATCCTGCTGGCGGCCATGCTTTTTATAACGGTAAAGGCCTACGTTTTTTTCCTCTTTGTACCGGTCGTTGTATCCTGGGTGCTCTGCTCCAACGGCCGGAAGCATCCTGTAGCCCTGACAGCAGGCTTCTTCGCCGTATATTTTGTATTGCTAAGTTTCCTCTCACCGGTGATTACCGGCAGGGAGGTCCCTCAGCTCATCGCCGACAAGCAGGCGGAATTTTATTTTGTAGCGGAACAGGAGCAGGCCAAAAGCGTGGTGGAAGTGCAGCGCCTGGAACCTTCCTGGGAAAGCCTGATCCGTGAGGCACCCGGCGCCTTCCTGCGCACGCTCCTGCTGCCGCTGCCGCAGCATGCCCATAACATCCTGATGTGGTTCTCCGCGGTCGAAAATATTTTCATACTGACTTTGCTGCTGGTCCTGCTTTTGAGCATCAACCGGAACTATTTCCCTGCCTCGCCCGGCCTGCTGCCGGCCTTTTTCATTTTTGGCGTTTCCGTATTCATCCTCTCGGGATGGGTAACGCCCATCATCGGCGCACTGGTACGATACAAGGTACCCGGACTCCCTTTCCTCCTGGTTCCCTTCACCGCCATAGCCTACCGGTCCTGGATGAGTGCTGAAACCTGGTCCTGGTTTAAGGCAAGAAAAGACTGATCATGCTGGTCCTCGTCCTGCATCTGCTGATCCTGATCTGGATGTTTACCCGCACCCGGATTTTTTTCGCGGCCTCCGTTCCCCGCTGGGTACTCCCCCTGATTCTGGTGTTGAAAGTGCTGGGAGGGTATGCCATTGCGCGCTATTACCTCAACACCTACCAGGGCGGGGATATACACGGTTACCTCGCCGATACGAAGGCCTTTCATGACTTGTTTCAGTCATCACCCGCCGCTTTTTTCAGCATTGTTTTCGGATATTATGATCACGATCCGGCCACACTGGCATTTCTTTCAAAACTGAACATCTGGTTCGACAGCGGCTATGGCAATCAGTACAACGACGCGCGTACCGTCATTCGCTTTCATGCCCTGCTGAGTATGGTATCAGCTAACAATGAATGGGTGCACCTGATCTGGTCCAATGTATTGTCCATGCTGGGCATGCTGGCCCTCCTGCGCTTTTTCTATTCCCGTGAAGGGCGGGAAAGCGCCATCCCATGGGCCGCCCTGTTCATTTTCTTTCTTCCCAATGTATTCATCTGGACTTCGGCGATTCTCAAAGAGCCTCTGCTTGTTTTCGCGATGGGCATGACCCTTCGGTATTTCCAGTTGTGGAACCAGCAGCGGCGGGCAGGTTATTTTGCCATCATGGTTTTCTTCGTTTTGTGCTTCCTGCTGGTGAAATCCTTCTGGCTGCTGGCCTTCCTTCCCGGTTTGCTGGCCTGGTATCTCTTTCCCCGGATGAAAAATGCGGTGCGGACCATCACCCTGGCCTATGCCTGCTTGACGGCGCTTCTGTTGCTGGGGGGCTTGTTCATTCCCGCCATCAATGTCCCCGAGCTCCTGTTCGGGCAACAACGCAACATGTGGCGCTTTGCGGTGTACATGCATTCGGGCAGTTTGGTGCATCCTGTTTCCTTTGCTCCTGATCCGCTCAGTTTTTTAAAGCACCTGCCGGAGGCCTTTGCGTACGGTATGTTCCAGCCCTGGCCCTGGCAGCTGGCCCACTGGTATTATTTTCCTTTGTTTCTGGAGAACCTGATTTTTCCATGCCTGCTGATTCCCGCTGTGCTGCGCTACCGGAAGAACAGCACGCCGGCATGCCCGGAGACGGTGCTTGCTTTCATCGCCGGCGCCGTGATCGTGGTGGTGAGTGCCTACACCACGCCGGTGATCGGCAGCCTCATTCGTTACCGGATGCCGGGTCTGGTCCTGATGCTGCTGGCCCTTTTTCGCTACCTCCTGCCGGCAGAACAGCGCAGGGAGACCACGGAACACTTGGAAGCTTAGGAATTTCTGTTTTCTTTGCAGCATACATCCTTTCTATGCAACTCTTTCGACGCAAGAGTGTCCATCAGATCCTGAAGCAGGTTGAAGCCGGCGAATCGGAAAGCCATGGTGTGCTGAAGAAACACCTCGGCGTCCGCGATCTGACGGCGCTGGGTATCGCAGCCATCATCGGAGCCGGCATTTTCAGTACGATTGGCAGCGCCTCCGCCGATGGAGGTCCGGGTGTGGTCTTCCTTTTCATTTTTACGGCCATTGCCTGCGGCTTCGCGGCCTTTTGCTATGCGGAATTCTCCAGTCTTGTACCGGTCAGCGGTTCGGCCTATACCTATTCTTACGTGGCCTTCGGTGAACTCTTCGCCTGGGTCATCGGCTGGGCACTCATCATGGAGTACGCCATCGGAAACATCGTGGTGGCCATCTCCTGGTCGGGCTATTTCAGTACGCTGCTCGCTCATCTTAAATTGCCTTTTGCCGGGTGGGAACAGGGCATTTTGCTGCCGGCCTGGTCGGGCATTGATTACTTCTCAGCCAAACGGGCGTTCATGGCCGCACAGGCGCCCGGTGCCGATGCCCTGCTCCTGCAGTCGGAAGGCTACCGGGCATGGACCTCCGCACCACAGTTCGGGAGCCTGCGGGTCATCCTCGACATACCGGCGCTGGTGATCAACATCCTCATCACCTGGCTGGTTTACCGGGGAATGAAGGAATCCAAAAATGCCGGCAATGTCATGGTGGCGGTGAAGCTGATCGTGGTGTTTATGGTGATTGCCATCGGCGCCTTTTATGTGGAGGCCGCCAACTGGGATCCTTTTTTGCCGGAAGGCTGGATGGGTGTCTTTGCCGGCGTGTCGGGCGTTTTCTTCGCCTACATCGGCTTCGACGCCATCAGCACCACCGCCGAGGAATGCCACGATCCGCAACGCGATTTGCCCAGAGGCATGTTCAACGCCATCATTCTCTGCACGGTGCTGTACATCCTCATCGCGCTGGTGCTCACCGGCATGGTGAATTACAAGGAGCTGCGGGTGGATGACCCGCTGGCCTTCGTTTTCGGACGCCGCGGCCTCCATTGGCTGAGCGGGGTGATCGCCGTGAGCGCCGTTTTCGCGATGGCCAGTGTGATGCTCGTGTTTCAGCTGGGACAGCCGCGGATATGGATGAGCATGAGCCGCGACGGCCTGCTTCCCAAAAGATTTTCGGTAATACACAAACGTTATGGAACGCCTTCTTTCTCCACCATCGTAACGGGTCTTTTGGTGGGCATTCCGATCTTTTTTATTGACATGGCCACCGTCACCGATCTCTGCTCCATCGGGACCCTCTTCGCTTTCATCCTGGTGTGCGGTGGCGTGCTGATGATGCAGAAGCATACCGACCTGCCCCGCAAGTTCAGGGTGCCTTATTTCAACGGCAGATACCTCGTGCCGGCCCTCTACCTGGGGGTGATGGGCTGGCTGGGCCTGGGCGAGCGGCAATGGGTACACGACCATGTGAACCCCTTCGTCAACCTGGAGTCGGTACCCAATTTCATTTTCTTTGTCGTTTTTGCGATCATGGCCCTGTACAGTTACCTGCACCGGCTCTCCGTGATTCCGGTCTTCGGCATTCTTTCCTGTTTGTATCTGATGGCGCAGATACATGTGCATCAGTGGATCGGATTCGGCATATGGCTGCTGATCGGACTCGTCCTGTATTTCAGTTATGGATACCGGCACAGCCATCTCCGCGAAAAACCACAGCGGGCTTTCTGAGGTCCGTCCGGCCTCTGCGAAGAAATGGCCGGTGCCGCAGCGCTGCTTTACGGGAGCTAACCGGCAAAGCAGCGGGTCAGAGGTTGCTGATTCATCCTTTGGTGATAAGGTCAGCCTCGTCTTCCCGGTCTTTTTACCGCGGCATCGAAACGTCCTGCTTTTAGTACTTTTACACCGTATCAATAAACAAGAAATATGATTGCGCTCATTACCGGGGCCAGTTCCGGTTTCGGCCGCGCCGCCGCACTGAAATTTGCGGAGCACGGCTGGGATGTTATCGTAACCGGCAGAAGGAAGGAAAGGCTCGAAGAGCTGGAACATATCATCCGCGATACGTACGAAACCAAGGTGTACACCCTGCAGCTGGATGTACGCGACCGACAGGCGGTGAGCGAGGAACTGGAAGCCTTGCCGCATTTCTGGAAAGAGATTGATGTGCTGGTAAACAATGCCGGCCTGGCCTCGGGCATGTCGGCGATTCACGAGGGCGATATCCAGGACTGGGAACGGATGATCGATACCAATGTGAAAGGGCTCCTCTATGTGAGCCGTACGGTATTGCCCTGGATGGTGGCGCGAAAAAAGGGCCATGTCATCAACATCGGAAGTACCGCCGGCAAGGATGCCTACCTGAACGGCAATGTGTATTGCGGTACCAAATTCGCCGTCGACGCCATTACAAAATCGATGCGGGTGGATCTCCTGCAACACGGCATCAAGGTGACCGCCATCAATCCCGGCGCCGCCGAAACCGAATTTTCCATCGTCCGCTTCGCCGGTGATGCCGCCCGCGCGAAGAGTGTTTACCAGGGCTTTCATCCCCTGCAGGCCGAGGACATTGCCGACATCATCTGGTTTGCCGTCAGCCGCCCGGCGCACGTGGTGTTGAATGATATTGTCGTAACTCCCCTGGCACAGGCCAATGCCATTTACATACATCGTTCATGAAACCGAACATTTACCTACTGACCGTGTGCTCCTGCCTCCTGGTTTTTTCCTGTAAGACGGAGGAGGTGCCCGATGCGGTCTATTATAACGGCGTGGTATATACGGTTGACAGCGCCTTTACGGTGATAGAGGCCTTTGCCGTGAAAGACGGGAAGGTGGTGGCCACCGGCACCTCCGAGCAGCTGCTGCAGCTGCATGCGAAGAAGCAGGTCGACCTGCAGCACCGGCCGGTGTACCCGGGCTTTTACGATGCCCACTGCCATTTTTACGGCTATGGGGTGGACCTGAAAAAAATCTGGCTGACGGGCACCCGCTCCTTTGACGAGGTGATCGACACCCTCGTGAAATACAGGGACCAGCGTTTCATGGGATGGATCTGGGGCAGGGGATGGGATCAGAACGACTGGGAGGATAAACAATACCCCGACAATGCCCGGCTGGATTCGCTCTTTCCCGATGTACCGGTGTTCCTGATCCGTATCGACGGTCATGCGGCGCTGGCGAATTCAAAAGCGCTCCGCTTGTGCGGGGTCAATGAGCAGACAACCGTGCAGGGCGGTGAATTGCTGAAGAAAAACGGCAGGCTCAATGGCCTGTTGATCGACAATGCCATGGACCTGGTCAAGCTGAAAATTCCGGTTCCCGACAAAACCGCCCTGAGCGAAGCCCTGCTGAGCGCGCAGAAGAATTGCTTCGCGGTGGGACTTACCACGGTGGTGGATGCGGGACTCGATGTGTCCACCATTCTGCTGATCGACAGCCTTCAGAAAGCCGGCCGGCTGAACATGCGCATCAATGCCATGGTGAGTTTCAGCAAAGCTAACGTGGAGTATTACCGAAAACAGGGGCCTTACCGGTCGGACCGTCTTCAGGTGCAATCCTTCAAACTGTACGCCGACGGTGCCCTGGGCTCACGCGGCGCCTGCCTGCTGCATCCTTACAGCGACCTGCCGGGACACCATGGCTTCCTGCTCAGCAGCATTGATTCCATCCGCTATGCCGCACGCACGGCGCTGGACATGGGTTTCCAGCTCAATACGCATTGCATCGGCGATTCAGCCAACCGCCTCCTGCTTTCCGTGTATGCCGACGTGCTGAAGGGGAAGAACAACAAGCGCTGGAGGATCGAGCATGCCCAGGTTATGCATCCTTCGGATTTTCACCTCTTTCACGATTTTTCCATCATCCCTTCCGTTCAGCCCACGCATGCCACCAGCGACATGTACTGGGCCGGCGATCGCCTCGGCAGTGTACGTTTAAAAGGGGCCTATGCGTACCGTCAGTTGCTGGAGCAGGCCGGCCTGCTGGCCGCCGGTTCCGATTTTCCGGTAGAGGCCATTCCGCCGCTGTACGGTTTTTATGCCGCGGTGGTGCGCAAGGATCAGCAGCAATATCCGCCGGCCGGCTTCCAGCCCGAAAACGCCATCAGCCGGGAACAGGCCTTGCGGGCCATGACCATCTGGGCGGCCTATGCATCGTTTCAGGAGCAGGAGCGTGGCAGCATCGAACCGGGCAAGTGGGCCGATTTCGTGGTCCTGGAAAAGGATATCATGAAAGCGGACGAGTCGGAGTTGTTCAGCACAAAGGTGATGAGCACCTGGCTGGCAGGTGAACAGGTCTATGCCCCTTAATATGGAATGCAGGTTCCTTGTCCTGCCTGGTCAGAAAACGATTTCGCTGAAGGCGATCGGAAGGGGGGGGAGAGAAGCGAAAGAAAGATGCTTACTGATTTCGGCACAAATGGTTCAGGCCATGCATGGGTTTCGTAACATGCCGCTCAGTACCTGACGGGATTTCAGATGATAATTAAATCCGTATAAAAATGAATCTGGTAGAAATCATCTTGTATGTAAAAAGCCAGTCGGCCAGCACTACATTTTATTCGGCCGTGTTGAATGCGGCTCCGGTACTGGATGTTCCGGGGATGACGGAGTTCATGTTGAACGAACATTGCAAACTCGGCCTGATGCCCAATGCGGGCATCGCCCGGATTCTGGGCGACCGCCTGCCGCATCCGGATCACGGTAGCGGCATACCCCGTTGTGAACTTTATTTAGTGGTTGATGACCTGGAGCGGGCCTGCGCACGCGCCGCTGCAGCAGGAGCTTTGCTGGTGAGCCCGTCTGAACACCGCGACTGGGGCGATCGCGTAGCCTATTTTGCGGATCCGGACGGGCACGTCCTGGCCTTGGCCTGTAAAAGCTGAAAAATCGCTTTACTCCGCTTCTTTCAGCGCCTCAATTTTCTCGAGCAGTAAAGTGGATTGCTTGTAATCGATTCCGCTTTTCTTTGCCAGCTCCATGGTGTGTTCACAGGCTGTTTTTGCCAGTGATTTCCTGCCCAGTTTGTAATAAATACAGCTCAGGGTGTGATTGTGCTTTACATTGTCCTGCAGGCTGACCGCCTGCTGGGCCCAGGTTTCGGCTTTGGCCAGCAGGGCTTTGTCGCTTACCCGTTCATAAAAATTGTAGGCCACTTCGTTCAGTCTCCTGTAATCGTTGGCGCAGAACTTTTCTATAAAAGGCACAGCGGCCAGCTGATAGTTTTTCCAGTCGGACTTCATTTTATAGCGGTTGAGTTCAGCATAGGCGATGATTTTCTCCGATAAATCCAGCCGTGATTTTTTCAATTTCCCGATCATGTTCTCGTAGCCCAGCGAATCCAGTTTTTGCACCCGTGTCATCAGGGCGCCGTTGTACAGGGTGATGATTTTATTGTCAATGCTGTCGGCCGTGTATTTTTTTGCATAATCTTCGCGCAGCAGCATCACCTTCTGAAAAGCGGGCATTTCCACATCCCTGAACAGATCGTACATGATCCGCCAGTTTTCATACTTCATCATGTCCTCTTCGCTCAATCCGGTGAGGTAGGTGTTGATCGCGGGTTGGTTATCAAGACCGGCTTTGTCCAGCATCTTCAGGTAGGTGCTGATTTCCTGCAGACTCGCTGTCTTATTGAAGTATTTCTTTTCGAACGTCCTCAGCTGTTTGGTGGAGTCGAGGGCATCCCTGCCCAGCTGAAGGAAATCAGCCGTGTTCTTTTTTCCCGCTGAGCGGTGCATCATCTGCGTGGTGGGATAATCAAAGAAGACGTGGGAGGGATAGTTTTGCACGCGCAGTTTTTTATTGAGCTCTCGGCCTTCCTTCTCCATGTCCATTTTGATGCAGATGAAATTCCGGTTGTAAAAATCGGCGATCTCCGCCTGGGTGTATACGCTGTCGGCCATGAATTCACAGAAATGGCACCAGGATGCATAGGCGTGCAGGAAAATCGGTTTCTTCTCCGTCTTGGCCTTTTGTATGGCCGCTTCGAAGGGGATGGCCTGGAAAAGGATGCCTGTTTTATCTTGTGCTGGGGCACAAAAATGAATGAACAGGAACGTGGTGCAGAGAATCAGTAATTTTTTCATGATGAATTTGAAACGTCTAAAGTACGAGGAATGCGGTTTTTTTGCATGACAAGACCATGAATTCCGGTTTATTCATTGCTTTTGAGGAGGCAGGTGGGCATTTGCCATTGTTTCCGCCCGCGTCGGCTGAAATCCACCGGCGTGGAGCCTTCGCAGGGCAGCAACTGTCCGGCATGATTCGTTTTCAGACGGAGCAGTCTTCCCGAACGCAGTTCTTCCATCACCAGTTGCTGCAGGCTTTCGGGGCTGTGCTCCGGATGGGCTTCCGCCAGCCGCAATCCGGCTTCGTTGTTGTGCAGGTCCATCACCACCGCATTGGAGTCCTGAATAACGCCATCCACTGCTTTTCCCCTGCGGAAGGCGCGGTAATTGCTTTTTTCATGCGCTTTCCCCAGCTTGCGTGCGGCACGTGAACCGATCTTCCCGCCCAGACTGGCCATCCAGTAACAATGCCGGTAAGCATCCAGGCTACCGCCATGGGGAAATGAATCCAGTGCCTCGTACCTGTACACCTCACTCACATGTTTTCTCACGTCGCGGGTGATGCGAAATGCCTTGCCGGCTTTGAAAGGGTGGCTGAGCGCCCAGCACTGCTCCGGCCTGCCCAGCGAAAAAAAACTCTTCACCACACCCTGGCCCTGTGCAGGGAGCTGCAGCAGGAAGAAAAGCAGCACGCCACCATACTTCATCGGGTGGACTGTAGCATCAGGGCTTTGGCAAGCGCGAAACTGAAAAACTGCAGTTGCTCCTGCTTGCTGTCGGTTTCGCCGGCCAGGCTGATGCGGTATTTGTCCCACAACAGCTCCGGGGCATCCAGCGTAGGGATGCAATAGTATTCGGGAGCGCCTCTCAGTTTGGTATAGACCATGATAAGGGCACAGGGTTTTTCCTCTCCCGGACGATGCAGACCTTTGAAAGCGGCTTTGCGCTCCCCGTATTCGTATTCGCCAAGGTCACGCACCTTGTATCCGCCCTTCAGTTCCACACCCATTTGCATGAACATTTTGTATCCTACCGCTCCCATCACATACTCCTCCTCCGTAGTCGGAGCGGGCTTTTGTGCAGGTGCCGGCTTCAGTCCGATCAGGAGTAGAAAGAACAGGACCGGAAAGAACAAAGACGCTTTTTTCATATTTCCATTGTTTTTACAAAGTTAATGAACCCGTTCGCCACCTTCCAAGTACTATTTACCTTGAATTGTTGTCCTGGGCTGCCAAACGGGTAGTATATTCGTGAACCAATTTATAATCTTTTAAGAGATGGCTACAAAGTCAGTTGTTCTGGCCCGGCTGGGCGACCTGGTGGTGGAGAAAAAGTACGGCATGTCCTACGATGAGTTTGCCGAGAAGCACCTCTTCGCCAATTATCCGGTGGTGATCGGAGATGCCACCAACTCCTGGGCGGCGAGGGAAAAGTTCACCCCTGAATTTTTTAAGGAAAATTACGGAAACCGTGAGGTGAAGGTCCAGGGTAAGCTGTTTCGGCTGGGCGACTTCATTGATCTCATGATGGTGGCCACCAAAGACAATCCGGCTCCGTATCCCTGCAAGTTGCAGATCAATACCGATTATCCGGAACTCCTGCCCGATGTTACGCCGCGCTACAATTTTGCACTTCCCGACCGTACCCACAGCCGGCTTCTGCCCAAGGGATTCCTCGGAGGAGCCGATACCATGGAGATTTTCTTTGGTTCACCGGGAGGACAATTCCCTTACATGCATTACGATTACATGGGACTTCATGCCTACATCAACCAGTTGTATGGCGAGAAGGAGTTTACGGTAATCCCTCCCGATCAGACGCCCTATGTCTATCCCGATCCCAAAAATCAGTGGATGTCACTCATCGATAACCAGCGAAATCCCGATTTGAAGAAGTTTCCCTTGTGGGAAAAGGCCACTCCTGTTTCCTTTGTGGTCGGACCCGGCGAAACCATGTTCATTCCGAACGGTTGGTGGCACACGGCGCATTCGGTTACGCCTACCATTTCGGTGGCACTGGATGTACTGAACGCTTCCAACTGGGGACGTTTTATGAACGAAGTGGACATCATGATGAGCCGTCAAAAACCCCTGAAGGCGAAGGTGGCCAGGGCGGCCCTTTCGGTGATTGGTGGTGTCTTGACGATGACAGAAAAAATGGGTTTGAAAGTGTAAGCAAACGCCGGCAGGAACCG
>JAEUTF010000253.1 GCA_016788185.1 Bacteroidia bacterium | reverse complement strand
AATTTCCGGCCAGTGTTTTGGGGGCCTCGTACAGGGAAGAAGCCCTGACTTCTTTCATCCTCAGTTCTATGGTTTTCTCCTCGATGGTTTTTACCATCAGCACCGGAGCCGGGCTGTCTTCTGATGCCATTTCCGGATCCTGTTTGGCCGCCGCGTTCACCGGAGTTTCCTGCGGTGCTGCATCCGCTGAGGGGGCTTCCGTTACATTAAAACTTGATTCTCCGGTTTTGTTTTCGCTCTGCTGGTGGTTGAACATCGTGGCCATGATGGAAGCGGCCATGCTTTCTTCTGTCATTTTCACCGTGGCGCTTGTTTCGGCCGGCCGGGCGGTTTCAGCCGGCTCCTCCCTGACGGGGTCACCGGATTGCAAAGGGGTGGCGGCCAGGTAGTCAACCAGTACATACATCCTCCGCAGCCTTTCCCGGATCAGATCTGTTTCCAGGAGGGAAAGGTTTTCTTCTGTGTTAACGGCTTCCGCAACCTGCCCGTAAATAGTGGTGGCCAGCTTCAGCAGTTCCTGTCTTTCGTCCGCTTGTGATTTCTGCATAGTGTTTAATCGTTGGAAGTCCCGGATTATTGTCCGGTGAATGCTACCCTGCAAATTTGAACGTAATTAAGCAATGATGCCCGCCGCATCCGGAGAGTAATCAACAGGCCGGATTGAATTAGTTAAACACAAGCACCCTTTTCCTCCCCGTCGATTCCACCATCCCGTTCAGCTGCACTTTTTGCGATTTGAGCGAAAACAGGGCCGGAATTCTGAAGTCTGACAATTGTATTTTTCTAAGATTGGCCTTTGTCAGAGCAATGTCAGAAATTGAAAATTGTGACTTTGATCAGGAGCTTCTTAATGTTGGCCACCTCCTGTCCATTCTACATTTGCATCGCGGATGAAAACTCCACCATGTATAAAAATTTCACGACGTCCTTTGTTGGTCCTCGCCTTCCTGTTTCTCGGATTGTACTTTTCTAAGGCGCAGAATGTCCGGCTCAGAAATGCTGATCGGCAGGTGCTGGAAGGTGCGGTAGTTGTTTTTGCTTCTCTTCCGGAGGTTTCCAGATCGGCCATGGTCATTTCCAACAACAAAGGGGAAGCCTGGGTAATCGGTATTCCTTTTCCCCTGGTCAGGAGGATAAACCTGATGGGTTATATGGAAAGGACGGACACCATCACCGCAGCTACAGGTTTGGAAGAGATTACCCTGACCAAGGCGCCAACCAGTCTTGGAGAGGTGACCATCACCGGAAATCATATTCCGGGTTACCAGCGGGATGCGGTCGTACCGGTGCAGGTACTGAAAACGGCCGATATTGAAAAGCGTGGTGCGGTGACCGTGCGTGATTTGCTGGCTCAGGAGCTGAACCTGCGCATCAGTTACGATCCTTCACTGGGCAGCAGCCTCAGCATGCAGGGTACGGGAGGGGAACACATTAAAATACTGGTGGATGGCGTACCGGTGATCGGCCGTCAGAACGGAAACATCGACCTCGGTCAGTTGAACCTCAGCAACATTGAGCGGGTGGAGGTGGTGCGTGGGCCCATGTCGGTTTTGTACGGTACGGATGCGCTGGGCGGAGTGATCAACCTGATCACCAAAAAGACCACGCAGGAGAAATGGTCGCTCTCTTCGTCGGGCTATTACGAAAGCACGGGCCAGTACAACGCGGATCTGAGTGCGGGTTTTAGCCTGAAAAATACGGCAGTCAGTATCAACGGAGGTAGAAATTTTTTTGATGGCTTCGATCCGGAGGGAGAAGATAAACGATCGCAACTCTGGAATCCACGCGAGCAGTATTTCGGCAATCTGAAGGTCACGCAAACGGCAGGAACAGCCCGTTTCACCTTTCAATCTTCCTGGTTCAGGGAGGAGGTCATCAATAAATCGGAAACGGTACTCACGCCGTATTTTGCCTATGCCAACGATCAGTATTACCATACCACCCGTTTCAATAACCAGCTGATTGCGGAGAAAAAGTTTAACAACGCCTCTCAGCTTCAGTTTACCGGCGCGTAT
>JAEUTF010000184.1 GCA_016788185.1 Bacteroidia bacterium | reverse complement strand
AAACCAGCTGTACTTATCGAGGGTAAGGTAATCGCTCCAGGCACTCGGGCTGAAATGAATATTGAAAACATAATACCGTGTATGCAGTTCCATCCAGGAGGTGGACGCGGAGAGAAACAAGGCCGCCAGCAATACGAAGATACGGCCGGGAGACAATACACCCGGCTCACGAAGCGTCATCAACAGGGAGAGAATGGAAACAAAAAGAGCCAGCCCCATCAGGATCAGGGTGCCACCCATGAATTTTACTTCCGCTAAAAAGAAAATCAGCCAGCTCACGGTGGACAGTCCCAGCCAACCGGCGGTCCGCCTTTTGCCGGGATTTGCACGCACCAGAATCAGCACATAGTAGATAAGCATGGCCAGTAATCCCAGGCCCATCACCACGGTATGAAAAGGGATATGAAAAAGCTTCATGACCAATCCGGACAGAAATACAAGAAGGAAGAGTAATTCAAACATGCACCTTGGTCTAACGGAATTCAGAATAGTTTGTTGCGATTAAGCGGACTAAAAATAATTATATATCCCTAAAAAACAACCCACAGAAAAGGCCTTAACAAAACTTTAAGACCAAATCAGCAACCAATTTCACAAGTAATTAAATTTCAATCTGTTCAAACCAATTAAATTTTCGTTTAAATGGGCAAAAAAACAGCGGTGAAATATACTCCGGCTCCGGATGCAGTGCCCTCAGGTTTTCTGCTTTTTCTTCTTGGCGGCCGGAAAGAGAACATTATTTAAAATCAGACGGTAACCCGGGGAGTTCGGATGCAGGCTGAGATCGGTGGGGGGATCACCCACCATGTGCTGGTAATCTTCCGGGTCATGGCCTCCGTAAAACGTCCAGGTGCCTTTGCCGAATTCACCATGTATGTAGCGCGCTTCATTGGCCGCTTTGTTCTCTCCCATCACCAGTACTTCCGGTTTAATCAGGTCTTTCTTAAAAGAAGTACTCTGACCCATAAATCCCTTTATGACCTGTTCATGGTTCTGGCACAGCATGGAGGGAACAGGATCCCATTTGGCGGAGAATTCAAAAAGTACAAAAACATCTTCATTGCGCGGAATTCTCCGCTGGGTGGTCATGTCAATGTCGGAAAACTCATATTCCATCGGGTTCTGGCTCAACTTGAAATTTCTGAATGCAAAGGTTTTGGAAAAGTCCAGTTTCGAGTTGTATCCGGGTGAGGTTCCGTCACCGTCGTACATTTTTTCACAGATATCAACACCTTCGGCGGCGAGGGCAATATCGTAGCTATCTGTTCCCGAACACATCGAAAACAGAAAGCCGCCGCCCGCTGTAAACTCTTTGATTTTCCTGGCTACGGCTCCCTTCATTTCAGATACCTTGGCAAAACCCAGTTTCCTGGCCATGGCTTCGTCGGTCCTGACCTGTTCCTGGTACCAGGCCGCCGTATGATACATCGCGTAAAACTTCCCGTATTGCCCCGTAAAATCTTCGTGATGCATGTGGAGCCAGTCGTACAGGGGCAGCTTGCCGCTGATCACTTCCTCATCGTAAATGACATCATAGGGAATTTCCGCATAGGTCAGCACAAGCGTCACGGCATCGTCCCAGGGCAATTTATCTTTCGGTGAATACACGGCCATTTTAGGCGGCTTTTCGAGCTTGACCAGGTCCATGTTCACTTCCGGTCGTGAAATCTCGTCAATAATGGCCACCGCCTGCCCATCGGCAATGACGGAGAAACTGACACCGCGGATGGTGCATTCCTTTTCGAGGGCGGGAACATGTTTGAACATGAAACTGCCGCCACGGTAATTCAGCAACCAGTCTACTTCCAGGTTGTTGGTCAGAATCCAGTACGCAATACCATAGGCCTTCAAATGATTCTTCTGCGATTCATCCATTGGGATGAGGATGTAGGAAGCCATGGAAGCCCTTGCAAAAATTCCGGTCAGCAGTAGTGTGAAGAATATCTTTCTAAACATGGTTTTGCAGTGTATTAAAACGCAAAATGCCCTGAATTGTTGCCCTTTTACCCTGATAAATGGTTGCCATTCCGCACTCCTGACGGACCGCCGGCAGCGACTTTTCACTAAAACGGAGTATCTCCCATGTCATTCATCCGGGAATTCCGGGTGATACGGCTGGAATCGGCATGTGGGTTCGGGAAGACGGGAGTGGGCCGGTCTACCGCTCCGCTTTCATCCATAAAATCATAGGTCTCCCAGTCGGTGAACTTGGTAAGGTGGCCGAGGAATTTCAGGTTGACTGATTTCAGAGCGCCATTTCTGTTTTTGGCCACGATGATCTCTGCCAGGTTATTGGTCGGCATATTGTCCTCGGTCTCGGTGAGCTGGTAGTATTCCGGGCGATAGATGAACATCACCATATCGGCATCCTGCTCAATGGCACCGGATTCGCGAAGATCGCTCAACTGCGGTTTTTTGGTCTGACTCTTTTCGACGGCACGGCTCAGCTGCGAGAGGGCGATAATCGGAATGTTGAGTTCTTTGGCGATGCCTTTCAGCGACCGGGAAATATAACTGATCTCCTGTTCGCGGTTGCCGTTTTTATTGTCCACTCCACCCTGCATGAGCTGAAGATAATCGATGATGATCATTTCGATTTTCTTTTCAGAGGCCAGCCTTCTGCATTTGGCACGCAATTCAAACACATTGAGTGCAGGCGTATCGTCAATATAGATCGGCGCTTCTGTCAGCGGAGCCACTTTCATGTTCAGCTGCTGCCATTCGTGCGCGGCAAGGGTTCCCTTCTTGAGCTTTTCCGTATCAATTTCCGTCTCACTGGCTACCAAGCGGTTCACCAGCTGAATGGAGGACATTTCCAGACTGAAGAAGGCGACCGGCTTCTTAAAACGTACAGCGGCATTTCGTGCCAGACTCAAAACGAAAGCGGTTTTTCCCATACCCGGTCTGGCCGCAATGATGACCAGATCACTTTTCTGCCAGCCGGAAGTAACCCGGTCGAGTTCTGTAAAGCCACTGGGCACCCCGGTTACTCCGCCGTCCTGCTTGGCGGCGATTTCCACTTCCTTCAGCGCTTTGGATACCAGGCCCGACATGGACTCGTATTTGCGACGAATGTTGCTTTCCGTGATTTTAAAAAGATTCTGTTCGGCTTTGTCGAGCAGTGCCAGCACATCACTGGTATCTTCAAAGGCATCGCGGATGGTTTCACTCGAAATTTTAATCAGCTCCCGCTGAATGTATTTCTGCAAGACGATGCGGGCATGAAATTCAATATTGGCAGCGGAAGCCACGCGGTTGGTGAGCTGGGTAATGTAATAGGCTCCGCCGGCAGCTTCCAGGGTACCGTTCTTGCGCAGTTGCTGGGTAACGGTAAGGATGTCGACCGGCTGCGTGGAATGGAAAAGGTGTTGTATGGATTCGAAAATTTTACTGTGCGCGTCCGTGTAAAAAGCATCCGGCTTCAGGATATCGATGACTTCCGCCACCGCGTTTTTATCCAGCATCATGGCGCCGAGCACCGCCTCCTCCATATCAATGGCCTGCGGGGGCAATTTGCCCGGCATGGCATCCGTGTAAATCACCTGGGCAGGCAGTGTTTTTCTACGCGTCGGCTTGTCAGTACTCATTTTTCAAAATTAGTCGCTATCGGTTCGTTAATCCCTGTTAATTTATCAACAGCATTTCAATCTGCGCTGTTTCAGCAGCATTAGTTATCAGACAAGAAAGCCGGCGACAGGGCACCGGCTTTCTCTATTTCTTTTCCGGAATTTTATTCGTTGTATACACCCATCGAACAGAATTTTTCTATCCGTTTGCGGATGCGTTCCTCCGGATTCACTCCTTTGAGGATGGTCAGGTGCTTGAGTATTTCAGCTTTCACCGTGGTAAACATTTCAGCAGGATTAGAGTGTGCTCCGCCTACCGGTTCGGGAATAATACCATCCACCAGGTGCAAGGCGTTCATGTCGGTGGCGGTGAGTTTCAGCGCTTCCGCCGCTTTCTCCTTGTTCTCCCAGGTCCGCCACAGGATGCTGGAACAGGACTCGGGAGAGATCACAGAGTACCAGGTATTCTCCAGCATGAAAACCCGATCGCCGATGCCAATACCCAGAGCACCTCCGGAAGCACCTTCTCCGATGATGATGCAAATAACGGGTACTTTGAGAATCGACATCTCGTACAGATTGCGGGCAATGGCTTCACCCTGTCCCCGCTCCTCTGCTTCCAGGCCTGGATAAGCACCCGGAGTATCGATGAGTGTAACGATGGGCTTGTTAAACTTCTCGGCCAGTTTAAAGAGTCTTAAGGCTTTCCGGTATCCTTCAGGGTTCGGCATTCCGAAATTCCTGTACTGGCGCATTTTGGTATTGTTCCCCTTTTGCTGGCCGACCAACATCACGGTTTGCCCGTCGATACTGCCAAAGCCACCAATCATCGCCTTGTCATCCTTCACCTGGCGATCACCAAAAAGTTCCAGAAAATCGCCTCCGGTGATGGCCTGAATGTAATCCAGCGAATACGGCCGGTCGGGGTGCCGGGAGAGTTGTACCCGTTGCCAGGGTGTGAGCTTGCTGTATAGATCCTTCCGGGTTCTTTCTATTTTGATTTCAAGGTCCTTGATCACGTTGTCGACATTCACTTTTCCTTTCTCCGCAATCTGTTTCGCTTTAACAAGCTGATCCTGGAGTTCCTCCAGTGGCTTCTCAAAATCCAATAATGTTCCGCTCATGTGTTCGGGATGGGGGTCAAAGATACCCGAAAATAAAAAAACTTAGTTTCGCAAAATAAGTTTACTGAATCAGAAGAGATTATGATCGTATTTCCCCATTGTAAAGTGAATTTGGGCCTGAATATCACCGAAAAACGTTCAGATGGCTATCATAACCTGGAAAGCGTATTTCTTCCCGTACCCTGGACCGATGCCCTTGAGATGGTCCGGTCTGATAAACAAGGACTTACTTTCCACAGCAGTGGCTTGCTCATCCCGGGCGACAGCAGTAACAACCTGGTAATCAAAGCCTATAATTTGCTGGCGCAGAATTATCAAGTGCCGGGTTTAGCGGTGCACCTGCACAAGGTAATTCCCATGGGAGCAGGTTTAGGCGGTGGATCTTCCGATGGCGCCTTTGCCCTTCACCTGATCAATGAACTGGCCGGACTTCAACTGAATAAAAGCGAATTGGCGGCCTATGCGGTTCGCCTGGGGAGCGATTGCCCCTTCTTTCTTAACCGGGAAGCGATGATGGCCGGTGGTCGTGGTGAAATACTGGAGCCGTTTCCGCTGGACCTTAAAAATTGGTATATGCTCATCGTTATGCCCCCGGTGTCGGTCGGAACGGCGGAAGCCTACAGCTGGATCAAACCGAAACCGCCCCGGGTTCCGCTTCGCTCCGTCCTTTTACAGGATCCCGCTGAATGGAAAGATGCGCTGGTGAATGATTTCGAAGAACCTGTAATGGCCCGTTATCCCGTCATCGGCGAAATGAAAGAACAACTCTACAGGCAAGGGGCTGTCTATGCCAGCATGAGCGGCTCCGGAGCGGCGGTCTTCGGCTTGTTCCGGAATGAGCCCGACAGGAATCGCTGGAAGGACTTTACATCCTGGTCGGGCCGACTTTAAACCAGCGAAGACTGTACCCGCTCAAGTTCTGCGTCAGCCAGTCTCGTCTGCTCCCACCTTACCTGCCACCGGCATTTCAGTCTTCGTGGCCGGCCACCGTTCCGCTTCTGGAATTGTATTTCAGATCAAGGCTGTCGAGTTCATCTTTTGCCTCTGCACTGAGGATGAATTCACCCTTGTAATTCATGGCCGGCATTCCCGCATCGACCCAGGCAGTATACCAAAAGCTGCCTACGGTATGGATAGCCGCCTGAAAGCGGCGCTCGACCATTCCGTGCAGCGCCTGATGATAAGCGGCGCTATATTGTTTTGAATACACTTTTAGCAATTGTCCTCCGCGCTCTTCAACCGTATAGCGCTGGTCGGGTGAAAAGGTGGCCGCCAGCTGCTTTTCAATACGCAACACGGAATCATGGGCGGCATAACTTTCGCGCAATACCTGCCAGATCACTTCCGACGGATGCTGCAGGTAGCTTGCCCTTCCGGTGATACGATCATACTGATCGCCGAACAACTCCGGGAGCCTCGATTCCCAGAAACCGTGGATGCCGTGCTGCCCGCTCAGCTGACCGTTGTAATTCCTGGTGCAATGCAAGGGCACATGTGCGTCGCCGATATAATGCCCGATATCCGCGGAATACCGAAGGATGCGTTCACGGTCGTGCTCTCTGAAGGCCTTCGTGAGCCGTGCGAGCATCCGCATCACATGCCAGGGCACAATACCATGCGCCTGGAGCGAGTCTTCACCGTACTTCGCCACCGCCTCCTCCCAGCGGCGCGGCAGGCTGTCGAAAGGATGGTCCCCGTAGCGGTCGAGGTCGATAAAATGCCTCGGCGCCTCTGCAGGATCTGCATAGCGGCGCTTATCGGCATCCACGGCATGTGCGGTGATGAAAGCGATGTGCTCCTTGTAAAACCCGAACAGTTCGGGAGGCAAGGTAAACACAGCAGCTTTGTTGATTTGCTGATGGCCCCAGAAGCCCCAGGCCAGGAGGGTGATCACGGCACCTGGTGCGATGATCAGCGGCAGTAGAATGCCCAGACGTTTTTTATACATCGTCGTTCACATAAAATAACGTTCTGCCGGTACGAAAATCAGGCAGTCATATTGACCAGAGCCCCGTCTACCAGAACCGGTATCACCGGTGCCAGGTTCGGGGTAAGGCAATATTCGATATCTTTTTCAATCTGCAACTTCTCGAGGCGTTTTCTGTGCGAACTCTGTTCGAGAAATGCATTGAGGTCATCTTTTGCAAGGCTGTAGAGGTGCATGGAAGCCAACACGGCGTCACGCATTCTGTTCAGCCCGAAATGCGGAAGGAGGCGTTCGGCCACCGCCCCGGCAAACAAGGTGTCTTCAAGGTTGAATGAATTCTTCCATCCCGAGCAGAGCAGCAGCACGTTCTTGTCCTGACGGATGAGCCATTCACTCAGGTAATCAAGGTTCAGGAAAGACCCGGCCACCAGCATAGAGGCCCCACCGGCCGCGGCAATGGCCTGTGTGCCGTTGGTGGTCGACAAGGCAATATCTCGTCCCTTGACTTTTGGATCCATGAAGCTAAACGGAGAATTACCCAGATCAAACCCGTCCAGCATCTCTCCATTGCGCTCGGCGCCTACCAGGAAACCTTTTTCCCGGTACGCTTTGCTGTCTTCCACCGAAGCAACTGGAACGATGCTTCTCACCCCGTGATGAAATGCCACACAAATGGAGGAAGTGGCACGCAGGATGTCAATCACCACGACCACCGACGAGGACACATCGTGAAGATGTATCAAAGCCGGAGAGAAGCAGACTTCTACTGTTTTTATATTTCCGGAATCCGAACTGATCAAACCAGATTATTTTTTGAGAAAAGGAGTTTTTATGACGGTGGCTTTGATGGCCTTGTCCCTGATTTTTACAAAGATTTCATTTCCTTCGGCCGCAAAACCCGACTGAACATAACCCATGCCGATGGCCTTTTGCAGGGAAGGGGATTGTGTACCGGAGGTTACCACGCCAATGATTTTACCAGCGGCATCTGCAATTTCATAGCCGTGACGCGGAATGCCTTTGTCCACCATTTCAAATCCTACGAGTTTCCTTTGAACGCCGGCTTCTTTCTGGGCCTTCAGGGCCGCACTGTTGGTAAATTCCTTGGTGAATTTGGTGATCCAGCCAAGACCGGCTTCGAGGGGAGAGGTGGTATCGTCGATGTCGTTACCGTACAGACAAAAAGCCATTTCCAGACGCAGGGTATCCCGGCAGCCCAGTCCACATGCTTTGATGCCAAACTCCCGGCCGGCCTCCATCAGCGCATCCCAGATTTTTACGGCATGAGCATTTTCAAAATACAATTCAAAGCCGCCCGCCCCGGTATATCCCGTATTGGAGATGAGTACGTTTTTGCAGCCTGCTACTTCCCCTTTGGCAAAACAGTAATAGGGAATGGAGCCTAGATCCACCGAAGTCAGTTTCTGAATGACGGCTGCGGCATCCGGACCCTGAATGGCCAGCAAGGAGGTCTGATCGGAAATGTTGTGCATTTCCACGTTGCCGGTATTGTATTTCTGAATCCAGTTCCAATCCTTTTCGATGTTCGATGCGTTGACAACCAGCATCCAGTTGCCATCTTCGAGACAATACACAATAAGGTCGTCCACGATCCCGCCGCTCTCGTTGGGCAGGCAGCTGTACTGCGCCTTACCGGGTGACAGTTTAGAGGCGTCGTTGCTGGTGACGCGCTGAATCAGATCCAGGGCGCCCTCCCCCTTCAGGATGAACTCACCCATGTGCGACACATCAAACATCCCTACCTTGTTCCGCACGGTTTCATGCTCCACATTTATACCCTCATACTGCACCGGCATCAGGTATCCTGCAAAGGGCACCATTTTCGCGCCCAGGGCCTGGTGCTTGTCTGTTAAGGCTGTGTTTTTCAAAGTGATGGTATCCATACTCACATTTTGTTTGCGTGCAAAATTAGCGATTTTTCAGGAAACCAGCCTGTTGAACAGTGCCAGGTACCTGGGCCACTGGGAGTTAACGGAGTACCGCGCTTCGATATCCTTTCGTGCGGCAATTCCCATGCGCCGGCGTTCTTCCGGATTTTCAATCAGGAAGGACAACAGGTCCTCCCACTCCTGCTCGGTGTCCGCCAACAGGCCATTCTCATGGTGACGGATGATTTCGGTGTTGACACCCACAGGTGATAATACGGCAGGTACTTCCATGGCCATGTACTGCAATCCCTTAAAACCGCATTTCCCCTTTGCCCATTCATCATTGGGCAAGGGCATAATGCCGATATCAATATCGCTGAGATCCTCCACTTCCGTTTCAAGATTCCAGGGAATTCCGGAGAGTCCTATTTCAGGACACGTATAAGTGGGGTCGCCAATCAGTTTGAAGCGCACCCTGTTCCCGTACTTCTGGTGAATACGTTTTAGTACCGGCTCGATGGTTCTGAAATGCTTCACAGTAGTGAGGCTGCCGGTCCAACCGATGCATACGCTGTCCGGATTCCAGTCGCGCAACAGTTTGGGCTTGTGATAATCCGTATCGATGGTGGTGGGAATCACCGTCACATCACGGATGTACTGTTCCGCATACGCGGCGAGGTAGGAATTTCCGGCAATCACACAGTCACAAAGCCGGATGATTTCTTTGGTCTTGGAAGGGCGCTTGAGCCATCCCAGGCGACGGTTCGCGTCCGATACATCGTAATGCCAGATGGCATCGTCAAAATCGAAAATCAACTTTGCTCCTGAACGCTTCATCATACGTTCAAACAGTACAGAACCGGTCATGAATGCTTCGCGGTGAATGAAAATGAGATCATATTGGCCGGCATTCAGGCTGTCTTTCCATCTTCTGATCCAGCTCTTGATAAAAATCCGGACTTTATTCAGCATGTTTCCGGGCTTGTAAAAAATGGCATCGTCCGCCTCGTCGATCAGCCAGGAATAGTCATACGCGTAACCCGCCGTCTTCAGACGGTCCAGGTATTGTTCAAACCTGAACCGCTGACTGGGTGAACGCCGTGGGCGATGCGCAGCAACAAACAGAATACGGGGCATAGGGGTACCATCTTCCTCGAAAAGCATGCAAATATACCAAAAAGCGTAGGAATGAATTTAGTAAATTTGAAGCCAGTATCCTGAACCATGGGTATCCCCCTGAAACTCCCCAGCCGAAGCCTTCCCCGCTTTACCATTTTCCTGATCGACCTGCTGATTTGCGTCGTTTCGCTGGGTCTTGCGTACCTGCTGCGTTTTAACTTCCGTGTACCGGAGGTGGAAACCGATACTTTTCCCCTGGTATTTTCCGTAGTGCTCAGCGTGCGGTGCGTTTCCTTTATCATCACCAAAATTTACCGGGGCATCATCCGCTATACCGGCACGCGGGATGCCGTGCGGATCTTGTTAACGCTGGCGGCAGGATCCTTCTGCCTGGCGGTCGGAAATCTCGTCAACTACCCGTTCACCGGAGTGTACCTTGTGCCCTTTTCAATCATTATCCTTGAATTCCTGATTACGGTATTTTTTATGATTACCGGCCGCTTGCTGGTGAAGGTGATTTATATGGAACTTAAAAATCCAAGCAGCGAGAAAACAGGCGTTCTTATTTATGGTGCCGGCGAGGCCGGACTGACTACCAAACGCACCCTCGACCGGGATAAAGGCACCCGTTACAAAGTAGTAGGTTTTATTGATGACGACCCGAAGAAAGCGGGTAAAAAACTGGAGGGAATCGGTATTCACCCGGCCTCCCAGCTCGAAAATCTTCTTGAAAAACGGGACATCAAACACCTGATCATCGCCATCCAGAACATCTCGGCCGAACGAAAACAATATATCGTTGAATCCTGCCTGAGTCATAACATCCGGGTCTTGAATGTTCCTCCTGTGAAATCCTGGATCAACGGCGAACTTAGCTTCAAGCAAATCCGCAAAGTCAACATTGAAGATTTACTCGGCAGGGAGCCCATTCAACTGCACCTTGACACCATCCGTCACGAACTCCAGGGCAAGACCATCCTGGTGACCGGTGCCGCCGGATCCATCGGCAGTGAAATGGTACGTCAGATACTTCCTTTCGGCCCCAAACTGCTGGTGATCCTTGACATCGCCGAATCACCGCTCTATGAACTGGAACTGGAGATCAGGGATAATCCGGAAACGAATTTCCAGAAACTGGAAACCGTCATCGGCGACATCCGCAACATGGAACGCATGCGTAATGTTTTCAACACCTTTCGTCCCGACATGGTGTTCCATGCGGCCGCTTACAAGCATGTGCCTGTCATGGAGCTGAATCCGAGCGAATCCATTCTCAACAATGTGCTCGGCACCAAAATCATCGCCGATCTTGCCCTTGAATTTGAAGCCCGGAAGTTTGTCATGATCAGCACCGACAAGGCGGTCAATCCCACCAACATCATGGGCGCCACCAAACGCATTGCGGAGATCTACACGCAATCCATGAATGGCCAGGGTAAAACAAAGTTCATTACCACCCGCTTTGGAAACGTACTGGGATCTAACGGCAGTGTCATCCCGCGATTCAAAAAACAAATCGAATCCGGATTACCCCTTACCGTCACCCACCCGGACATCACCCGTTATTTTATGACGATCAGCGAAGCCTGTCAGCTGGTTTTAGAGGCCGGGACCATGGGCAAGGGCGGTGAAATTTTTATTTTCGACATGGGCAAGCCCGTGAAAATTGCCGATCTGGCCCGGAAAATGATTCAGCTCAGCGGTCTGGAACTGGGCAAGGATATTCAGATCCGCTATACCGGCATCCGTCCCGGCGAAAAGCTCTTTGAAGAATTGCTCGCCAACGAAGAAAACACACTGCCCACCCATCACAGTAAAATCATGATCGCCAGGGTCAAGGAATATGATTTTGAAACCGTATCGAAGGATATCAGGGAGCTGATCGGACTCTTTTCGAGCCAGGATAACAAGGCCATCGTCCGGAAGATGAAAGAAATCGTGCCGGAGTTTCTCAGCAAGAATTCCGAATTCGAAAAACTCGATGTGAAAGAGCGCGCAATCTGAATCAACCGTGAATGGTTTCCTTTTTTCCGAAACCGCTTATGATTTCTCCTTCATAATCCAGCCACTCCTGCCAGCGAGCTTCCACATCTTCCCCCTCCGCATACTGCCTCGCGAAACCCAGGAAGAGCGTGTAATGGTTGGCTTCGCTGATCATGAGGTCGTGGTAAAATACTTTCAGGTCTTCGTCCTGAATATGCTCCGACAACACTTTAAACCGTTCACAACTCCTGGCTTCTATCATGGCGGCGAAGAGCAGACGGTCAATCAATTGCCGCGTTCGCGAACCGCCCTTCTGCATAAAATCGTAAAGCAGGTTCACGTATTCGTCTTTTCGCTCCCGCCCCAGTACAAAACCCCGTTCCAGCAGCTTGTCGTGAACCATCTGAAAATGCTGCAATTCTTCCTGCGCCACTTCCAGCACCGCCTTCACCAGGTCGCTTTTTTCAGGATGCTTGACGACAATTGAAATGGCATTCGAAGCGGCTTTCTGCTCGCAGTAGGCATGATCGGTGAGAATCTCTTCAATGTTTTTCTCAACAATATTGACCCATCTCGGATCCGTCGGTAATTTAAGTCGGAACATGAATGGTTATTAATAATCAAGCAGGGATTCCATGGCAGATTTTACCTTTTGAGCATTCGGAAGCATGGTCGCTTCAAGGATGCTGTTGAGCGGGATGGCCGGCATATTCTCCGCTCCGATGACCCTGACCGGTGCTTCCAGCCACTGAAAACATTCCTGCTGAATACGGCCGGCCAGGGCCTGCGCGAATGAATTAAACACCGGCTCTTCGGTCACGATCAGGCATTTGTTATGTTTTCGAACGGAGGTGAAAACAGCTTCCGTATCCAACGGCATCAGTGTGCGCAGGTCGATGATCTCCACCCGGCCCGGGAAGGAGGAGGCAGCGTTCTTTGACCAGTAAACCCCCATGCCATAGGTTATAACGCTCAGGGTATCCGTTGTTGGAGAGGCCTCTGCTTCCAGTACCATCCTGGCTTTGCCCAGGGGAAGAATGTAGTCTTCGGAAGGTTCTACCGTCTTCGCCTCCTCGGTCCCCTTGATTTTTGACCAGTATAGGCCTTTGTGCTCCAGCATCACCACCGGATTCGGATCGTAATACGCCGCTTTCATCAGGCCTTTCAGGTCGGCGCCGGTGGAAGGATAGCAAATCTTGATTCCGCGTATATTGGTCAGCACGCTTTCAACGCTGGAGGAATGGTAGGGACCACCGCTCCCGTAGGCACCGATCGGCACCCGGATGATGCAGCTGACCGGCCATTTGCCATTGGTGAGGTAAGCACTCCGGCTGACTTCTGTAAATAGCTGATTCAGCCCCGGCCATATGTAATCGGCAAACTGCACTTCAACAATGGGTTTGCATCCGGTGGCACTCATGCCCACCGTGCTGCCAATGATGAAAGCTTCCTGAATGGGTGTATTGAACACCCGGTGGTCTCCGAATTTCTGAGCAAGCGTGGCGGCCTCACGGAAAACGCCTCCCAAGCGCCCTCCCACATCCTGGCCATACAGCAGGCATTCACGGTGCTTTTCCATCAGTTCCTGGATGGCAAAGAGGGCACAATCGACCATCACTTTAGTTTCACCACCTGCAGGTGTCCGTTCTCCGGACTCCTTTAGTACCGGCGTGGGCGCAAAATCATGGGTAAACAAATCCTCCGGACGGGGATCTTCCGCCTTCAGGGCTTCCTCAAAATCTGCACGTACACTGGTATAAGCCAGCGCCTCCATTTCTGTCAGTTCACTTTCCGCAATTCCTGCTTCCAGCAGTCCGGCACGAAAGCGGGGCAAAGGATCCCGTAAGGCCGCCTCTTCCAGGTCATCACGGTACCATTCCTTGCGCACCCCTGAGGTGTGGTGATTCAGTAGTGGCACCCTGGCGTGCACCAACCAGGGCCGCGGATCCTTCCGTACCGACTCCATGATCCTTTGCAGGGTTTCATAACAGGTGAAAAAATCGGTACCGTCGATGGTAACCGCCTCCAGACCTTTAAAGCCCTTCGCATATTCGTAGGCATTCATCGCCCTGGTTTCGGCAGCGGTAGCCGATATGTCCCATTCATTATCCTGCACCACAAAAATGATCGGAAATTGCTTTAATGCCGCCATCTGAAAAGCTTCCGCCACTTCACCTTCCGTGACCGAAGCATCTCCCAACGAACACACCACCAGCGGCGATTCTTCGTCAGCCGGCAGAAGTCCCTGTTTGGTCAGGTATTGAATGCCCATGGCTAAACCCGTGGCCGGAATGGCCTGCATGCCGGTGGCGGAACTCTGATGGGGAATTTTGGGCATTCCTTCACGATTCAGGCTGGGATGGCAGTAATAGGTTCGACCACCGGAAAAGGGATCGTCCCTCTTGGCCAGCAATTGCAACATCAACTCATAGGGCCGCAACCCGATACCCAGTAACATGCTGTCATCCCGGTAATAGGCACTGAGGTAATCCTGCGGTTTCAGTTGCATGCCCACCGCCAGCTGAATGGCTTCATGACCACGCGAGGTGGCATGCACATATTTGGCTGTAATCTGCACTTTTTCCTCAAACAATACCGTCATTTCTTTGGCGGTGCACATCAGGCGATAAGCCTTGAGCAAGACCTCAGTACTGGATCCGGTTCTCAGACTGGAAGCAAGGGATAGGGACATGCCGCAAAAATAGCAAATGAAAGGCCCGAAGACTGTAATTCCCCCCTTTAAATCCATATTTTTATGCTGAAAAAGCAGGGCTGTCCTCAGTTCAAACACCGGTAAAACGGAGTACTGCGAATGCCAGGATTATCGACCTGAAAAAACACAGCCTCAGCCGCTCCCGCTATCCATCGGCCACCACAGCGTCCCCTTGCAGTACATCCTCAACGGGTTTTAAATGCTGTGATTCATAAAATGCAATGAAAAACAAACTACACTTCTTTCTGGTCATGGCCTGTACTGTATCGTGTACAGCCTTCGCCCAGACTCCGTCATCCTGGACCTCGTTAAACGGCCCCTACGGTTTCTTCAGCCCGCAATCCATCTTATGTCATCAGGGTGCTGTACTGGCCTCCTCCAACACGAATGGTAGTACGGGGTCAGGTTTGTGGAGAAGCCTGAACGGAGGTGCCAACTGGACCGATGTTTCCGCGGGACTGGCCATGCCGTATGCACGGGACATCATCGCCTTTGGTGCAGATCTCTTTGCCGCCTCGGATACGGGCGTTTACAAAAGCAGCAATCTCGGAGCGACCTGGGTGGCGGCCGACAGCCTTTTACCGGACTACTCGTATGTGTATGAAATGGTGGTACACCAGGGCGAATTGTATGCGGGAGCTTATCTTGGAACCGGAAACACCGACCTCTATAAAAGCAGCAACAACGGCCTGAGCTGGTCGGCCACGGGATATACATTCGGTTTTGCCAGTACACTGAATCATTTATACTCCAGCGGAAATACGCTCTGGGCTTCCACAACAGCCGGCATCTACAAGTCGCTTGACGGAGGAGTTACGTTCAATTATGCCGGCAACAACATTCCCTTTAATGCCAGCATCACCTCCCTTGCCGCCCTGGGCGACACCGCCTATTGCGGAACGTCCAGTGGAACGTATTTTACCCTTAACGGGGGGGTACTCTGGAATCCGGTCAACATTCCCACCCTCCCTTCTCCCGTCTACACCTACAGCTGGCTCATCAGAGGCAATACGGTTTTTGCGGGACTCAGTAATAGCGGTGTTTATTCCGCCCCGGTCGGACAAAGCAATTTCACGCCCTTCGGCAACGGCTACCTGAACGCCAATCTGCCCTGGATGATGAGTCATAACAACACCGACCTGTACGTGGCCAGTGCCGAAGGGATTTTTTCCTGCCCGCTTTCAGGCGGAAACTGGGTCGACAAAAACGGAGACATTACAAGAGCAAGAACCACCTTTGGCTTTGCAGAGGGAAATCTCCTGCTCGCGGGTTCAGGATTCTATTCCGGCATCAAACGATCGGCCAATGGCGGAGCCAACTGGTCCAATACCAGCCTGAACAATGTGCAGGGGATTTACCGTGCCGGCATAAAAGTCAACAATAAAATTTTCATTCCCGGTTCTTACAACCTGTACTCCTCCACCGACAACGGACTAACCTGGCAGTCACCATCGGTAGCGCCTATCCCCAATAACGACATTTGTGTGTATGGCAATTACCTAGTGGCGCCGTCGGGCAGTAAAGTGGCTTACAGTGACGATCTGGGAGTGAGCTGGAATTATTTCAGCGGCGGCTTACCGGTCTCCGGCACAACGTATTCGGTCGGGGTTATGGGGCAATCGGCCTATGCAGGCATCAACAACAGCGTTTACAAAATGGAAACACCCGGTGCAGCCTGGACCAATTTCAGCCAGGGCATCAGCGGAAATGGTCTGGTCAGGGATATCCTCTCATTGGGAAGCACCCTCGTCATGAACAACACGCTTGCCATTTACCGGAGAACGGCTGAAGACAGCCTTTGGAGGCTGGTCAACCCATTTGGTTATTACACCGATATTGCATCGGTAAACGGCTTTATTTTCGGCGCCACCGGCAACGGTGTGGAGTTCAGCGATGACCTCGGCAAAACATTTCATCCCTGGAACAACGGTTTTCCGGCGCACATCGGCGCCATCGAAAACCTTTTTGCTGACGGGAAAACACTCTATGCGGGCAGCATGTCCTTTTCCGCCTGGAAGCGCGATGCGGATCCGGAGTTAACGATTACCTCCTCCCTTTCTGCCGTGCATTGCACGGGGTCCACCCTAACGGTCAGTGCTCAAACCAACCTCACCCTCGATCCCGGCAACAAATACTATCTGCAACTGTCCGACAGCTTGGGCCGGTTTATCAATCCTTTGAAGCTGGATTCTGTGAGCAGCAACGCCTCCCCGGTTACCTTAAACGGAATACTGCCAGATACGCTGATCAGCAGTCCGTATTACAGAGTCAGGATTGTGAGCACTTCTCCCTACCTGCTGGCCACCGACAATGGATACAATCTCAGCATCCTTCAGCGACCCCAGATTTCACTTCAGCCTGCCAATCAAAATCCCTGCGACGGACAGGGAAGCGGCTTTTACGTAGCCGCGGCGGGTGATGGGCTCAGCTATCAATGGCAGGTAGACGCAACCGGAAGCGGATCATACGTCAACCTGAGCAACAATGCCCTCTATCAGGATGTAAACACATCGCTCCTCTTGATTCTGAATGCTCAGGTCTCCATGAACGGGTACCGGTACCGTTGCACGATCAGCGGAACCTGCGGCACCATTCAATCGAACTACGGGGTGTTGAATGTGAACACCGGTACGGCTACTGTCATCGCACAGCCCTTACCGGATACGGTCTGCAGCGGAAGCGCGTCAGCCTTCTCCATCGTCGCTTCCGGCACAGGCCTTAGCTATCAATGGCAGGTAAATTCCGGCGCCGGATTCTATACTAATTTAACCAACAACAGTCAATACGGCGGGGTGAACACCGCTAACCTGTCCGTCAATTTTACCAACGGCATTGACGATGGCAATCTCTACCGCTGCAGAATCGGCCTTTGTACCTACAGCGATTCAGCGTTGCTCAGCGTCAGTGGAATTCCTGTCACCGGAACGGTACTGAGTCCCCGGCCCTATTGCGACGGAGGAAGCACTTCATTCGCGGTGAGCGTAGCCGGTTCCGGCATAGGATATCAATGGGAGGTGGATAACGGCAGCGGATTTACGTCGCTCAGCAACGGAGCGAACTACAACGGGGTGAACAGCAGTATTCTGGATGTACTCAACATTCCGGCCATTTTCAACAATTACCAGTATCGCTGTGTGATCAGCGGCAACTGTCCTCCCTTCAGTTCCGTCAGCAACAGCGCCTCCCTGCAGCTGAATCCTACCCCGCAGATACTGCAGCAACCCCTTGATGACAGCGCCTGCGATGGAGACAGCGCTGAATTCTCGCTAACCGGCGCAGGGAGTTTTCTATCCTACAACTGGGAACTGAACAATGGCAGCGGATGGTTGCCCGTACCGCCGCTTGCTCCTTACAGCGGAAACAATACCGCCACGCTTCAGATCGGAGCGGTTGACCCATCCCTTCAAACCACCCTGTACCGTTGCCGCCTGAGTTCCTGCGTTACTTCCGACAGCGTTTCGGTTTCCGTTCTGCCCAATCCGGTCGTTACAGCTTCCGACGTTCAGGTATGCCTCAGTAATTTACCCTTGTTGCTCAATGCAGGATGGCCGGCCGGTGGCAGTTATTTTGGATATGGCATTTACAGCAACACCTTCAATCCTTCAGGAGCCTATGCGGGCAACTATATCTATGACTATTCCTTTGAAGCCGCCAACGGATGTTCAGGCCTTGCCAGAGGTACGATTACCCTTGACGCCTGCCTCTCCGTTCAGGCCACGCCATGGCTGGAAGGCCGGCTCCTGCTCTATCCCAATCCTGCTACCGACCGGCTGCACGTTAACGCAGAAAGCATGCCGGCAGCAAACATCCTGTGCGAAATATTTGACCTGAAAGGGCAGCTGTACAGCCGATTCACCCTGATGACTTCACAGGAAGACCATGAAATCAACATCAGCGGATTGCCTCCGGGCATGTACCTGATACGACTGCTTTCTTCAGGAGCTATCAGAACCGGACGCTTTGTGAAATTACCCTGAACGCATCAACCTTTTTTACGCTGTTGCGTAGAAGACTGCCCGGCTATTAACAAAACAGCGTGCAAAAGAACAAATGAACACAACCGAAAGTACTGATACTGAAACGCAATTTTGCTGCTTAAGCCACGCGAATTATGGAAATTAAAAAAGATAAATACTCGGTCAAGTATTTCCCTGCCGATGTCACCTCCTATCAACAGGAAGGACAGGTCTTTTATTTTAACACGGCCGATACCATTCTGGAGGTAAAAATATTTTCGGATAAAATCGTTCGTTTCCGTTATGCTCCCGATGGAAAATTTCAGCGCGACTTTTCGTATGCCATAGCGGAGAACTTCAGCATTCAGCCCGCCAACCTTTCCGTATACGAAGACCGTCACAAATTTGATCTGATGACCGATCACCTGGTGATTCAGATTTACAAAAAAACGCTGAAGATCACCATCCTCGACAGAAAATACAATGTGATCAGTGAAGATGAACTGGGCTTTCACTGGCAACACTATATCAAAAAGGGCGGTAAGATCAACTATTGTTCGAAAAAGATCCAGGATGGCGAATGTTTTTTTGGCATGGGTGACAAACCCATGGAACTTAACATCCGCGGCAAGCGAATTGAAAACTACGGTGCCGATACCTATGGGTTTAAAAAAGATCAGGATCCCATTTACAAGAACATCCCCTTTTACATGGGATTGCACCATGATATCGCCTATGGCGTTTTCTTCGACAACACCTTCCGGACCATTTTTGATTTCGGTAAAGAGCAATTTGATGTTTGCAGTTTCTGGGCGCGCGGCGGTGAAATGAATTATTATTTCATTTATGGACCCGAACTGATGAACGTGGTAGAGCAGTATGCGGGAATGACAGGAACACCGGAGATGCCACCACTGTGGGCACTGGGTTACCATCAGTGCAAATGGAGTTACTATCCTGAAAAGCAGGTCAGGGAAATTGCCAGTGAGTTCCGTGAAAGAGGGATACCCTGCGATGCCATTTACCTGGATATTGATTACATGGAAGGCTTTCGCTGTTTTACCTGGAGCAAAGAAGGTTTTCCCAAGCCGGCAAAGCTCATGGGCGATCTGGCGGAAAAAGGATTCAAAACCATTGTCATCATTGATCCCGGGATAAAAATCGATCCCGAATACTGGGTGTATCAGGAAGGGGTGAAAAACGGATTCTTTTGTAAGCGGGCCGATGGTGAGTTGATGGAAGGTGATGTATGGCCGGGAGCCTGTAATTTCCCCGACTTCACCAACGCTGATGCACGGCGGTGGTGGAGCGGATTGTTTGAAGAAATGATCCGTATGGGCGTTCGTGGCGTCTGGAACGACATGAATGAACCTGCCGTCTTCGAAATCGGAACCTTTCCTGAAGATGTACGACACGATTACGACGGTGATCCCTGCAGCCACCGCAAGGCGCACAATGTATACGGGATGCAGATGGCCCGGGCGACTTTTGACGGCATCCGTAAATTCCTCTATCCCAACCGTCCCTTTGTGATTACACGCAGCTGCTATTCGGGCGCACAACGCTTCAGTTCCGTATGGACCGGCGATAACATCGCTACCTGGGAGCACATGTGGATTGCGAACATGCAGGTTCAGCGTCTCTGTATGTCGGGGATCTCATTTGCCGGTTCAGACATCGGCGGATTCATCGGCAATCCGGACGGTGAACTGTATGTTCGTTGGTTGCAGATGGCCGTTTTCCATCCCTTTTGCCGAACGCATTCAGCAGGCAATGATCCGGGGGCAGAGCCACAGGAGCCATGGTCCTATGGACAGAAATACGAGTTCATTGCCAAAAAATACATCCATCTGCGCTACCAGTTGCTTCCCTATATCTACACCACATTCTGGCAAAATTCACAATACGGAATTCCGATGATCCGCCCATTGGTGATGACCGACCAATCGGACACAGAATCCTTGTACCATACCGACCAGTACATGTTCGGGGATAAAATCATGGTATGTCCGGTGAATCTTCCCGGTGCAGATACACGGCTCCTGTATTTACCCAAAGGGCGCTGGTATAATTTCTGGAACGATGACCTGGAAAACGGAGGCAAGGAAATCAATGCGGAAGCACCGCTGGATAAAATGCCGCTCTTTGTAAAAGAAGGATCGGTCTTGGCCAATTACCCAAAAATGCAGTATGTAGGTGAAATCCCGGTTACGGAACTTACCCTGCACATTTATTATACCAAAACGGTTCAGACCAGTCATCTTTATGAAGACGCAGGCGATTACTACGGATACCGTAACGGACAGTTCAATATTAAGAAGTTTGTTGTGACGCAAAAGAAAGGTACGTTTAAAATTTTCCAGACGGTAAGCGGTAATTTCGAGCCCAGCTATCCCCACTACAAGATCGTCCTGCATGGCGTTCCGGAAAACATCACCGAATTTGAAGTTGACGGAAAAACCCACCGCATCACCAAACGTTATTCGCATCTGGGAGTGATCAAGTTCAGGACCAATGCGAACTTTAAGGAAATCACCCTGAAAGTTTCATCATAACAAAGAGAGCCCGGCAAAACCGGGCTCTCCTATTTTGGGTGAGTGCAATTATTTTTCTACCACTATCTTCACCTGACTCAGACCTTCACGACCCTGTACCGCGAGCAGGTACACGCCGGCAGGATATCCGGAAAGACTCCACTGAAGGGTATTCACTCCTTCTACCGCCGTTATCATTTGCTCCTGCACCATTCGGCCGGTCAGATCATACAACATGATCCGGTAGTTTTCGTCGGAGGCTGATTCAAATTGTATATTCAGCAGATCACTGGCGGGGTTCGGATACGCATCTATACCGAATGCATTGCGGATGCTTAAATCACCATTTCTCGGACAAGCGATGGCCTGTACATTCAGGGTTTTGTTGGAACCGTTGCCGCAGGCATTTACACCTTTCACTTTTATCGCTCTCGTACCGGTAGCTGCATTGAATTTCACCGTGATGGAAGTGGTACCTTGTCCGCTTTGAATGGTTACCGAAGATGGAACCGTCCAGGTATAGGAAGTGGCACCGTACAAAGGAGCTATTGAATAGACCTGCGAAGTACCGGCACAAACCGTGTCGTTGCCATTGATTCCGCTGGACACTCCGGGGACGCCCTTGATGGTTTTGGATTTTTCAGTACCTGTTCCGCATGCGTTTCTGGCGGCTACAAACAGTGTACCCGATGCAAAACCGGAAGGCCAGGTAACGGTAACCAGGGTGTCGTTTGTGATGAGCGGAGATGGCAGTCCATTGATCAGAGCTCCGGCAACAGCCGTTCTCCAGCGATAACTGCTCGCTCCGTTGGTAGGTTTAATGGAATACACCTGGGTACTGGCGCATACCCCGTTGCCTTCGCCGCTGATCGCCGAGGGGGTTCCGGGTACCGTGGTTCTTCTGTTGATACGCAACTTGGTTTCCGCACTGAAACCCGCGCAATTCCCGCCTTTCACACGCAAGGTATCACCGGTATAGGCCGCTCCGAAGGTGACCACCACAAAGGTGTCGACCGTCTGGAAAGAAGCGCCTGAACCGTTGATGGTGGCACCTACAGGCGGAGTCCAGACATAGAAGTCGGCCGAACTGACCCTTGAGCAGGAATAGGTAAACACTTCATTTCTGCAGGCAGAGGTCTGTCCTTTTATGGACGTAGGTTTGCCGGCCGCAGTGGTCCTCAATTTCACATTCTTGCACAGTTGCTTTGAATTGCAGCCATTGCTCATCGTTACACAAACATTCCCGGCCTGACCATTGGAAGGCCAGTTCGCGGTGATGGCGGCTGTACCCTGACCACTGGCCAGTACAACATTCGTGGGTACGGTCCAGTTATAGCTGGCTCCGGCTTGTGAGGCTACCGAATAGGTCACTCCGTTTACCGGACGGCATACGCCCGTGGTTCCGGTAATACTATTGGCGGCAATGGAGTCCTGGAAGAACACCATCATTGTATCCTTGTCCGGTACGCAAGGGCCTCCGCCATCCGGATCATTGGTCGTAAGGATCAGCATGATCTGACCCAATTGTACATCGGTTGAAGAGGGTACATACGTAGCCGTAAGCGTTGTATTATTCGGGGTGAAGAAACCGGTGCCGTTCCCTACCCAGGATGCTGAATTGGCGCCTCCTGAGATGGATCCGGCCAGGCTAACCTGCGAACCCTCACAGGAAATCCTGTCAGGTCCTGCATTGGCTACCGGCGGGTTCGCGCATCCTGAACAGGTGATGACGGTAATCAGAGCGGTGTCTGAACTGGTACATCCCGCGGTACTGGTAAAGGAATAGGTGATAATCTTGTTTCCAAGTCCTGCTGAAGCCGGATTGAAAGTATTGTTGCTCACCCCCGGACCTGAATAGGTTCCTCCGGTAGGAACACCTCCGGTTAACGGGAAGGGCGCAGCCGTTAAGCAAACGTTGCCCAGTGAATTGAGACTGACATTGGGTAGCGGATGTACCGTAAATACCTGCGAAGCGCTGTCCACACAACCGGGCGCGAACGTAACGGTGTAGGTGATGGTTTGTGTACCCACCGCCGGATTGAATTTAACTCCGGAGACCCCTACCCCGCTGTAAACACCTCCCGCCGGCGAGCCCTGGGTTAAGGTAACGAGAGGACTGTTCGTGCAGGTGGAAGGGAAAGCCGACAGACTCACCGCCTGGGGTGAAACCACCGTCACACTGGCCGTACCACTCGCCGTTCCGCTGCAGGCGGCATCGTTCATGCTGAGCAGGGTATACGTGGTAGTGGCGGATGGCGACAACTGAATGTTGTATGGATTTAAACTGGTAGTGACCGGGAAATTCTGATTGGTCGTATTGTTTTTATAGGTAAAAGTATAGGGCGGTACGCCGGTAAAGCTGACCGGCAAACTGGCCGTCTGCCCTGTACACACGGCCTGGTTTGGACCGAAGGTAGCAGTCGGGTTCGCACACTGATCGGCGAGGCAGATGTTGAAGGTGCCGGCGGTGCCGGAATCAGACCACACACGGATCACATAGTCGGCCTGAGGATTCAAACCCGTAAAGGTATAGGTACCGTTGGCGGGTGAGTAGCAGGAGATCTCAAATCCGCCGCACTCAAACAGCAACTGCGCTTTCAGGGTCGTAGCGGTACCGGGAGAAATGGTCATCACAATGTTTCCAAGATTCCCGGTATTGAATACAAACCACACATCGCGCTTGGTACCCGCATCACAGGTAGCGCCATCCGTATTCGGGGTGGCATAGGCGTTTGAATGAGACGTGGCTGAAGCCGGACAGGCTAATGGTGAATTTACGGTCAGCCGTGTGGCAGAAATACACTCATCGTTGACAGGAGGCAGTGGACAGGCCGTGGTTTTGTACACACATAAATTCGCTGTTCCAATGGCCGCGGTGCTGTAGGTCCATATCCGGATGTAATACGTCTGGCCGGCGGTATATTCGTTCTGGCAGAGGGTAATCTCCGGCATGGTGCCGTTCACATCATCGGCGCATTTCAGCATCAGGCCGCTGCCGGGACAACCGTTCCAGACTTCCATGACCCAGTCGTTTACTGTGCCTGCTGTTGTGGTGATCACCAGCTGATTCCCTCCGCTGGGTGCTACGAAGCGGTACCATTTGTCATCATTGGCACCGTTTCCGTTAAAGTCGGAACAAATGGCATTGGGCCCGTTCGAGGAGACCCCCGAGTTCACGGTGGTGAAAGCACAGGCACCCAGGTTATTGGCTACATTCACCAACAAGGCCGTCGCACAATCTTCGCCGGGGCCGCCGGTGCTGAAATCGATGGGTCCCACCAGGCTGCTGTTGCCGTTCACCCCGCATTCCTGCCGGATATAATATTGATAATTTGTGGTGGACACCAGGCCGTTTATCACCACACCGGAACTCACATTGGTTTGCGTAGTTCCGTTACCGGGAGAAAATCCGGATAAGCCATATTCAATGGTGAAGGTACCGTTGCCACCGGGGGAAGTCCAGGTAAGCTGTGCAGAATTCTGCGTGATGTTGGTCGCCGCTGCATTCTGCGGACTCGGACAGGCTGAAGGAGCAAAACTGTAGGTCAGACCGGAGGGAGGCATCAGCGAGGAAGAAAATTCGCAGGTGGCGGCGTTGGAGGTGCCGGCCACGGAGTTGATCCAGGTATTCACGCCGTTGGCTACAGAACGGTTGTTCACGTTGGAGGGGAATCCATTGGTGGCCCCGCGCAACCCAACCTGTGCCAGACTGCTGGTAAAGGCCCCGCTGCAATTGTACACAAACTCGATGGCGTTCGATGTTTCTTTCAGCCTGACCTGGAAATTAAGTACCGGCCCGAAGGTGGCGCCGGAAGTGTTAAAGGTTTTGAAATTTTTCCACTGAATCACAAAGGTCCGGTTCGGGGTGGTTCCGAGGGTCTGGTACCGCAATTCACCGGTTTGTGCCGGTACGCCCGAAAAAAAGTAGGCATTCAGGTTTCTCCCTAACGCCGAGGCCGCACCGCTATAAGCGGTGGTAGCCGATATCGGGGTGTATCCTGTTGTTGAACCATTGGCAGAGGGGGCGGTGGCGCCAAAGGTGATAAACCCGTTCGTACTCACTTTACATCCGGTATAGGCCGTGCTGTTGAACTGGAAACTAAAAGGTATGGTTCCGGCCGGAAGATCATAAATAACGTCATCCAGCGAAGCCGCCCCTGACGTACCACTTGCGGTGGCAATCACCGTTCCTCCGGTGATGGCGGTATAGGTGCCGGTCATCTGGGTGAAATTATATGCACTGACCTGTGCATTGGATTTCGCTGCCAGCAAGAGCAGGCAGCAAGCGGTGAGAAACCGCCAGGTTAAAGGGTAGAACTTGACAATCATTTTGGGGTGTGTTTTGTTCAAAGATGTGTTTGATTACCACGATTAACATGGCTTCCTAACAAAGATAAGAATCTACCCCAGTTTTCAAAGTAAACAGAGGTAAATTTCGATCCTTAGGACGTCAACTACTGGAAATAAAGGGTGAAAAAGCCTGATTTATTCAGGATGTTCCGGTTTAATAAATTCATGTACAGAACCGTTTTGCAAATTACTGCCACCAGACTGGCTATGTGGCCTCAGCATGGACGTACCCGGCACTGAAAAATCGTATGAATTATTACCCGATACCAGCAAGACCGGTACCTTACTCCAGGTTTCAACTGTATTCCTTGATTTTAAAACGATGTAGTAGGAATTATTGGTTTGCGCCGCAGGGAAGGTCACGGTAAAGGTTCCATTTGTATTCGACAGTGCTTTCCGGGTCGCTACCAGCGCATAAGGTGCCAGCGGGCTGTGCAGTTCAACGGTCATGGTATCCGATTTTGTGGGAAGATTAATCGGATCAACTACCGCATTCATTAGTCCTCCGGAAGCATAATAACCCTCCACATAGGCCTTCAGGTTGAGTGTGACGCCAGGAGGATTACCCACTCCGAAAGTAGTCGGACTCTGAGCTGAACATCCGTTGCTGGTAAACACCGTGATGTAACCGGTATTTGCTCCGGGCGGAACGACAGCCGTGATGGTGTCAGAACTTAAGATATTATAAACCAATGCGTTTGTTAAATTAAACCGCACCTGGTTCACCGTATTCAAGTGGCTGCCACCAATCTTAATTGTTGAACCCACCGGGGCGACGGCAGGATTGAAATACGTAACCGAAGGCGCCTGAATGACCTGAATGGAAGCGGTATCCGATCGCTGGCACCCGTTCCCGATCCCATAGGTGTAGGTGATTAAATGTGGCCCGAGTCCTCCTACTGAGGCATTGAACTGATTTCCGGTAACACCTATACCGGAATAGGTACCGCCTACAGGGGTTCCACCCGATAACGTAAAAATCTGATTGGAACAGACCGGACTGGTAAATGCGGCCAGATCAACTACCGGTGGTGGCACGACATTGACGCTGGCTACGCCATCCCCTGTTCCGGAACAAATCGGGCTGCTCACGGATACGAGGTTGTAAAAGGTGGTGACCTGAGGAGAAACAGAAATAAAATACGGGGTGGTGGAGGTAGTAAAATTGTAATTGGAGACTCCATCCGTATACGTAACGTTCCAGGGGGGTAGTCCGGTAAGATCAACACGCAGTTGTGCGGTACCGGTGGTGCAAATGGTGGATGAACCGGATAACGTGGCGGTCGCATCATCACAGGCATCCTGTGCGCAGACACTGAAGGTTCCGCTTTGTCCGACCGCCGACCATACCCGGATGGCGTAATTGGCGGAGGGGTTCAGTCCGGTGAGCGTATGGGTTCCTGCCGCCGGATTCCAACAGGCAATTTCATACCCTCCGCTTCCGCATTCAAATACCACCTGCGCTCTCAGATCGGTGGCGGTTAGCGGATTCAGGGTCACGGTAAAAGTTCCCGTTGATCCGGTATTGAAGCGTAGCCAAACATCGTTCAGGGTCGTGGAACCGTCACAGGTGGGGGCGTCGGCTGTATTGTCACCACCAACCGATGGGGTGGCAAAAAGCGTGGAGAAAATTTGTTCATTACCCGGACAACTCAGCACAGGATTGATCAGGAATGAATCGGCGGCAATACAATTGTCATAGCTGGGAGCAACCGGACAAGGCGAAGCTTCATAGGCACAAAAACTCATGGTGCCGTTCCCGCTGAGGCTATACGTCCACAAACGAATATAATACGTATGTCCGGGAATGTATTCATTCTGACACAAGGAAATTTCAGGCATTCCGCCGTTCACATCATCGCTGCATTTTATACTGAGCCCGCCGCTGGCAGGGCAATTGTTCCAGACTTCCATCACCCAGTCGTTGACGGTTCCGGCAGAAGTGGTAATGATTATTTTTTTGCTGTTTCCGGGTGCAACGAACTTAAACCATTTGTCATCATCTGGAAAATTGCCGCCCAATCCGTCCGAACACAAGGCATTGGGTCCGTTTTGCGATGAACCGCTGCTGACCGCCGTGGAACTGCAGGAAGCCAGATTTGCCGCCACAGAAATCAGTTGTGCGGATGCACAATCTTCGGCAGGAAGTCCGGGGGTAAAGGATTTCGGCCCTGCATTTACACTGATGCCATTTCCGCTGGATGAACAATTCCGGCGAACGTAATATTGGTAGGGGGTTCCCGAACTTAGTCCGGAAAGGATCAGGAAGGTATCATTGGTATTGACGATCGTACCCGTACCGGGCGTAAAGCCGCTTGGGCCCCACTCCACGATGTAACCGGAGCCCGGAAAGGTGCCGGCTACAGAGCCTGAATTCCAGCGCAATTTTACAGAGTTGGCCACAAGATCCAGAATGGACAGGTTGGAAGGCGTGGGGCAGTTGGCCATGAACCTGAAGACAAGACCCGATGCAGGCAGCGTAGAAGAGGTAAAGGCACAGGAAGAGGTCGCCGCGATGCCCTGCGATGTATTGGTCCAGGGCTGGCCGCTGGCCAGCAGGCGGTTAAAATAGGCGGTATTGGTGGCGCCTCTGATACCCACCTGCGCCGTACTGTTCACCCAGGTGGCACCGGTAAAGGCTCCGTAAGCCACTTCACAAACGCCCGAACCCTCGGTGAGCCGGATCTGGAAACTCATGTTGGGTACCAGGCTGGAGCCTCCCCCGCCCGGTCGGAAATTGTTCCACTCCACCACAAACCTGCGGTTGGGGGCACTACCGGTAACGCCATAACGAATCTGAGCGATGGTATCCGGGTCACCCGGAACCACATTCTTAAAATTACCGATCAGATCTCTCCCGAAACCGACCACCGCTCCGCTGTAGGTGGCGGTGGATCCCAGGGGATTGACATTCGTGGTAGAAGGTGCAATCCCGAAGGTGATAAATCCGTTTGAAGAAACGAACAACGTGGTATAGCCGGATCCGTTAAAGAAAAAAGGGAAGGGTATGGCGTTTGGGGGAAGCGTGTACACCCTGCTGTCGAGTGCAGAATCCAGCGAAAGCGCGACGCCATTCGCGGTACCCAGGATGGTTCCTCCGCTCAGCGCCTGATAGGTTTCCGTGGTTTGCTGAAAACTGTAATTCAACTGGGCCTGTACGTTGGTGTGGCAAACAGCCGTCAACAGGAACAGGAAGAGGCCGGATCGGAGCAGGTAACTTTTTTTCATCGTGGATAATTTCTGGGGTGGATAGACTATACCCCGCCATTGCGTAATTTATAAAAAACAATTGAAGTTTCAACCGGGAGATTGGCCAACCCTGCGCTATTCAGGGTGAACGTTTTTACGCATCTGCAGGATGCTTTACCCAAAGTAACGGGGAAGATTCCGAAAATACAACCCTGTTGAATATTATTAAACCATTGAAAAACAATGTAATAATTATTATCTAGAAGGGGCTGAGGAAAATATCATTTTTTGATACCTTTGCGTCCCCGTTTGGTTTTCGAGTAAAATGGCGTGGTAGCTCAGCAGGTTAGAGCGCAGCACTCATAATGCTGAGGTCGGGAGTTCGAGTCTCCCCCACGCTACAAAAAAAATTCAGGTCACCCTCCAAACGCCTGCTTTTCAAGTGAACACCTGAACCGATTACTGTTGATTTTCCTTGATGACATCCGGACTAGTTTTCACATCCGGCAAATTGGATTTCCTTTTTGACTTTTTCCGGAAAAGATCACGCAGTTTTTGAGTCAGCTCGGCGAAGGTATTGAACTCCTGGCTGTAAAAAACACCTACCCCCTGCGTATACGGCGAGTTGATGTTGTTGATCAGGGAGTTGTTGTTGGAACGGTTAAATGCTTTTAAACGGACACGTCCGTCTTTGTTCGCTTTTACTTCCACGGTAAAATCACCGATCAGGTTGGAGGTGTTCTGGTTGGCATTGGGCGTGGTGGAATTGGCTACTCCCACGTTTCCATCAATCGTCACCCGATCGTTGAAGAGGCTGGTGGAAAGCGCCACTTCCAGTTCTTCGCTGGTCAGCGCATCCCCAGGGCGGTAATTGACACCCACGTTCACCTGGTTGCTGATCTGTGAAGCCCAGTTGCTGAGTTGGTTACTCAGCATCTCATAGGCGTTTACCCCCACCACGTTGGTGGAATTCACGATGGAGCGGTTTGAAATTTCACTGGGAGAAGTAAAGCGCCGCATCACCAGGAGTGATACCGCCTGCCGGTATTTCTCTTCCTCGGTATTGATCAGCCGCCGGATCTGATTCTCCGTGTTCGGATCAATGTTGAGGACATTGATATCAAAAGCAATGTTGGGATTGAAAAGCTTTTCGGTGAGATGCAGGTTCAGCTCCACCGGCACCAGTTTCCTGAAACTGCTGTCCTGAAACAGGTCATACAGTCCGGCCCTTAATTTATAGATTGCCTTGATGTTGACGGTGGCATCGTAGGGGTCGCCGGTCCACCGTACATAGCCGCCCTTATCAATGTAGAAGGGCTTGTTGATGATATTCTGCATGGTGAAGAGGTATTTCCCCTCTTCAATGGTAAAGCCGCCGAACATGCGCATATCCTCCGATGGACTGATGCGCATGGTGATGTTGCCATCCCCTTTTCCTTCAATGATGTCGCCGATTTTCGAATCAAAAATCAGGTAGATGCTGGCATCCTGCGTCACTTCAAAATCCATGTTGAGGGCAATGCCCGAAAAATCAGGTCCCGACACCTTGAGGGTATCCTGCTTTTCTCTGACATTGATGAAATTTATAAAACCGCTGCGACTGACTTCCTCGGGATTACTGAGCGGAAGATTGATTTTAGTACCCTTCTCTGACTTCAGCCCGATGTTCATCGTGATGTAGTCGAGGTAGCCCTTGATACTAACCGTGCCGCTGGCATAAGCCACTCCGTAATAAATGTCGTTGTCGGAAGGGCCCGTATTGAGAACCTGGGCCTTGTTGGCCTTTATATCGAGGTCAAAGTAAAAATCATCCAGGTGCTCGTGACGTATGCTGCCGTTCACAATGGACGGATTTCCCTTCACATCGTTCATCACCACGTTTTTAAACTCAAAACGGTCTTTCAGCACCTCCACTTCAGTCGAAAAACTGTAACTGGTGTTGAGGTAATCAATGGTAAATCCTATTTTCTGGAGATACACTTTTCCGGTGAGTTCCGGTTTATTCGCCGTTCCTCTCAGGTACAACTCCCCGCTCGCAATGCCGGTCATGTCTGATACCAGTCCATCGAGGTAATGGCTGAACGACTGTACATAGGTTTTCTGAAGTTGCGCGGTAAAATTCAGCTCATCGTCTTTTTCCCGGATGAGGTAATAACCGCTGACATGAATATTCCTGGTTCCACCGCGGGTCACGGTGCCTTCCACATCCACCCGGTTCTCCCTGCTATCCCACACCGTTTGCAGTTCGGCATCCCCGAGGCTGTCGCGGTACCAGGTCAGCTGTTTGACCTCCAGGTCAGAATCCAGCGCGGGCTTGCCCAGGAGCGAGGAAATGGAAACCTTTCCGTTGGCGATGCCTCCCAGGTTCACATTGTATACACTCAGGAAATCATTAAACTGGGAAATGTCGAATCTGACCATCTCCACCTGCAGAGTCGAAGAAGTGTCCTTCCCCACGACTCCGCTCAGGTCCAGCCGCTGGCTGTCGCTCGAAAAACTAAAGTCATGGATCAGCAAACCGGTGCTGTCGGCCAGGATGTAATTGGACGGACTGAGGTTCCATGCTCTGCCGTGTAACAACAACTTCTCCGGCAGGAGTTTGATCATCGTATAGCCCGTTGACAGAAAGCCGGCCTGTATGTAACAGGAAGCCATATCCGAACTTGAGTCCTGACCCGAAAACTGAAGCAGAACACTCGCGGTATCCCTGTTGGTAAACCCCTTGATGCCTGCGTCCCTGATCCTGACGCTGTCGTTCAGGTGAATCCCGCCGAAGGAACTGGAAAAAACCAGATTGCCCTCTTCCGTATGTCCGTCAATGGAGAAATCCTTCAGCCTGACCGGCCGGATATCCACCCCCGCTGACCGGAGTCGCAGCGACATGTCATTCATGTCCGTATTGATTGTCCCTTCCACCACGGTTCCCTTTTCAATACCCAGTTGTGGTAAAAAAACATCCAGCACCCCGTCTGTTTTCTTTAACTCCGCCTTAAAACTAAATTGCTGACTTACCGGCCGGCGGCTGTCACGCTCCAGCAAAGCCGGAATGTAGGTCGAAAAATAATGGTTCAGGGTTTTCGGCAGCGCCGAAAAACTGTAGTCGCCAGAGATGCGCACATCCGCGAAATCAGAAACAAGATTGAGTTCCCGCTGATCACCGATACGCGACTCCAGAAAAATACGCTCCGCCAATATGTGCTTGTCTCCTTCGGTATAATCAAAGTCGTCGGCCTGAATGGTTCCCTGGGCATTGTCAAGGTTATTACCAATCAGGCTGATGCTTAAGTCTGTGTGCAAACTGGCTTCCTGCTTTCTTTTCAGCAGGTTCAGGGCAGTCAGGTCGGCCTTGCGGATAGATGAGTTGAAATTGTATACGGGCAGCTTTTGCGTGAGATCAATTTCTCCTTCAAAATCCATATCCAGATGCCGGTCTGCAATCACCAGTTCGCCGGTAAACAATCGTTGTGCAAAATGTCCGTTTAATTTTATATTGCTGTAACTGTATTTATAAAAACCAAGGCTGTTGATTTCTCCCTCGATGCGCGCATTGATGTTTTTCAGATCAAATCCCTTGCCTTCCAGTTTCGCCTTCAGGCTGGTCTTTCCCATGATATCCTGTATTCCCCAGAATTTTCCGATGTCAAAATCATTTAAACGCAGATTCCCCTTATAAGCCGTTTGACGGTCCACCGTACCGATTTTCAGATTCAGGTCAGAGCTTATGAATCCCAATGCGGTATGCATGTTGCCGTAGGCGACAAAGTCATTGTAAAATCCGTTAAAACTGCCTTTGAAGCGAACTTGCCCGAGGCTGTTCATCTGGGATGGCAACTCGATCCTCTTCAGGCTGTCGAATGGCCAGGCAGGAATTGTTTCCAGATCGCGGGTATTAAATGCAAGTTCATCCACCTTCAGTTCCATATAGGTTTCAAAAAAATCAGGAAGGCCGGTCATGTTTACATTTCCTTTGAAATAGGTATCGTCCGTGTACCGCAGTTCCACCCCTTTTCCTTTGAAACGGTCCACCGTGCCCGAAAAAGAACCTTTGAGCAGGATACTCCTGTTGAGATGATCCAGTTCGGATGCAAAAAAGGAAAGGTCGGCGAAATCCACTTTTGAATCCGTAAAATCTCCCTTCCAGTGCACATTCGTGACGAAGGATTGAAAATCCTCCATGTCCTTAAAATTGAATCGGACATTGGCCTGGATTAGGCTTTTTTCCGAGCGGATTTTCAGTGCTTCAAAATCCATTAGCCCGGGCTGCAAACGTGCCCTGGTGGAAAAGTCAATCACGTTGAAACCGCTTTTCTCCACAAAAGAAAGCTGCTTCACGGATAACCGAAGGGTGTCCGCTTCCGGCTCAATATCTTCCAGAACCACATTCAGTTTTTTCAAAGCGAGGTCTTCCCAATCGATGCCATGATCCGCATCATTGAATTTATAATCACGATAAGTAAAATGACAATTCTGAAGCTGAAGCTTTCTTATTCTGACCGCCCAGGGTTTGGAGGCAGTGGTGTCTTTTTGAGAGGATGAAAAATAATCGATGAGAAAATCTATGTTGTATTTCCGGGGGTCCTTATAAAATTTCAGTCCTATTCTTGCCTCCTTCAAGGTAATGGCGGAAAACGTGAGTTTTTGCTTCTTATAGCTGAACTGGCTGATGGACGCTTCAAGTTCCGGAATACAGATCAGGGTGTCTTTCTGCTGGTCCTGTATGAAGACACCGTTCAACACCACGCTTCTGAACAGGCGGATGTCCACCGAAGCCACTTCCACCTTCACCTGCAACTCATCAGTCAGCCAGCCGGCCACCTGCCGCACCAGCCAGGATTGAACACGTGGCACCTTGACCACCAGACGGACAAAAAGCAGCAAGAGGAGGGCAAATCCCAGCAGCGCAAACGATATGTTTCTAAGACGGCGGATATTGGCGATTATTAGAGAGGAGACGAGGGTTCAAACTTAGAGCATATTGCCAATGTTAATGTACCTTTGTGAAGGTATTATGAACAAGGGGCCTGTGTATATACTTGGTATTGAATCGTCTTGCGACGAGACATCGGCGGCAGTGACACGGGACGGGGTCATCCTTTCAAATGTGGTCGCAGGCCAGGAGGTGCATGCCCGTTATGGTGGTGTGGTACCGGAACTGGCTTCGCGGGCTCATCAGCAACAAATCATCCCGGTGGTGACTGCGGCTTTACAGGAAGCTAATTTACCAAAATCGGCGCTTGGAGCCATTGCGTTTACACGGGGCCCCGGGCTCATCGGTTCGCTGCTGGTGGGCACCTCCTTTGCCAAGGCCATGTCACTGGCACTCGACATCCCTCTCATCGAGGTAAATCACATGCAGGCGCATGTCATCGCAAACTTTGCGGCCCGGGAAAATGAAGTGCTTCGTCAACCCGGATTCCCCTTCCTCTGCCTTACTGTGTCGGGCGGGCATACCCAACTGGTGCTGGTCCACGACTACCTCGACATGGAGATCATCGGGCAAACCCGAGATGATGCTGCCGGAGAAGCCTTCGACAAAGTCGCTAAAATGCTGGGCCTGCCATATCCCGGCGGACCACTTGTGGATCAATGGGCTCAAAAGGGAGACGGAAGACGCTATCCATTCCCTCATCCTTTTGCACCCGGACTTGACTTCAGCTTCAGCGGCCTTAAAACCGCCGTCCTGTATTTTTTACAGCGGGAAAAGCAAAAGGATCCTGATTTTCTCAGCACTCAGCTGGCTGACGTTTGCGCCAGTGTTCAATACACCATCGTCAATATGTTGCTGGAAAAAATCGAAATGGCCATTCAGCAAACGGGCATCAGGGAAATCGCGCTGGCAGGAGGCGTATCGGCAAATTCGGGGTTAAGAGAAGCCATAAAAAGCAAGGCGGCGGTCGATGGCTGGAAGGTACACGTACCTCCTTTTGAGTATTGTACCGACAATGCCGGAATGATTGCTGTTTTTGCCCATTATAAATTTGATGCCGGGATTTTCTGCGGACAGGAGGTCAGTCCACTCGCCAGGTTCCCCTTCCGGCGGCCTGAACCCTTTTCCGAATGAAAAAATTCCGTTTCATAGCCTCTTAGTGCCGATTTCATTTGTAGTTTAGCGATAATCTAAAAATCCATACGATGAATAACACCCCAACCTCCGGAGGATCCAACACCAACAAAGTCCTTTTAGTATTGCTTTTGGCATCATTGGGATTGAATGCATGGCTGTTCACCAGTAAATCAAGCATGCAGGAAGACCACAGGCAGGAAAAGGAAAACCTGGTGACCGCCAACCTCGATATTGAAAAAGAGTTAAACGACACCTATGCGGAACTGAACCAGTACAAAGGCATCAACAGCCGGCTCGATAGTCTGTTACAGGAAGCCAATGGCAAAGTGGATGAACAAAAAGCCCGAATTGAAGACCTCAGAAAAAAGGAAGGCAATTCAAGCAGGCTGAACAAACAGTTGCAGCAGGAACTGGCTGAATTAAAAAAATTGCGCGACGAATACCTTGAACGCATCGATGCCCTGCTGGTTGAAAACGAACAACTGAAAAAGGAAAAGAATGAACTCAGCTCCACGGTGGAAACACTTACCAAAAATCTGG
>JAEUTF010000161.1 GCA_016788185.1 Bacteroidia bacterium | reverse complement strand
GGTGATGGTTGATTGGCCGTAGCCGATGTTCGGGTTGGAAACAATTTTGCCTTCGCTGTTTTTACCATCCAGGAACCACAAACGACAGTCAGGCTTTATGGCCAGAATGATGCGCTGCAGGGCCTGCACATCGCTGCGCTTTGCCTCCGGGAGGCTGGCCAGGTAGACCCGGATCTGTTCGTGTACGTCCATTGCATTTTTATGGATAGAATTTGCTGCGGGAGGGGAACATCCTGAACGGGTGGCCTGATGAGCGTGCCACCACGGCATTCGGCGCTTCCATGCTTGTGCCTGCCCAAGGTAAAACCAAAGATAAAGGTTCTCCGCCCTGCCGCAAGCAAAGGTTAGGAAGTCCGTACACCCAGGCTCAGCGCTCTGAAGGTTTTCGATCCCTGGGCTTCCCTCAACCGGATGTTTCACGTCGTTCTGCTGAAGACCTTCCGTGGTATGAAATCCTTTTCATTTCTTAACCCAGATCAATGGAAAGGGCAGCGGCAGGGTCTACTTTTGTACCCGTCATGAAGCAGAACCCTACACAAGAGAAAATGAAAGCCGCCGTATACACGCGCTACGGTGCGCCGGAGGTACTCCGGATGAATGAAGTAGATATGCCGGTGCCCGGTGATCGTGAAATACTCCTGCGGATCAAAGCCACCGCCGTTAATTCGGGTGATGTGCGTCTGCGAAAAGCAGATCCCTTTGCCGTCCGGTTGTTCTTTGGTTTACGGAAGCCGAAGCTCCATGTACTCGGCAGTGTTTTTTCGGGTGAAGTGGTGGACACCGGGAAAGAAGTTACCCGCTTTAAAAGGGGCGACCAGGTATTTGGCCACACCGATATGCGCTTTGGCGCGTATGCGGAATACCTCAGCGTGCCGGAGGATGGTTCACTGGCCCTGAAACCCGCCGCGCTGTCGCATACCGAAGCCGCTGTTATTCCATTTGGAGGTGTCACGGCCTGGCATTTTCTCAAAAAGGTTGTGCTGAAGCCCGGACAAAAGGTGCTGGTGGTAGGCGCTTCGGGTGCCGTTGGCAGTGCCGCCGTACAACTGGCCAAGGCACACGGAGCCCGGGTCACCGCCGTGAGCAGCAGCGCCAATTTTGACCTGGTGAAATCCATCGGCGCAGACAAGGTGATTGATTATACCCAAGAGGATTTCACACTCAATGGTGAACGCTACGACCTGATCTTTGATGCGGTGAATACCATACCGGTTTTCCGCAGCGCAGGATCCCTCACGAAAAACGGAACCATGATTTTAAGCGCGGCCGGCCTTCCGGAAATGTTGAAGGGTTTGTGGATCTCCCTTTCAAGCGGTCGGAAAGTATGGACCGGCATCATCAGCCACCAGGCCAGCGACATAGCCTTTCTGAAAGACCTTGTGCAAGCCGGCAAGTATAAGCCTGTCATCGACCGAACCTATCCGCTCAGCGAGATGGCCGCGGCCCATGCCTATGTGGAGAAGGGACACAAGAAAGGAAATGTAGCAATCGAAGTGTAAGCTTATTTCTTCAACAGCCGTTTCCGTATTCTGCTCAGCGATTCCGGTTTGACGCCCACATAGCTGGCGATCTGATACTGGGGTATTTTTTGAAAAAGGTCGGGACGTGTGGCCAGCAATTTCAAATACCGCTGTTCGGCCGTGTCGGTGGTGTAGGACGAAAGTATTTCCTGCTGTTCGGCAAATACTTTCTCCATGACTTTGCGCGAAACGGTTTCAAATTTGGGGTGCTTTTTATAAAGGCTTTCCTCCTTTTCACGGTTCCCCACCACCAGTGAACTGTCCATGCAGCAATCCAGAAAATGACCGGACGGCTTTTGTTGCCCAAAGCTGTTCATGGAAATCACCCACTGCTCTTCCGTGAAAAAATTGTTCGTCTTTTCATCACCGTCTACCAGGTAATACTGCCTCACACATCCTTCCAATACAAAATAGACCTCGGTGGAAATCTGCCCCTCCTGCAACAGCACCGTTCCTTTTTTATACTGCCGGATGGTCATGGTTTCCACAATGGCGCTGATCTCCTCTTCCGAAAGCGGCATTATTTTTTGGAAATAGCGGATGAGTTTGTCGTTCATGACTGTATTTACCTGGCAGATGGTTTCATCGGAAAGTAGTCATCGGGCAGGTGCTTAGGTGAAGAAACGGGTATGAGGCGTTGACCACCTTTCTGCTATCAGGCGGAGCCGTTCTGGCACCATCCAACACAGAAGCAGGTAGCGTTTACTCCAGTCTTGCCCGGGTTCCTCATCAGGGGTTTAAATATTCTTTTACGATCACTGATTTGCTGGTTGCGGAATTCGCGCGGAGCTTTGCCACCTCCACATATTCCTCCGATTTAACAAAGGTCTGAAACTGCTCCATGGATTCCCATTGGGTGATGATGAGGCGGTCGGGCGCCCATTTCCCTTCTCCTTCGATCAGTCTGGTGTCCGGATGCTGGTCGAACGACTTGGCTCCGGAGCGTACCAGGTACCGGCCTCCGTACTTCTTTATGACCGGCTCAACGGCCGTTCGATACTGTTCATACAGGGCCGAATCGTGCACGGTCACGTCCAACACCACAAACACTTTGGGCTCCGCCTTTCCGGACCGGATCGTATCCCGGCCGTGTACGCCTTTATCGTTCTGGGCGTGAAGAGAAGCCGCTGTCAGCAAAATCAATACCAACATCAAACCGCCACCATGTGTCATCCTGTTCATTTTTTTCATGGTGTCATGGGTCGTTGTCTGTCTTCTTTCGTGCCGGCTTTCATTCGGGCAGGTCGCACACCAGGTGGCGCACCCTGCCTGCGGCTTTTGAAACAATCGTCTCCTTGCCACCGCCATGCTAAACCGAAGATAGCGTTTTGTTCGTATCCGTCGCTATGGCCGGCCACTGTCGGTACCGGCTTTTCATCAAACAGTGTGAAAATTAAAATTTCAACATGAAGGTTTTTTGGATCTCCTGCAAGGTATCCGAAAGCCCGGCGGCTACTCTTCTTGCACCTCCCTTCGGTCAGCAGGACGCTTTTTACCTTGTTTCCGTGAACGACGATACGCCACTTGCTGTTCACGGGCGCTGTGTTCGCTTACCCTGAAACCAATCGGCTTCGCCTCACGCCGGGAGGGACTCAGCAATTGTTTCAGGGCTTCAAAAATCATTTTAATCTCCTCGCTGTGGTTCACCACCTCGTCCTCGAGTTCCTTCAGCTTGATCAGAATGTCTTTGTGGGTTAGCAGCAGCTCGCGCATATGGGTAAAGACCCGGATGATGCGAACGTTCATTTCAATGGCGATATCGCTGTTGAGTACACAGGCCAGCATCGTGACGCCCTGTTCAGTGAAACAATAAGGCGCATACCGTAACCCAATACGGTTGTGCGGATCCGAAGCATGTTCACGGCGCCATTGCTCCATTTCCCGCACATCCATTTCAAACATGAAATCAGCCGGGAAACGGTTGAGGTGGCGTCGCACCGCTTCCTTGAGGCGCTTCGTTTCCACCCCGAACAGGCCGGCCAGGTCGCGGTCAATCATCACTCTCTTTTCCCGGATCAGGTAAATTTTCCGGAGAATGATTTCATCGGGTATTTGTATGGCATTATTCATAAGATGTTGCTAATTAAGTTTTTACAAATTGGAGGACGCAAATTGCGTCCTCCAATTTGTAAATTGTTGTTTTTCAATAATTTATGTTCATTTTTTGCTTTCTAACTGCTTGTTAATCAATAAAAATTACCGGCTACCCCCCTTCCTGTCAGGTACTGAACCGCAGCGAAAGTGCGGATGCCAGGACTGCCTTCCTCATCCTACTTCCCCCAGTTGGCGCGGTCCATGCTGCGGTAATTGATGGCTTCGGCCAGGTGTTCATTGCGGATAGGCGCACTGTTATCAAGATCGGCGATGGTTCTGGCTACTTTTAAAATGCGGTCGTAGGCGCGTGCGCTGAGGTCCAGTCTTTCCATGGCGGCTTTCATGAGCTGCTGCCCGGCCTCATCGATGCGGCAATGCTCCCGGATCTGACGGCTGCTCATCATGGCATTGCTGTGCATCCCCTTTTCTTCGCTGAAACGCTGCGCCTGGATGTCGCGGGCGTTCATCACCCGCCGGCGGATGTCGCGGCTCGGCTCCGCAGCATGGCCCTTGTTCAGCTCCCGGAAAGGCACCGGCACCACTTCGATGTGCAGGTCGATGCGGTCGAGCAGCGGACCCGAGATGCGTTGCAGGTAACGGTCCACCACCCCGAAACCGCAGCTGCAATCTTTTTCGGGATGGTTTAAAAAGCCACAGGGGCAGGGATTCATGCTGGCGAGCAACATAAAATTACTGGGATACTCCACGGCAAAGCGGGCTCTCGAAATGGTGACTTTGCGGTCTTCCAGGGGCTGTCGCATCACTTCGAGTACGCTGCGTTTAAATTCCGGAAGTTCGTCGAGGAAGAGCACCCCGTTGTGGGCGAGTGAAATCTCTCCCGGCTTCGGGTAGCCGCCGCCGCCTACCAGGGCCACGTCGCTGATGGTGTGGTGGGGGGCGCGGAAGGGGCGCTCGCGGATGAGTCCGGTGCCGCGGCCCAGCTTGCCGGCCACCGAATGGATTTTGGTGGTTTCGAGGGCCTCTTCGGCACTGAGCTCCGGCAGGATGCCGGGCATGCGGCGGGCGAGCATGGTTTTGCCGGCTCCGGGTGGTCCGATGAGGATCACATTGTGTCCGCCCGCCGCGGCCACCTCCAGGGCGCGCTTGATGTTTTCCTGGCCTTTCACATCGGCGAAATCCAGCTCGGGCCTTTCGGCGGCCCTGAGCGTTTCACGGAGATCGAATTTCACTGGCTGGCGCGGCTGCAAGCCGTTCAGGAAGCCGATGACTTCCTTGAGGCTGTCCATGCCGTACACCTCCAGCCCCTCCACCACCGCCGCTTCCATGTCGTTCGCAGTGGGTACAAGGATACCCCGGAATCCTTCCTTCCTTGCCTGAATGGCCACCGGCAGCACCCCGCGTACGGGCATCAGGCGGCCGTCGAGCGACAACTCCCCCATCATCATGAAGGAGGCGAAGAGCGCGGAGGGGATCTGGCCGGAGGCCGCCAGGATGGCCAGGGCAATGGGCAGATCATAGGCCGATCCTTCCTTGCGGATGTCGGCCGGGGCGAGGTTGATCACCATGCGCATGCCCGGCCAGCGAAAGCCATTTACCTTGAGCGCGGCTTCTATCCGCGACTGGCTTTCTCGTACGGCATTGTCGGGCAATCCCGACCAGAAGGTTTTGGGTTGTCCCTGCGCCGCATGCACCTCCAGGTTCACCGTGGTGGCGTCCACCCCGAGGATGGTGGCCGAATAGGTCTTCACCAGCCGCGAGGGTAAGACTTCCCTGACGATAAAATCCTCTTCTTCCGCTTCCTCCATGTCAGTGTATTGAGTGACCGGCGTTCCCGGTCCTGTTCACTGCAATGATCTGAAATAAAAAAAGGAATAGCCGTTTATAAGCACTTACAGTCGTTTAATAACGGCTGCGGCCCTACGCATTCCAGGCGGGAAAATAAAAAGGGCCCCGGTGATCCGGGGCCCTCATTCAATAATTCGATCGTCAGGTCTAATAGAAAAACTTGCGGTTGACCTTGTTCTCCTGGTTCTGCAGGATCACGAAGTAGATGCCGCGGGGAAGGTTCTGGCTCAGGTAGATCTTGTTGAGTCCCGGGGTGGCGCTGAGACCGTCCTCGGTGTAGAGCACACGGCCGGTAGCATCGGTGATGAGGACGCTGAGCGGCAATTCCGAATCGTAGAGGAACTCCACCTGGAACTGTCCGTTGTCCTGCGTGAATCCATACACGTTGGTGATCTCGAAAGATTTTCCGTCGCCGAAGTACACCGGGCGCAGCTCCGAGAAGGACGACTGCCCGTCGAGGTCGGTTTGCTTGAGGCGGTAGTACTGCAGGCCGCTGAGCGGCTGCTCATCCCAGGCTTCGTAGTTCAGCATCACGGTGCTGTTGTTCATGTAAGAGTTCACCTTGGCGATGAAATCAAACTGATCCAGGTCCTTGCCGGCACGCTCCACGGTGAAGTAATCGTTGTTGATCTCCGAGGCGGTGGTCCAGGAGAGGCGCACCTTTTTGTTCACCACTTCCGC
>JAEUTF010000139.1 GCA_016788185.1 Bacteroidia bacterium | reverse complement strand
TTCCAGATGACCAATGGCAGTATTGGCCAGGCTGCCAACGATGGCTTTTTGATTGATGTGGATCAAACCGGAATTGTCGCCCTCCGGCAACAGGAACGCAATGTACCCATGCAGTTTTGGAACATGGATGCCCGGCTTGGTTGAAAGATAAAAAAATGATCAAGCAATAGTACCTTAAAATACATGAATGGCTCCACGATTGTAGGGTGGAGCCATTTTTTACACATACACCGGAGCTTAAAAAAACAGGTGTTTTTGATTCAACAAGATTTTTTATTTCTTCTACCGGTTGCCAAGGTCCGGTTCTATCCGTCAGATCGAACAGTGCCCTTTGAGAGATTTTCCATTTTATCGGCCTCCTCCAGCATCGTTCATTTACTATCATCCTAAAATCACGCGCAACACTGACCGGCGTCATACGTATCCGGTTGTTTTCTGATAATCTTTACATAGCCAAAGGTCTGCCTCCCGGCAGGCCGGATCAAAACCTGAAAACACATGAAAAAGTCAGTACTCCTTCTGGCTGTCCTGTTTGCTGCTCCCTTCGCCTCCCAGGCGCAGGTAGTGGATATCGACGGCAATGTATACGACACTGTTCACATCGGAAACCAAATCTGGACCAGGCCCAATTTAAAAGTCACCCGCTACCGCAACGGCGACTCCATCCCCCAGGTGACCGACAGCATACAATGGTGCAATTTAACCAGCGGCGCCTATTGCAATTACAATAACGACACCTCGTATGTCATGGCCTATGGCCGGCTCTACAACTGGTATGCGGTACATGACCTGCGCAATCTGGCTCCGCAGGGCTGGCATGTTCCTACGTATGAAGACTGGGATACACTCCAGGTCTTTCTGGGATATGATCTTGTTGCCGGCGGAAAACTCAAAGAAATGGGAACAGCCCACTGGATGAGTCCGAATACGGGCGCTTCGGACGAATACGATTTTACGGCCAGGCCGGGAGGTCAGCGTACGGATGCCTTTTATGGTTGTATGTTTTCGGAGCTTACACAGCAGGGATACTGGTGGTCTTCTTCCGAAATGGATACCGTCTATCCCTGGGGCGTAAACATCTCTTATAACTCAGAAGGAATGACCAACTGGGCCGCCTCCACCAGAAAGGCAGGCTTTTCCATCCGCCTGATCAGCGACACGCCGCAGGATATCAGGGAACTCAACAAAAGCGATTTCTTTCGAGTCTTTCCCAATCCGGCTTCGGATGTTGTTTATATCACCAACGCCTATGGGCTGAAAGCCGGCTTACACCTGTATACCCTTTCCGGCAGGCTCATGGCGGAACAGGACATCCTTTCGGGAAAAAACAGCATCGACATCGGATGGCTTCCCCCGGGACTGTACCTGATCAAACTCTATGGCGATGACTGGACCGTCCAGCAAAAACTGATAAAAACCGAATGAGCAGCTAGTAACCTCAGCTTGATTCAGGCCTGCAAAAGGTCTGCATCGCGGTTCTTTCCGGAACGAGGCTCTTTCTACGCTTTCCAGCTGTTGCCTCTCGTCCGATAGACATAAGAAAAGGGTGATCCGTTTCCGGACCACCCTTTTGTCGTCTTCTGATCAGGCAGATCAGGCCAGGTCGAAACGATCGAGGTTCATCACCTTGTTCCAGGCGGCAACAAAGTCATTCACGAACTTTTCCTTTGCATCCTCACAGGCATACACTTCGGCGAGCGCCCGGAGTTCTGCATTGGAGCCGAAGATGAGATCGGCACGGGTTGCGGTCCATTTTACTTCACCGGTCTTCCGGTCGCGTCCTTCAAACAGCTCCTGATCATCTGAAACCGCCTTCCAGGTGATCCCAAAGTCAAGCAGGTTCACGAAAAAGTCGTTGCTGAGATGTTCCGGTCTGGCGGTAAACACGCCGTGCATGGACTGATCAAAATTGGTATGAAGCACGCGCATACCGCCCAGCAATACGGTCATCTCCGGCGCCGTGAGGGTCAGCAGCTGTGCTTTGTCCACCAGCATCTCCTCCGACGATGTGCTGATCCCGGATTTCTTCTTCCGGTAATTCCGGAAGCCGTCGGCGACGGGTTCGAGAACGGCAAAGGATTCCACATCGGTTTGTTCCTGTGATGCGTCCGCGCGTCCTGCCGTAAAAGGTACGGTGATGGCATGGCCGGCGTCCCTGGCCGCTTTCTCTATCCCTGCACAGCCACCGAGCACAATCAGGTCGGCCAGTGAAACCATTTTCCCGCCGCTCTGTGAACTGTTGAATTCTTTCCGGATGTTTTCAAGAACGGCAAGCACCTTGGCGAGCCGGTCCGGCTGGTTCACTTCCCAGTCCTTTTGCGGTGCCAGGCGGATACGCGCGCCGTTAGCGCCCCCGCGTTTATCGGAACCACGGAACGTGGAGGCGGAGGCCCAGGCTGTGGATACCAGTTGTGAAACCGTGAGTCCGGAATCCAGCAGTTTAGCTTTTAGGGCGGCGACATCCTTCCCGTCGATCAGGGTATGCGTTACCGCCGGTATGGGATCCTGCCAAACGAGTTCCTCCTGCGGCACCTCAGGACCGAGGTAGCGTGCACGCGGTCCCATGTCACGGTGCGTCAACTTGAACCAGGCACGGGCAAAGGCATCGGCAAAGGCATCCGGATTATCGAGGAAATGACGTGAAATCTTTTCATACGCCGGATCATAACGCAGGGAGAGATCGGTGGTCAGCATCGTAGGTGCGTGACGTTTAGAGGAATCATGCGCATCCGGCACGGTGTCGGCACCCATGCCATGTTTGGGTTTCCACTGGTGCGCTCCGGCAGGACTCTTGGTGAGTTCCCAGTCGTAGCCGAAGAGGTTCCAGAAAAAATTATTGCTCCATTTGGTGGGGGTGGTGGTCCAGGCGCCTTCGAGTCCGCTGGAGATGGTATCACCGGCATTTCCCTTGCCGAAACTGTTCTTCCAGCCCATGCCCTGCTCTTCGATGCCCGCTGCAGCAGGCTCAGGCCCTACGTACTTGCCGGGATCCGCCGCTCCATGGGTCTTGCCGAAAGTATGACCGCCGGCAATCAGTGCCACCGTCTCTTCGTCGTTCATGGCCATGCGGCCGAAGGTTTCGCGGATGTCTCGGGCGGCAGCAAGAGGATCAGGATTTCCGTTGGGTCCTTCCGGATTCACATAGATCAATCCCATCTGCACAGCCGCCAGCTGGTTCTCCAGTTCACGTTCGCCGCTATGACGCTGGTCTTCCAGCCACTTTTTCTCGGCGCCCCAGTACACGTCTTCTTCCGGCTCCCAGATGTCTTCCCGCCCGCCGGCAAAGCCGAAGGTTTTGAACCCCATCGATTCGAGCGCGCAGTTGCCGGTAAGAATCATCAGGTCGGCCCAGGAAATTTTCCGGCCGTATTTTTTCTTGATGGGCCAGAGCAGCAAACGTGCTTTGTCGAGGTTCACATTGTCGGGCCAGCTGTTGAGCGGTGCAAAGCGCTGCGTTCCGGTGCCGGCACCGCCGCGTCCGTCAGAAATGCGGTAGGTACCGGCGCTGTGCCAGGCCATGCGGATAAAAAAGGGACCGTAATGACCGTAGTCGGCCGGCCACCAGTCCTGCGAGCTGGTCATCAGATCGAAGATGTCTTTCTTAAGGGCCTTCAGATCGAGTGTTTTGAACTCTTCGGCATAATTAAACTTCTCCCCCATCGGGTTGGATAATGCGGAATGCTGACGAAGAATGTTCAGCTTGAGTTGGTTCGGCCACCAGTCGCGGTTTCTGGTTCCGCCGCCTGCGCTTTGCTTCATCGCTCCACCGCTAAACGGACATTTGCCCGCGCCGTTCATGCTGGCTACCGATGGATCCTGACTTGTGTTATTTCCCATAGTTCTGATAGTTTATGATTCGCATTTTTATGATTTCTTTTTGATAAAATTGGTAAGGCCTTCAAAGATTTCCCCCGGACATAATGAGTTCCTGAGACGTTGCAGGCTTTGCTGCCGAAACACTTCCTTCGGCAGTACCGGGATGTACAAAGTTAGTAAACACAGGGATTGCAGGATTGTTTCCATGCAAATCCGAGACGGAATACTTTCGGCAACATCAATCCTATAATTGATTGACTTTCTGAATAAATGAATCTTGTTTGAAAATCCGGTACCCTCTCCAGATAAAATGAAAATCCCGCTTTTCCGGTATTCCCCTGCCCGATAAGGGGATCGTACCGGTACCGGAACTAAAATTTGATGTACCGACCTTCAGCCGGATCATCCTGTGCTGTTAAAGTTGCATGATTGTTAGTAATCAAAAGAGTCCCTGCTCCCTGAAATAATCAATCACCGCCTGCTTGAGCAGATAATCCTGTTCTCCCAAGGTCATGCGCGGCAGTTTCTGTACCAGTTCCCAATGCGGCCAGCCCTCTTCGTCAAGCCCTTTGAGCAGGTAATACCCGAACTGGCTCAGCAATTTACAGGTGGCAATGTGCATGAGGTCCTGTTTCTCATCCTTTTCGAAATCACGGGCACCCTGCCCCAGTTCCTGCACCCCGATGAGAAAAATAACACCCTGTAAATCGAGATCAGTGTCGAATTGGGTATTGAGCTGGTCCAGGAGTTCGTCCCAGTCGGATTTCAATTCTTCAATATTGCGGAGATGGAGCATTTTGCTTTTTGGGAGAAATCGTAAGGGTAATACATGCACGCTACTTTATGGATCAACCCACGTGCCTGGAGAATTCCTGCTGCACATCTTTCAGTGCAGGGAAGAGGTATTGGGAAACGGACACCACCGGACTGTACAGCCAGGATTCGGATTTGGTTTTGGCACTGAGCAGTCCGAGTTGCGCGTCCACCGGACGG
>JAEUTF010000101.1 GCA_016788185.1 Bacteroidia bacterium | reverse complement strand
GTTGGCCTGTTCGGTGTTGTAGCAGCTGAAGAAGAACCAGTCGTGCGAAGGTCCGCGACCGCCGCGTGAAAGGTCAAAGTCTATACCGGGAAGAAGAATCTGGAAAGCAACGTTCATGTGCCCGGATTCCTTGTCGATGCCAACAAATGAAACCGTTCCTTTAAAATTCTGCTTGTAGGTATTGATGGGCACGTCGATGTTGGCGCCTGTATAATCCAGCGGGAAAGAGAAACGCGTGCCGGCCACTGCATACTCCGAATTTTCAGTGAGGAAGGGAGAGCTGTGGTTACCCGATGCGTTGGGTATTTCAATGATCTCTTCTGTCCTGAATGTTTTCAGGCTGATGCGTGCGATGCGCGGCGTGTTGTTGCCGTTCACAAAGGCCCATTTGCCATCGTGCTCCCCGTTGGTGGTGGATAGCGCAATGTGGTGGGAGTCGTCCCATGGAGTGAATCCATGCGAGGTCATCAGCATGGGTTTTGTTTCTTCAGAATATCCCCAACCGCTTTCTGCCGACTGTGAAAAAACGGGGATTTGCCTGAATACCCTTCCGGAGGGTAAGCCAACCACGCTCACTTGTCCGCTGAAGCCACCGGAAACGATATTGTAAAACTCATCGTGCTTGCCCGGAGCGACATACACTTTTTCGGCCGCATCACCGGTAATGGCCTGGCTGGGGTTTTTGGGTGCACAACCGTTCATCGCTGCCAGTAAAAGTGGCAGGGCCGTGGCAGTCATTAATTTAAAGCTTTTCATAATTAGTTGATTAAAGTGAATTGTATGGTTAGGACTCGTTTATTTTTCACCGTCGTTGTGGCGCATAAGTTCAAGAAGCTGTCTGGCTTCTTCCGAACTGATATTTTGATTGGGCATTCTGACCAGACATTGTTCAAGTAACTTCTGTGCTTCCTCATCCGTTTCCAGCATCATGTCAACGTTGGTTATCATGTTGATGATCCAGGTAGGCTGACGACGTTTGGTGACGTCCTTCCATCCCGGACCCACGAGTTTCTCGTCAGTCAATTTGTGGCAGGATAGACACTTGGTGTCGTAAATTTTCTGGCCCGCTCCAACCCATTCCTGGTTCAGGGGAGTGTTTAAGGCAATTTCCTTTACTTCTGTTCCGTGTACTTCCGGCTGCTCAACAGCGGCATCCACCGGTGAAGGAGAGTTCTTGGCAGCCTCTTCCGCTTCCTGGCGCGAGGTGCAGGCGAAAATGGTAAGGCTGAGTAAACCGGCCAATAAGATTTTTGTTTTCATATGTAGAAGATTTGGGTTTGATGGGTTTAAATATAAAAAGATATTATTATCTTTTATTCGAAATGCAAACCTAGCGGGTACTGCTGAACCTGAAAATGATTAATCTCACAATTCCGGCTGATTTCAGTTGCCAGCCCGAAGGCAACTTGCTATTAATCAATTCGTTAAATTTTATGTGAAGAGCTTGTTTTTTATTTGTGACAATTCTCACTGTGTGATGTATGCGATCGTTCTTAATTTGCATGACCATGTTATCGAAAACATTCGCCTATGCGCTCAGGGCCGTAACCTATGTTGCGGTGCACAGCAAAGAAGGGAAAAAAGTGAATCTTGAGCAATTGTCGGAAGGAATTGATGTACCGCAGCCTTTCCTGGGAAAGATCATGCAGGATCTTGTTCGTCAGGGCGTTTTAAAATCCATGAAAGGACCGGGCGGTGGATTCTGGACCGATGAATTTTCATTGAAATTGCCGGCTTTTGAAATCCTGAATGCAACGGATGGCTACGCGGTATTAACATCCTGCCTGATGGGGAAGAAGAATTGCAACAGTAGTTTGCCCTGTCCCTTGCATGCCGAGTATGCGCTTTGCCGTGATACTTTATTTGATGCGTTGAGAAATACGCGAATTTCAGATCTGGCTCAGAAGGTGGAAGCGAAAGAGATTTTTTTAGCAGAAGATAATTGAAGGTCCGGTAAAGACATAAAAAAAGCTTCCTTTCAGGGAAGCTTTTTTTATGTCTTAGGGATTCACCCTTACATCACCTGTATTTTCCGGATTCCTGTACCTGCAGAGGTGCTGAGGTG
>JAEUTF010000084.1 GCA_016788185.1 Bacteroidia bacterium | reverse complement strand
ATACGGCCCTGCATATCCGACAAGACGACGCGGCTGCCCTCCGGGGCCTCGTCGGCCAAACGGATCGTCAGCGACTGATTTCCGGAAACGGGGTTCGGGAAAACGCTGAAGGTAAGCGGTGCATCCGGTGTAGGAACTGCGGTGAACATGCCCGAAGGATCCAACACAAACAGACCATTTTGCATATCCGACACCAGCACATTGCCGCTTGGAAGATAAGGGTACGCGCCCCAGGCCCCCTGATACGCCGGACTGGGATAAGGGCCACCCATGGCTGTTTGATGATGGGTATCAAAATACCCGATTCTGACAGGGTTTACCGGATCACTCACATCGTACACCTGCAATCCGTCCTGGTAATAGGCAATGTAACAAGTATTGCCCACCATGAAGGGGTTGTGCGGAGTAGGTCCGGGGTTACTCTGAAAAGTCGATTTGATCGTCAGGTTTGAAAAGTCCGTCACGTCGAGGACTTTCACCGCCAAGCCATTGGGCACCTCGTCCATGAAGACCAGGGTGCTCCCGTCGTCGGTCAGCGCACTGCTGTGGTTGTATCCCTGCTGAGGGTAAGAAGTGACACTACCGGCCAGCGAGAAATTATTGGGGCCCGCATTGTATTTGAAAATGAACAAGCCATCGTACGCACAGGAAGCATACACCGTATCGTTCCTTGAAAACATGTCGTGCACCTGGTTATTGGAAAGTAAAGAGGGAAAATCCGTGTTCAGTTTCCTGAGCAAGGTAGGCTGCACCGGGTTGGCCAGGCTGAATACCGCCATAGCCGCCGTATTGGGAAACTGACCGCCTTTCACGATGCCGCAATAAAGATGATCGCCATCCACGAAGAGGGTGTGGGCACGTTCAAAGAGATTCGTCCCGTCGTACACGACCGATACGGAATCGGGAAGGTATTGCAGATCCACAATCTGAAAGCTGTTGGGAGATGCATCGTCACTGATCAGGTAGGCGTAGTGATCATAAGTCTTGATTTCACGCCAGATGCAGCTATCTCTCCTCCCGGCCACGAAGTCGGCCTGCACGGGACTGGAGGGATTCGTCACATCGATAAAATAAACGCCGTTGGTGGCACCGATCAAGGCATACTCGTGACCGTTTCCATCGTGCCAGCCCCAGATGCCATTGTAGCGAATGCCATAAAAAGGTTCACCCGGAACAGCAGGATCATCCCAATTGGAGCGGAGGGCGATGTTCAGGGAATCATACACCACCTGGCCAAAGGATTGGCCCTGTATCAGTGTAAAACAGAAAAGAAAGAGCAGTTTTTGTAAGTAGTTATTCATGGTTTTGTGTTGGGAGTGCTAATATAAAATTTATTCGTCACGGCAGGGTCATGCTTGGGTAGAATTTGAAATCATAGACCTTTGGCCCTGAGAGTTGGCTATCCATTCGCCCTGAAGGCGGCATCCAGATAGGTCTGCACCCTGGTCTCCAGTGCATCCCCGCTTCCTTTGTGAAAAGCCGTTTCAATATCGATCACAAACACCGGAAGGCCGGCCAGGTGTTGCCTCATTTCAGCAGATAAAAGCCGCATGGCGTCCTTCCGGGTGGTCACCAGCACACTGGGCCGGCCCGCCTGCTGCAGTCCCTGAAATTTCGATTTCAAGCCCAATACATCGGCCACTGAAAAAGGATGGTGATCCTTAAAGCGTTTCATCTCCAACGCAACACAGTGCTGCCTTAAAAAAGCGGCCAGCGGCTCCGGGTTGGCAATGCCGCAAAACAAGAGGACCGCCGTTGTACTCAGGTCCGACAGCGACAGGGCTCCTGTGTAGAGCCCCTCCAGATGATCACGGTATTGTATATACGAAAAATGAAGACTCTGTGCCGGAGCCGGAGCGATCTCCTCCCGGAGCAGGCTGATTTCCGCCTCCTCCAGGACGGAAGGACATTTGCTCAGGACCATGGCATCGGCCCTTTTTTTTGCTTGTACCGGCTCTCTGAGCCTCCCCGCCGGAAGCAGGAAATCCCTGGTGAAAGGTCGGCTGTATTCCGTCAGCAGGATACTGAAACCCGGCTTCACCCTGCGGTGCTGAAAAGCGTCATCCAGCAGGATCACCTGAGGCGCCGGATGCTCTGACAGCAGCCTCCTGATTCCCTCCGCCCTGCGTTCGCAAACGGCAATCCGTACGTTCTCCAGCGTAAACGCATACTGCAGTGGCTCATCGCCCACCTCGCCCGCCGTTGAACTCTTCTCCACCCAGCGGAAACCCCGTGAATGCCGGCCATAGCCTCTGCTGAGGATAGCCACCCTGTACTTTTGAGACAAGAACCTGGCGAGGTATTGCACCAGGGGCGACTTGCCCGTTCCTCCCACCGAGAGATTGCCTACCACGATCAGAGGCACCGCGAATGCATCCTGACTGAATACACCCAGGTCAAAAGCAAGGTTCCTGATCCTGATGACCAGACCGTACAACCAGGAGAAGGGCAACAAGAGCAGGCGCATGTGCCAAAAATAAAGGAAATTGATCAGGGGCTTGACTAAATTTGAAGCCACAAACCGAGCCTATGCCACAACTTTCAGAAATCATTCAGCACCTCGAACAGCTTGCACCCTTGTCGCTGCAGGAATCCTATGACAATGCAGGCCTGATCACGGGTCAGCCATCGATGGAAGTAAAAGGCATACTGGTTTGTCTTGATTCCACGGAAGAAGTGATGGAGGAAGCCATCCGCAACGGATGCAATGTGGTGGTCGCGCATCATCCCATCTTGTTCAGCGGACTCAAACGTCTGACAGGAAATCATTACACCGAGAGGGTATTGATCAAAGCCATCCGCCACGACATCGCCATTTACGCCATCCATACCAACCTCGACAATGTCTTGCACGGTGTCAATGCACGCTTTGCCGCTCAGCTGGGATTACTCCATACGCGGATACTTTCGCCGATGAAAGGCCGGCTGAAGAAACTCGTCACCTTTGTGCCGGGAGCGCAGCTGGAAGCGGTCAGAGCGGCCCTGTTCGAAGCCGGAGGAGGACACATCGGCAACTACAGCGAATGCAGTTTCAGCAGCGGGGGTACCGGCAGTTTCAAAGGAGAAGCCGGCAGCCAACCCTTTGCCGGTGTTGCCGGCATAAGGCATCTTGAAGCGGAAGAAAGGCTGGAATTGATTTTCCCGGCCTGGAAAGAAAAGGATATGCTGGCGGCGCTTCGTGGCGCTCATCCCTATGAGGAAATCGCCTATGATGTTTACACGCTTGACAATGCCTTCATGAGCACCGGGGCCGGCCTGTACGGTGAACTCCCCGAAGTCATGGACGGACCCGCTTTTCTGGATTTCCTGAAACAAAAAATGAACTGTGCGATGATCCGCCATACCAAACTGTTGTCCGGACCCATCAAAAAGGTTGCAATTTGCGGTGGATCAGGCAGTTTCCTTCTTCAGGACGCCGTCCGTTGCGGCGCCGACATTTTCATCAGCAGTGATTTCAAGTACCACCAGTTTTTTGATGCAGACGGCCGAATCGTCCTGGCCGACATCGGACACTTTGAAAGTGAACAATTTACGATCGATCTGCTGGCGGAGCATCTAAGGGAAAAATTCACTACATTTGCGGTCCGTTTAACGGAAACCCAAACGAATCCCATTTATTACCGCTAAGCATGGCCTCCAGAAAATCAAAATCAACAGAAGAAACAGCAATTGCAGAAGCTCCGAAAAAGCAAACCCCGGTGGTGCGCCACATTGACAAGGGCGACAACACCATCGAAGATAAGCTGAGGGCGCTGTACCAGTTGCAGCTAATCGACAGCCAGGTGGATCGTATCCGGATCACGCGCGGTGAATTGCCTATGGAAGTGAGCGATCTCGAAGATGAAATCGCAGGTCTTCAAACCCGCATCAACAATTACAGTGAAGAAGTGAAATCACTGGAAGACCAGATCAAAAACAGGAAAAACACGATCAAGGACGCTCAAACCCTGATCAAGAAATACCAGTCGCAGCAGGGAAGTGTGAAGAACAACCGTGAATTCGACTCCCTGAACAAAGAACTCGAATACCAACAGCTGGAAATTCAACTTTGTGAAAAGCGAATCAAGGAACACACCGCTGATTTAGCGGCGAAAAAACAAATTCTGGAAGCATCCGAAGCGACACTGGAAGAGCGAAGCCAGGATCTTCAGAACAAAAAGAACGAACTCGACTCCATCATCGCGGAAACTGAAAAGGAAGAAGCGGAACTGGTTGGTGAATCCAACAAAGCTTCGGATGTGATTGAGGAGCGTTTGCTCACGGCTTACAAGCGCATCCGGAACAATGCACGCAACGGTTTGGCGGTGGTGAGCATTACCCGCGATGCCTGTGGCGGCTGCTTCAACAAGATCCCCCCTCAGCGCCAGTTGGACATCCGTCAGCGCAAAAAAGTAATCGTTTGTGAGCATTGCGGAAGGATCCTCGTGGATGCCAACATTCTCGACAAAGATTAATCCTTGTACACGATAAAAAACAAAGCCGGATCAAGTTCCGGCTTTTTTAATTTCCAATCCTCCACAACGTCAAAAATTCACCTGAGAAAGATAAAGGGACGTTCCTAAAACAAGGAAACTGATCTGCACCGGGCACAAAATGCCGGCAGGCAACAGCAGCTTGTTAAACCTCCTTTTTTAAATGCCGTTCGTTCTTCTTCCCTTCAAACAATTCAAAGCCAAGGAGGCGGCATTCCAGCGGGCCGTTGAACAGCTTGATGCGCCGGTTGGGTCGAAGGCCGATCGCCCTGGCACCTTCGGGGCTTCCGGTGAATATCCATGCCATAAAACCGGCATACTGATGTTTTAATTTGGTTCCGATCGCGGCGTACAGCTTTTCCATGTCATCCACCTCCAGCTTTTCGCCGTAAGGGGGATTGATGATGATGACACCCCGTTTCAGATCCGGATTGAAATCACGGAAGTCGCCGCAGGAAAGTTGAACCATGTCTTCCACGCCGGCCGCTTCCACATTCTCCCGCGCTTTTTGCAGAACATACTTGTTCAGTTCATTTCCGTAGATGCGTACTTCCGAATCGACGATGCGTTCCAGTTGTTTATCCTTGATGAGTTTGTTGAGTTCATCGTCGTAATCCGGCCATTTTTCAAAAGCAAAGGACTTCCGGAAAGTTCCCGGCGGGATCCGGGCGGCGATGAGGGCGGCTTCGATGGGAATGGTTCCTGAACCGCACATAAAATCCACCAGCGGCAGATGCGGCTCCCAGCCACTCAGGAGGATGATGCCGGCCGCCAGCACTTCACTCAACGGCGCTTTGTCCACCTCTTTCCTGTAGCCCCGCAGGTGCAGGGATGCACCGGAAGAATTGAGCAATACCTGGCACTGGTCTTTGGAAATAAAAACAATGACCTCCAGGTCGGGATGATCTTTGTCCACATTCGGCCGTGCTCCGCCGTTATTCCTGAACTGATCCGCGATGGCATCCTTGGCTTTCAGGGCCGGGTATAAATTGTTGTCGAACAATCGGGAGTTCAGAATACAACGAACGGCAAAGGTCTGCTCAACGCTCATATACGCCGACCAGTCGGTTTCCATCACCCCTTTGTAAAGATCCTCTTCGCTGCTGACGGTGAAAGAACTCACCTTTACCATAACGCGCAGGGCAGTACGCAAAGAAAAATTTGCTTTGTACATAAATCCCTTATCCCCGGTACAGGAAACCGCCCGGGTATGAATATCAATATCCCGGCCTCCCAGTGCTCTGATTTCATCAGCAAGCACCTCTTCCAGTCCTGCGTAGGTTGATATGACTAAATGGAGATCTGACACGATGAAACGATTTAAGGTATAAAATTAGTCAAAATGCGCCGGAACGGCCACTTCGGCTTCCTGCTGCCGTGTTAAGCGTGTGATTTCCTGACGCCTAATACGAAGGAGCCCGCTTTGCCCTGTCTTCCCTGCAGCCCAATACCTCATCCTGAAGAATCCGACGAACATTTACTAAACTTGCGAAAACCCTGTGAAAATGAAACTCCCCTCCTATTCCGAATTCGAAAAGTACTGGCATCATGATCCGGAAACCGTATTCCTGAACCACGGATCCTTCGGTTCCTGTCCGGCTGAAATACTCAGCAAGCAATGTGCTTTACAAATGAAGATGGAAGAAGAACCTGTGCGTTTCATGACCCGCGACTGGGAGCAGTTGTACTGGGAAAACAAAAGGGCCCTGGCGGAATTTGTAAACTGCAAAGCGGAGGACCTGGTACTGATCAACAACACCACCATGGGGGTCAACACGATTCTCCATGCACTCCGGCTGAATGAACACGATGAAATACTGACGCACAATCATGCCTACGGTGCCTGCCTGAACACCCTTCGCTATTATGCGGAACGGTATCGCTGCCGACTCCACATCGCCGAGGTACCCTTTCCCCTCCATCACGAAGATGAAATCACGGAAGCCATCCTGAAGGCGGTAACCCCCAGAACCCGGCTGGCCATGATCGACCACATCACTTCGGCAACCGGCATTGTATTCCCGGTCGAACGCATCACCCGGGAACTCGAAGCCAGAGGGGTTGAAGTCCTCGTAGACGGCGCGCACGCTCCCGGCATGCTTGACCTGAACCTCGAAGCCATCGGTGCGAGCTACTATACCGGCAACTGCCATAAATGGATCTGCAGTCCGAAGGGATCGGCCTTGCTCCATGTACGGAAAGACAAACAAGCCAAAATTTCGCCCTTGCAGGTTTCACATAAAAACGATTTGTACAGCGGCACAAACAAAGACTGGAGCGCACAGTTTATGTGGCCTGGCACGGATGACTACACTGCATTTTTCATGATCAAGGATTCGATCGCGTTCATGGGTCAGCTGATGGGCGGATGGGAAGCCTTGCGGGAAAGAAACCGGAAACTGTGCCTGGAAGCACGAACCTACCTTTCACAAATAACCGGCACCCCCTTGCCTGCCCCCGAAAGCATGATCAGCCATCTCTCGAACATACTGGTTCAGGAACATGCACCAAGTCCGGCTATCTCCTTCAACATGGTTGCACCCCTGAAAGCAAAACTGCTGGAAGAGTACCACATCCAGGTACCGGTATTTTTCTTCCACAGCGGGAATCCGCGTCTCTGGGTCAGAATCTCCGTGCAGGCCTACAACAGCCCCGAACAATACCGCTATCTGGGCGATTGCCTGAAAGAACTCCTCAGCAACTGAGAAGGTCAGTACACGGGCTCAATGTATCACCTGTACTTTCCGGACAAGCGTACCCCCTTTCCCAGTGCTCAGCCTCAAAGCATACAAACCGGATGGAAAATGGCCGAGAGGGATCCGGGCCTGCTCTGCAGGGGTCTCTTCCCGGAATAACACTCTTCCCGAAAGATCCAATAACTCGAGGACCAGGTCCTCCGCTCCCGGTAAGCTGACCGTTAAAAAATCAGTTGCCGGATTCGGATAGATACGAAGTCCGGTTTCCTGCTGAACAGTATTCAAGGCCGTGGTATTGCACATCGCGGCATTCAGCTTTGCCCAGATGGAATCGTTGAAATTGAGCGGCACTTCACCCACCCCCGGGGCATCGCCCATGCGTACATACACCAGGTTGAGCGAAGGCACCACGTTCAGCATCTGACCATCCTTTCCCAGCGCCGCATACATGTCGGCGGGCGCATGGGTATTCAGGGGACCCGGAAAGGCAAACTGAAGTCCGGGAGCCATGAAGGAAGGTTTTCCGTTCAGCCACCACAGGTAGCCGTAGGACAGATTGAAATTTTGTGATGTACTGATCATCTGCTGAAAATAGGCCGTGTCCGTCATCACCTGCGTCCCGTTCCAGTTTCCCTCGTTCAGCATCAGCAATCCAAAGCGTGCCATGCTCCGCGGCTTGCTTACAAACACGTTATTATAGCCTGAAGGAAAAAAAGCGCCCGTCATGCCTGTAAGGGCCTTCACCTTCTGGTTGAAATAACTGTTCAGGGGTTGTCCGCTTGCCGATTCAATCACACTATCGAGCAAGGTATACGGACCGTTGTGATAGGCCCAGCGTGTACCGGCATCGGCCAGGTATTGCAGACAGGTGTCGAGGGTACAATAATGATCGGGCACGCCGTCATCCAGTCCGGTGGTCATAGTGAGCTGGTTCCGGATGGTGATTTTCTCTTCTTTCAAAGGAGGACAGGCTGTCCATCCCGCTCCCAGGTATTGAGCGCTGGTATCCTGAATGGAAAGCAGGCCTTCCTGCTGCGCGATGCCAAGGGTGAAGGCCGTCAGTGTCTTCCCGGCGGAGGCCCAGTACCAGGCACTGTCGACCGTAAAGGTTCCAAAATACTGTTCAATGACTATTTTCCCGTCTTTCAGCAGCAAGAACGCTTTCGTGTTTTTGGTATCCAGATAGGCGATCAGGCTGTCTATTTCATCCTGGCACCATCCGAGCGATGCAGGAGAAAGGGTGTCCCATGCGTTACCGGTGAGCGGCGGGAAATAAAGATTCTGCGACCGGACGGTTAGAGGCAAGGACAGCAAGACTGCGAATAAAAGTATTTTCATTCTTTCCATGATGTATGCTCGGATCGGTATGGAAATATAAAGTTTAACATGACCGGTAAAAATACCATTCGGAATTTAGCTGAACATTCAATTCAGGCGCGTTCCGAAGCTGACCTGGACATCCGTTTCGTAGGTGGTACCCGACAACTTCAATGCCGCTGTATCAAAATGACGAAGTTCAACGGTATACGTACCCGTCGCCGCGCTTCCTGTGTTGATGATGGCCTGCAGACCAAGTGGCAAGCCGTTGTTATCGGTATCCTCCGTCTGAAAAGTCAGAAAACCTGAACCCGGCAAGGCGCGATGCACCATCAGGTGCAAATCGCTTTCATTCTTCACTTCCCCGGAAATACTATCGACGGGTGATTTGGATTCATCCAGAAGTACCACGCTGACACGGTACACCGCATTTGCGCTGAGGACTAAGGAATCAATCACCGGCGGCTGGCCTCCCGGCCCGTCGGGATCCCGAAAGCTGACCGTATCCACGATGCTTCCGCTCAGCGTATCTTCGAGGAGGAGTTGAACGGTGGTTATCAATTCACCCTGGTTCACAGGAGCCGGCTCATCCGTCTTCTCTTTTTTACAGGAAGCCATGGCCGTGATCAAACACAGACCACAGGCCATCAGTTTTATTTGTTTCATAAGGATTCCGATGATTCTGTATTGGTTTTAAGTATTGAGTTTTGATACATTTCAAGCGACCTCATTCATGCGGGTGTGCATGCCCGGCCGTTTTAAAATGCAGTGGTATCGTCAGCTTCAGGGTGATGTTCCGGCCTGCTTCATCGGCGTAGTACCGCAGACGGTTCATGTACTCCCGGTAAGCGGCATTGAACAGGTTGTTTACCGACAAGCCGATCCTGATTTCCTGTCCGGCATGGACATGGCTGGCGGACGCTTCCACGCCCACCAGCGCGTAGGCCGGCGGAGGAGGGATGTAATCGCTGCCGCTTTCGTACATGGCCTGACGGGCGACGTACAGAAGAGACACTCCGGCTGAAAGGTTTTTCCAGTGCTCCCCGTCTTTGAAACGATAACTCAGCAACTGATCGAAACGGGGAGAAGGCACCAATTCAAGGTGTCGCCCGGCACTTAGGTTACGGCCGAATACCAGGCTATTGCGTGAACGGAAGCTCAGAGCGGACGACAGGTCCCAGTCCAGACTAAAGTCCACCCCCTTAAAGGCGGCATCCACGTGCCTGTATTGAAAAGCGGGAAAAGCGCCGCTCACCGTCAGCACGGGTTCCTCCGCCGGAACGAGGTAAATGTAATCCGCTACCGAGAGATAATAGAGGCTTGCTTCCAGGGCCAGGTGCTGATTCCGGAAACTGAAACTGCCGATGATGTTCCAGGCTTTTTCCACCCCCAGGGTACTGTCGCCGGTTTCATACGTGGCGGTGCCGTGATGCAGGCCGTCGCTGAACCACTCGTTGATGGACGGGGCACGGCCGGCGCTCCCGGTGTTCAGACGCCAGGTGATGCTGCTGTCCTGCCTGAAGATCGCCCCCGCTGCCAGCCCCGGATTGACGAAGTCGTAATCGTTTCTCAACACCACCTTGCTGACATTCCGGTACACGGATTGCCTGCGCACATCCACCCGGCCGCCGGCTTCCAGTTCCCAGCGCTTCCTTCTCCATCGAATCATGGTATATGCCGCAGCGTTATACAAAACATAGTTCGGGACAAAATAGCGTTGACCGCCATACTGGTTGTCCTGCATCATTCCGGATACGCCGGCTACGGCTGTAAAGCCACGCACATTCCTGCTCTCGAGGTTCAGGTCAGCCGTATGCGTATACAGCCGCAATTCCAGTTCGGGCCGGTCCAGTCCCGCCAAAGAATCGTTCAGAGGCCGGTCGCGGTCGTATTCGAAGCGGTGGTTGAACTGATAGCCGTATTGCAGGTTCAGTTTCCCCACATTGCTAATGGTCCGGAAGGCTTTAAAGGACAGCAGGTGATGATTCACTTCCTGACGCGGTCGCGCGATGCGGTAGGTAAATTCATTGTCGCTGATCGTTTGCCCGCTTTCAATGATCCGCTGCAAATCGCTGAGGTTGCCGATGTGCGATCCGGTAAAAATTCCCAGTTTTGTATTGAAGCTGCTGTAAAATAATTCAACGCCCCATCTTTTCCTTTCCAGGCCTACGCTTCCGCTCCAGTTGTACTCTTCAAACGCCGTATTCTGAAGATAGAGATCCGGGGTTTTGCTGTTTCCTGATTTCTTCACGGTGCCCTGCAGGCGCCAGCAGAGATCGAAGAATTTTCCCAGATGCTGCTCGATGAGGCCGGAGGCCACTCCCTGCCGACCATTGCTCATGCCCACCAGGTTGATTTCCGCCTGCAGACCGGGTTCATGGGGAAGGCGGCGCGGCTCCACCAGGATCACCCCACCCACCGCATCGGCGCCATACCGGATGGAAGAGGCGCCCTTGATCACGGTTAGGCGGTCTGCTACGAAGGGATCAATTTCGGGTGCATGTTCCGTGCCCCATTGCTGTCCCTCCTGTCTTATTCCGGCATTCATGATGACGATCCGCTGACTGTGCATGCCATGGATCACCGGTTTCATGATGGAAGGACCGGTCTGAATGCCGCTGACACCCGAAACCTTTTTCAGGTACTCGGTGAGTCCGAATCCGCGTGAGCGCTCCATGTCCTCTCTCGACAGGGTATCGCTGGCGATGGTATTTTTTTCCGCCATGCGCCCGGCCACCACTTCCGCTTGCTTCAATTGTTTTGCAGCGGGCTTTAGTTTCAGCCGGAGGTCCGTGTTTCCGCGGATGCTTACCTTTTGCAAGAGGGAGTCATAACCTACATAGCTTACTTTGAGCAGATACGTACCGCTGCACAGGCTGTCAAAAGTGAAACGGCCATCTATATCACTCAAGGTCACTTCACCCGACTCCGTCAGCTCCAGTTTTGCCAGGGGCAGGGTTTCCCCGGCCGAGGCATCACGGATGATTCCTGACAGGCGGAAGGTGCAGGGACTTTGCGCCATACCCACGGTAGCGGATAGCAGAAGAATAAACGGCAGTAGTCGCCGCATGTCATTTCAATGAAGGGATGGATGAGATGAACACGGCCGGATTATACCAGCCGTATGGCCCGACAGGGAACCTGAAATTTCCTGCGCGGATCCGCCGGAACTTCCGGCAGGTCAGGAGAAATCAACCGGTGGAGCCCGTGTACCGCTCAGCCCGGCTGTCCTCCACAGCGGCGGCAGGTGCAGAAACGTTGAAAAGAAAAAGTCGGTGCTGCAGGGCAGGATGCCGGCATCCTCCTCGTGCTGGTAAAGCGGAGGTAAAGTCAAATCGAGGATGAGGCAATGCTCATGGTGATCGCTGACGGAGGTTTCCCCGAACTCATGCAGACAATCCACGGTATCGTTGTGCTCACAGAGCCCATGCCACAACTGAACAGGGATGATCACCTGCAGCGACAGCAGTAAAAAAAGAAAGGTTCCGGGATGCCTCAGACAGCGCACACTCCAAAGATAAGGCATCAATGGGTAAAAGCGTACTGGATCAGGTTGGCGCCCATTTTAAGCGCTTTTTGCCTGGCTTCAGGAGAATCCTTGTGCACTTCCGGATCTTCCCATCCGTCGCCGAGATCGCATTCGAAATCATAAAAGCAAACCAGCCGTCCATCGTAAATAAGACCATAGCCCTCCGGCGCCCTGCCCTCGTGTTCATGCACTTTGGGAAGACCACCGGGGAAATCGTACTTCTGGTGATAAATGGGGTGATTGAAGGGCAACTCAACAAAATCCAGCTCAGGAAAAACCCGTTTCATTTGCGGACGGATGAACTTATCCATGCCGTAGTTATCGGAAATATGCAGGAAACCTCCTCCCATGAGGTAATTCCGCAGGTTCTGGGCTTCCTGGGAATTGAAAACCACATTTCCGTGACCGGTCATGTGAACAAAGGGATAATTGAAAAGGTCAGGACTGCCTACCTCCACAATTCCCTGCTCGGGAGAAATACTGGTGCCCAGGTTTTTATTGCAGAAATCAACCAGGTTTTTCAGTGAGGTATCCAGGTTGGCGTACCAGTCGCCCCCACCGCTGTACTTCAGCAAGGCAATTTTCATGCTGGGGCCTGCAGGCTGGAAGGACGACGCCAGGAGCAAGATGCAAAGGGCCAGTAATTTCCTTGTCATGATACAAAAATAAGAAAGCTGCTGCTATGGAAGCCCATCAGGTCAAATAAACCGGAAGTTCGCTGAAACGCTCCGCTTCAGCAGGCTCGAGCCGGAAATCCTTCACCGACATCAGCATGGCTTTGTGCGAGGTGAACAGTTCGCGGTTCAGGTTCATGATGGTGGTGAAATCCGCATTGCTCAGGCTGCCCCCCGCAGCATTCAGGTACATGATTTCCAGGGAATGCGAGTAATGCGCACTGATTTCGTCGTGAACCAGCTTCAGTTCATCAAAAGTAACCTCTCCCTCTCGCTGGAACATGACCTCCAGTTTCGCATACATATCCGCTACATACTGACGGGCACCGATGTAAAAAGAGTATTTCTCTTCTTTCGATGAATTCCGGAGGTTCTCGATATTGGGCGTGATATCCATCACACTTTTTGCCGCATGCATGGCACTCCGCACGGCGGCGATCAGGTGTTCCAGTCGGTGTACCTGGTCGGCCTGTTGCAAAACACTTCTCAGGCTGAGGTAATACAATTGCAGTTCACCCTGTAATCGCTTCAGAAATTCGTACTGTTCCTCCTGCGACTTCTCAAAAAGCTTACGTCGGTGCTCCAGGTCAGCCAGTTGCGGCTTCATGTCCGCGATCCGCGATTTCAGACCGAACAGATGCAGGTTAAAACTCATGGCGCTGTACATGAAAAATTCAGCTTCCTTTCTGAACAGGTCAAAGGCGGTGCCCGGCTCCGCCAGGTCTTCCTTCTTTACAAAAGACGTGACAAGGGTATCTTCCTCTTTAAAAAATTTTGACAGGAACAGCGACAGCGGATTCAACACAGGGAGAAACACCACGACCGAGAGCAGGTTAATGATGCT
>JAEUTF010000069.1 GCA_016788185.1 Bacteroidia bacterium | reverse complement strand
CGTTACGAGGAAGCCCAGGATGACATAAATGAGAATAATGGAAACGGAATAAATCAGCGCATTGGCAATGCCTTTGCTACGGGTGGGACTGCGTTTCGTAAAAAAACTGACGGTCAGGGGGATCATCGGGAAAACGCAGGGCGTGAGCAACGCGAGGAGTCCGCCGATCATACCGGCAATGAATATCCCCCAATAGGATTTATCGGCAACTTCGGTGCCAGTGCCATCCCCGCAACCGGGCTCAAGATGCGACACATCGCCGCTGGGTTCCGGCACTTTTCCGGGAGGAGGAGGACTGCCGGCCGTGGTTAACGGGGCAACCGAAGCCGTGTCCACCTGCGTTGGAGCCGAATCCCTGCCGACAGGCGCAAGGTCAGGCACAGCGGCCCCCGTACTGCCTTTGATGTTGAATACAAAAGCCGTGTCGGCATAAATGCAGGCCTTGTCATCGCAAACCTGGTAGTCTATCCTCCCTTCAATCTTAAAAGACTTGTCCGTATTCAGTTTTATCTTTTGTCTGAATACGGCATCTTCTCCGAACGACCATACATCCACACCAAATACATCATCGTATTCCACATGTGGCTTGCCCTCACTTACTTTACCATCCAGCGTGTACAGGCTGCTCTTTTCGAATTCAAAAACAGTGGAAGCCGGTCCTCCGGGAGGTGTAAACTGCGAATAGATATGATAGCCTTTGACGATCCTGGCCTTAAAAGTAAGGACGGCCTCTTGTCCATTTTGTTCCATGGAAAAACTCCATTTCACATTGTTCTGCATCTGGGCCCGTCCGGTTTGCACAGCAAACAGAAAGAACAGGAGGAAGCACAGGAATCTGTATCCGGTTTTTAACATACGGTATAGGGCTGATCTAAGGGAATCAAAGATAGGGATTCGGGCCTAATCAGCCATGCTTGCCATTATTGCGCAAGCCACTCATCTTCAGCTATTCTTCACATAAAAGTAAGACTCCTGGCCGGCCACCATGTCGTAGGTAACCGGGTCCTTGTCCCAATGGGTATAGAAGTAACTGATCAGAGCAAAATCACCCGAACAACCGGCTGTATGCATGATTAAAGCGCCGTACATCACCCATGACCAGGGTTCATCCATCCAGCAAAAAAGAAAAATAAAAGCCGTGTTGAGTATCAGGAAAGGTGCAAGGGCCAGTAGTACGAAGGGGATTTTTGACACCACGAAACGATCGGCCATGGCATAAAACACAAGTTGCCGCCAGTGCGCTTTATAAGAAACCTTTTCCGCACCCGCCAGTTTATAGCCGATTCCATGAATCAGCTCATGAACCGGAATCACCAGAAAAAAAACAAAAAAACCAAGAAACACCTTCAGTACATTTTCACCGGGTGCGGGATGATCCCACAAAAGAAAGACCCCGGCAGCCAGCAAAGCAACATTAAAAACCCAGTAAAAAATGTTCACGGGATTCATCATAAAAAAATACCGCTTTATAAACCCCACCAGTTGTTCGTGATGGAGTTTATCCTGTAAATGATACCCCTTCTCGTCCAGGTTTTGCGGGGTTAAAACTTCCTTCATCCGGGTAAAGGTAAAACATACGGATCATCCGCCCAAAGCGCTGGAAGGTACAAAGCGGAAGGAAATTTGCAGGTCTGCATTGCTCCATTTCATACTTTCGTTGTACAAATATCCATTCATATGTCGGCCGATATATTGCGTTACCCCATCGGAAAATTTTCTGTTCCGGAACAAATCACCGAGGAAAAGATTAACCACTGGATTGAGATCATTGAATCCTTGCCGCTGAAAATGCGGGAAGCGGTCAACGGCCTTACCGCCGACCAGTTGGATTGCCCGTACCGCGAAGGTGGCTGGACGCTCCGGCAAGTGGTGCACCATGTGGCCGACAGCCACATGAATGCGTATATACGCTTTAAACTCGCCCTCACGGAGGACAATCCAAGCATTAAACCCTATCAGGAAGAGAAATGGGCCGAATTGCCGGAAGCGAGGCACGGGCAAATCGAAATTTCACTTAAAATTCTTGAAGCCCTTCATACCCGGTGGACACATGTTTTAAGAAATATGTACTCGACAGACTGGCACCGTACCTATTATCATCCGGAAAACAAAAAAACCACTTCGCTCGGACATGCACTGGGACTCTATGCCTGGCACAGCGAGCACCATGTGGCACACGTCACGAACCTCAGGAAATTCAAAAACTGGTGATCACAGCTGCTTTACACCGCATCGTATTTTAAACGGTGCAGCAGGTAAATCACCCCGGCAAAAAGGAAAAAAGCAAGGGCCTGATGGGCGACGCCCAGCCAAAGGGGTACCTGGAACAGAAGGGTGAAAATACCCAGCAGGACCTGGGCAAACACGCCAAATAAGAGAAAGTAGAGTGCCTTTCTCTGCGATCCGGTTAAAGACTCCTTCAGAATTTTTACGGTGAAGACCAGGATAAATGCGGTGATCAGATACGCCAGCATGCGGTGTATAAACTGAATGCTCGCCAGGTTGTTTATTAAACTCGATATCCCTTCTTTGCCATAGGCGAATCCCATGGAAACCGGCACCCATTCATCCCCCATCCGGGGCCAGGTGTTGTAGACCATGCCGGCCCTGGTGCCCGCGACAAATGCTCCGTAGATGATCTGTACCGTGAGCAGCACCAGCAGGATCCCGGATGCCTTCCTGAATTTCGTTAAGGCTGCTGCGTTAGCAGAAACCCGCCCATACAGCTGCGATAAGGCTACCCAGAAAATGTAACCGAAAGTGATGAAGGCAAAGGTGAGATGAATGGCCAGCCGGATATGACTTACCCGTACATTCTGTGTGAGGCCACTCGACACCATGTACCACCCCAGAAACCCCTGCAGCCCGCCCAATACAAACATAAAAAGCAGACGCGGGAGAAGTTCCTTCGGAATCGCCTTTTTCAACAAAAAATAAATCAATCCAATCATGAACACCACGCCGATCAGCCGGCCGAAAAGGCGATGAATATATTCCCAGAAATAAATGAATTTGAAATCCGAAAGACTGAAGTGCGCGTTCACCTGCCGGTATTGCGGTATCTGTTTGTACTTATCAAATTCCGCCATCCACTGCGCCTCGTTAAGCGGAGGGACGGTACCGGTCACCACCTTCCACTCGGTGATGGAGAGGCCGGAACCGGTGAGCCGGGTGATGCCGCCCACCACCACCATGCCGAAAATGAGGAAGCAGCCGGAGAAGAGCCAGGTAATCAGTTGAACTTTATACCTGGAACCAGGATGTAAGGAGGATGGTGACGACACGGCCTTGTTCTTTCAGGGACTAATTAGACTTTTCAATTTCTTTCATGACCAGTTGGGCGGTGGTTCTGCTACGTTGTTCGAGCAGGATTTCCCGCCCCTGTGAGAGCGACTCAATGGTGGAGGGGTAATAATACCGGATGGTATAGAGCTCCACGCCGGTATTGTACCTCACCCAGTAATCCTGTTTTAATCTTTCTATAAGTTTCGGGGTTTTTACCCGGTCATCATCAAAGCAAACAGAAAAGGAGATCGCCGAGTTTTGCATCAGGTTCATTTTTACACCCAATCCGGCAAAAATTGAAAAAATGCTGCTCAGGTTCTCCTCGGCAATGAAGGAAAAATCCTTTACCGCCAGGGAGATCAGCACCTGACCGGTTTTAAAGATAAAAGAAGGCACCTGCGGTTTGGTCAACAGGTCCTTGCCGATCACGGTGCCTTTGGCCTGCGGCTGCAGGAAGGATTTTACATAGAGCGGAATGCTTTTATTTTCCAGGGGTTTGATCGTCTTGGGATGTATAACCGATGCGCCGTAATAGGCCAGCTCGATGGCATCGTGGTAACTCAGCTGTTCCAGCTTCTGGGCATCGTTGAAATATTTCGGATCCGCATTCA
>JAEUTF010000033.1 GCA_016788185.1 Bacteroidia bacterium | reverse complement strand
TCCTTCCTTACCGAAAAAGGGAGAGTTGTTGATGGTAAACAACATGCACATGGTGGGCTCATCCACCGCAATCGGGGTGAGTGCTTCGGGGTTTTCAAAGTCAGCGATGGTGTCGCCGATGTCAAAATCTTCAATACCGGTGATGGCGCAGATGTCTCCGCAGCCTACTTCGGTCGTTTTTCGTCTGCCCAATCCTTCAAAAACAAATACTTCCTTGATGCGCATCTTCTTCACACTGCCGTCTTTCTTCATCAGGGTAACAGGCTGGTTTTCCTTCAGCGTGCCCCGGCTGATTCTACCGATGGCAATTCGTCCCACATAGGTGGAGAAATCAAGAGAAGTGATGAGCAACTGTGGGGTCCCTTCCACCACGGCAGGTGCGGGGAAATAGTCGATGATGGTATCCAGCAAGGGGGTGATATCGGTACCGGGAGTCTTCCAGTCGGTGGCCATCCAGCCCTGCTTGGAGGAACCGTATACAGTCGGAAAATTGAGCTGATCCTCGGTGGCATCCAGGTGGAAGAACAGGTCAAATACCTTTTCGTGTACTTCATCCGGACGACAATTTTCTTTGTCTACCTTGTTAATGACCAGAATGGCTTTTTTACCCATTTCCAGCGCTTTGGAAAGTACGAAACGTGTCTGGGGCATGGGTCCTTCAAAAGCATCCACCAGCAGGAGAACACCGTCGGCCATGTTCATGACGCGCTCCACTTCCCCTCCGAAATCGGCGTGACCGGGCGTATCAATGATGTTGATCTTGGTGCCTTTGTATTGAACGGAAACATTCTTGGCGATAATGGTTATCCCCCTTTCGCGTTCAAGATCGTTGTTGTCCAGAATCAGTTCTCCCGATTTTTCATGATCCCGGATCAGTTCAGTCTGGTGTAAAATTTTATCAACTAGGGTGGTTTTTCCGTGGTCAACGTGGGCAATAATGGCAATGTTGCGAATGGATTGCATGGAAGGAGAAGCTGTGATATCGACTATCTTATTGATAATCAATATATTTATTTTGTGTAAAATTCAATGCGAAGTTACGCTTTTTACCCGTGATCAGGAAATGATTCTGTGGTTGGGATAAACAAATTCGCAGAACGGCTGTTTTATGTCCGTAAACTCTAAACCCAATATTCCAATGAACACCAGAAAGATTTTGGCCATGATGGCTATTGCAATGATTAGCATGGTTTCGTTTTCATCCTGCAAAGACGATGATGATGACAACGCCAGTCCAAGCACCTCCAACAAAGGCAGCTTAATGTTTGTGCATACATCACCGGATGCACCCGGTGTGGATGTTTTACTGAATGGAAATAAATTGAACCAGACGAATCTGGAGTATGCCGGATTTGCAGGGTATTTTAGCGTCAATCCAGCCACCTACAACGTTAAAATCAATCCGGCGGGCACTTCGGTGAGCGTGATTGATGCGGATATCACAGTAGCCGCCAAAACAGCCTATTCGGTGTTTGCGGTCGACAGTGTCAGTAACATCTCGCCATTGGTGCTGACCGATGACCTGACCACGCCGGCGGCGGGTAAGGCCCACGTCCGCTTCATCCATCTGAGTCCGGATGCACCCGCAGTGGATGTAGCCCTGGCCGGCGGAGCAGTGGTCTTCGGCAACAAGAGCTTTAAAGAATTCACGGCGTTCACGCCGCTGGATGCTGCAACCTACAACCTCGAGGTGCGCCTGGCCGGAACCTCTACAGTGGTATTGCCCTTGCCGAACATCAGCCTGACCGCAGGTAAGATTTATACCGTCTATGCCAAAGGATTTGTTTCCGGAGCGGGTACGCAGGCACTGGGTGCCGGATTGATCGTAAATAACTGATTCCTGAAAAGCTCACAGAGGGGTGCTGATCATTCGATCAGCACCCCCTGTTTTTTTATATGATTCCATATCGGTTATTGCCTGCGGAAAGTAATAGAACCATTTCAATAGACCTGCATGATCAGAAAAGCCAAACTCGTGAGGCATCTCCTGTTTTGAAGTTGCTTCAGGTACACTGCAACGTACAAAAATGGAATGAGAATTTTTCGTGGTGCGGTAATCAGGGAGTGCTTGAAAAGTCTGATCAACGTTTCTTCCTGGAAGCCTTGCGTATTAAAAGCCGCTTGCGGTGCAAAACATCGTCCAGGCTGACATGGTCTAAAATATGATTGGTGGCTTCCCGTACTTCACCAAACACCTGCCGTAGTCCGCAGGTCGCTTCATCCGGACATTCTTCGCAGCGGGCATAATACTTGAACGAAACACAGGGTACCAAAGCAATCGGTCCATCCATCAGCCGGATGATATGTCCTAAGCGGATATCTTTCGGGTCTTTGTTCAGTAAATAGCCGCCGCTTTTACCAAGTTTACTGCGCAGCAAGCCATCTTTCCGGAGTTCCAGCAGGATGGCTTCCAGAAATTTTTGTGGAATACCTTGTTCAGCAGCAATTTCAGCAATGCGCAAGGGGCCTTCTTCGCGGTGCTCCGCAATAAATTCCAGAGCTTTCAGTGCATATTTGGCCTTTTTGGATAACATGGGACCCAAAGGAACTGCGCTTTCCTGCGCAGAACAAGAACAATTGACATTTTTAGAAAGCAGATATCAGGCATAGTTTGTTGAAATCCCCGATTCCGGTTTTTAGGGCCCTGCTGTTGATAGCTTTCTGAATTTGAAATACGAAGCTCTTTTTAATATGTATTTTTGTATATTAAGCTATGAAATTAACCCATTCACCAACGCTTGCAGAAATTGCAGAAATGATCAGCGGCAGGGTCATCGGTAATCCGGAGGCCAGAGTCAGCGGGATCAACGAAATTCACCGTGTTGAAAACGGCGATCTTACATTTGTAGATCATCCGAAGTATTATGATAAGGCCCTCCATTCGGCCGCAACATTTGTTCTGATCAACAAGGAGGTGGAAGCACCGGCCGGCAAGGGTTTGATCTTCAGCGATGATCCTTTTCGTGATTACGTTTACCTGTGCCGTCGCTTTATGCCTTTCGTTCCTTCCTCTGCGGCCATCGATCCCTCCGCAAAAATCGGAAAGGGGACCGTGCTTCAGCCCAATGTTTCGGTAGGACCGGAGGTGGTGATCGGTAAAAATTGCATCCTCCACAGCGGAGTCGTGATTTATGCGCATTGCGTGATCGGCGACAATGTGATCATTCATGCCAATACCGTCATCGGTGCCGATGCGTTTTATTACAAACGTCGGCCCGAATTCTATGATAAAATGCATTCCTGTGGTCGGGTAGTGTTGCAGGATCATGTTGAAATAGGCGCATGCTGTACCATCGATCGCGGCGTTTCTTCGGATACCGTGATCGGTCAAGGTACCAAACTCGACAACCATGTTCATGTCGGCCACGATACCGTAATCGGCCGGAACTGTCTCTTTGCGGCCCATGTGGGCATTGCGGGATGTGTGAACATAGAAGACAATGTGATTTTCTGGGGCCAGGTGGGCTGTCAGAAAGATCTTACCGTGGGTGCCGGTGCCATCGTTTACGGACAATCCGGAATATCCAAATCCATTAAGGGCGATACGGTGTATTTTGGCAGTCCGGTGAAGGAAGCCCGTGAGAAGATGAAGGAACTGGCGCTGCTTAACCGCTTGCCGGAATTGTTTGAAAAACTGAAATGAAACCGATGGAGCACCCCTTGAGCAGGGAGATTAAAAACGAGGCAGAACTGCATGTGAAAAAATTGCAGCTGCACTGGCTTTTACAGATCACCAAGGCCATCAATTACAATGTGCCTGCTGCTCAGCTTTTCGAAATTTATGAAATTGTGATGCGCGATCAGCTCAAAGTGAAAAAGCTGGTCTTGTTTATTCACGAACACCGCTGGCAGAAAATGCTGGCGTACGGGGTTCCGGACGACTTCCTGCTGGAAGATCTGGAGACCCGCTTTGGTGAATTGAATGAATTGCAGCTGAACAATGTGCACATGCCTTCATGGGTGCACGGCTTCGACAGTATCATTCCGGTGAATCACAATGAACAGGCTTTGGCTTATGCCTTCATCGGGGATCTTCAGAACGATGAGATTCCAAACCTGAAAGAAGTGCTGCCTTTCATCCATACCATTACGAACATCATCGTGGTGGCCATCGAAAACAAGCGACTGACAAAAAATACCATCCGTCAGGCACAAATGCAGCGTGAACTGGAACTGGCGGCCCGCATGCAAACCATGCTGTTCCCCTCACACCTGCCGGAGGATAAAAAAATTGATCTGGCGGCCACGTATCTGCCGCATCAGCAGGTCGGGGGTGATTATTACGACTACATTCAACTCAACAAGGATGAGTTGCTGATCTGCATTGCCGATGTGTCCGGCAAGGGAATTTCCGCGGCTTTGCTGATGTCCAATTTTCAGGCGAACCTGAACGCCAAGGCGCATCACTTTGACTCACTCAGTTCTCTGCTGACGGAATTGAATGAGAGTGTAAACAAAAGCGCGAAAGGTGAAAAATTCATCACGGCTTTTGTCGCGGTGTTGAATTCAAAAACGCATATCCTGAAATATGTCAATGCCGGGCAAAACCCTCCTTTCATCTACAAGAACGGTGAGTTTAAAGTATTGGATAAAGGGACTACCGGGCTGGGAATGTTTGAGGATTTGCCCTTTATTCAGGAGGGCATGGCTTACATTCATCCGAATTCCATCCTTTTCTGTTATACCGATGGAATTGTTGAGCAGGAAAATGAAAGAGGGGACATCTTTGGTTTGGAGATTCTGATGGACATGATCCGCGAGAACGAGGATGCATATACCATGAAAGACCTGCATTTCCGGGTGCTGGATACTTTTAACGAATTCAGAAAGAACACCGATGCCATCGATGATGTGACCTTGCTCAGCTGCCGGCTTCTTCCGTAGCCGTTTCTGTATCTTCTTCTTCAAAAATCTGAAGCGCCACCAGAATGGCGATGAAGCCCCAGAAAGGGACAGAGGCCTTTTCGGTGTCCAGAAAATAATTCAGAACGCCGTGTACCCAATAAGTCACCAGGCCGAGCAAAACACCTCTTGCAAGCATTTTATTTGATTTGTTGCGGCTTCTTTTCAGGTAGTTGGAAGTGCTTTGTGAAACAGCAACGATGAGGGCGATAAATATCAACGGAGCCATGAATCCCTGCTCCGACAAGGGTCCCAGGTATTCACTGTGTGAACCGCCGCCTTCCGCAAAATTGGTGCTGATGCCCGAACGCTCACTGTACTTCTGAAATGCTCCGTATTTGAACATATAGGTGCCGGGTCCGAATCCGAAAAAGGGTCGTTCGGCAAACATGCGGAGGGCACAGGCCCAGCGGTTGAGGCGTTCGATATTGGAATCATCGCTTGAGATGTTGCCAATGGATTGTACATGCGAGGCATAATCGTCAGACGATACCTGCTCGTTACTTTCCAGTTGCATGGTGATTTGTGTTCTGAACATGAACAACACAGCCAGGAGCATGGCAAAGCCGGCATAAATTACAGCGGATTTTATCCGCAGAATGAAAATGAAATAACAGCCAAGAGCGGCGATCAATCCCACCCAGGCGGCCCGGGTATAGGATAAAACGGTAGCGGTAATGAGTATCGCCAGGATGATACCCGAAACAATCCGGATTCGGCGGCTGTATTCCGGATCAAATACAAAGGCAATCATGACCGGGATGAAGAAGGAAATGACGGCGGCATAGGCCGTATGGTCGTTGTAGAACGGAACCATGGCCGTGTGTGCGGCATCTTCACTGAAGCCGGCCAGCGCATGCTGGGTGATGGTGTATGCAATGATGATGAGCAGGGGGATGGTATAATACCAGATGAATTTCCTGATGTTCTCTTTTTTTGAAAAGAGGTGCAATACCATGAAATAAAATACACTGACAAAACAAAAACGGGCAAGTGTTGATTTGAATGAAACCAGCGGCATGCTGCTGGTCAATGTAGTCAGCGTGTACCAGAACAAATGAATCAGAATGAGGATGGTGACCGGATGCCTGAGCATTTTGAGCGGAAGACCACCGTCGAGAAATACTTTCAGCCAGAACACCAGGAAAAGCGCGAACATCAAAGGCTCAGAAGGCAGACTGACCCCTATGCCGACAGAAGTATGGGCCAGGTTGAGTGAAAAGGGTGTAACCAGAATGGCAAAAAACACCATCAGGTCGAGCCTGAACACCATGAGCAGCAGGATGAGAAAAACCACGGGAAGTCCGGCCATGAACATCATTCCCTTCAGGATCCCCCAGGTCAGGAAGGCGCCAAACAGGATCACCAGCGCATAAAACCAATGCAGCTGGCTTTTGCTGAACGATGTATTGAAGGTCCGGTCAGACATGTAACACTCAGGAAATGATTTCCTGGTCGAATCGCTTTTTGAAGTGTTCCTGGTAAATGATGACCAGGATGGCGAGGAAGACCACGCTGAAGGTAAAGACAAGCATGATCAAGGTACGCTTGGGTGAATCCTTACGTTCGGGCGGTACCGCTTTGGTCACCGTATTGTGGAACTCCACCATCTTCCTGGTGTCGGTAAGCGTTTGTTCGTATTTGAGTTTGTAATCGGAATATTGTCCCCGCACTTTCCAGAGCATTTCTTTTAAAAACACATACTCCCCGCCGTGATCTTCCATGTTTTTCCGTACTGTTTCCATCCTGCTGTTGGCGCCTCCGCTGCTGAGTGAACGAAAATACTCCCGCGAAAACCCTTCCACCATGTTTTCAAAATCGGTGATGCCGTAGGTGCTGCGTATTTTTTTAATGGCATTTTCAAGGGAGTCCACCTCTGCCTTTTTCTCCAGCATCTGGTTCCTTACAATCGTCAGCACTTCATTCGCCCTGATTCTGACCAGGCTGATGGCTTTCTGATCAACATAATGCAGGAGGGAATCGCACATGGCTGCTGCCCGTACCGGATCTTTGTCAATGATGTTGATTTCAATGGATTCGAATTCGGTTTTGGAAATGGAAATATTTTCCTCGAGCCGCTTCATCATTTCAAAACGCGGGTATTTGCCGGTGCTGTCAATATCGTAATGCCTGTACAGGTCGAATGCCTGAATCAGTTGTTCCCGTACCTCTTCCGAATGGAGCAACTGTACCATTTGTTCGGTTGGCGTTTCTTTGGAATACGCCTGGAGGTTCACCGGGTAAACCACCGTTACCGCTTTGTACATGGGGGTCATTACCTGCGGAAGCGTGAAGAGAAACGAAACAAACAATGCTCCGGCACCCGTGATGATGAGCTGTTTGCGCCATTTTACGATGAATTTTAATAACTTGACGGCATCGAGTTTTTCTGATACTCCCTGCGTTTGATCCATGAATTGCTGATTTTGGGAGCGCTAAAATAGGCTAAAGCAGGGAAACTGGCCTAAGTGATTAGTCCTCACCGTATTTGATTAGGCGAAACAGTTCAAAAGGCCGGATAAGTTTTAAGAGAAGGGCCAATAAAAAAGTGGCCCCGGCAGCCAACCCGGCCCGCCAGATAAAGAAGGTATCGAATTGACTGGTAAACCAAAACAGACTGAATGACAGCAGGATAAATACCAGGTAGCGGAGGCAAAGCATCCATCGGAAGTGAAATTGAAAAATTTTGTGCGCCAAAAGGATCTGTGCTCCGGCCGTGATGAACTGGGTCAGCACACTGGATACCGCTGCACCGATGGCCTGGTAACGGGGGATGAGAAGCAGGTTGAGTATGATGTTCATCAGCATGCCTCCCATGGCCACAAAGTTCAGCTGTTTTAAATTGCCGTTCGCCGTGAGCAAGGTTCCGAAAATGTATACGGAACTGATGGCCAGAAAGCAATTGATGATGAGCATGAATACCGCTGCTGATTCCCTGACGTGCGCATGATAGAGTAATCCCATCAGATCCTGGCTGAAAAATACTCCGCAGGAAATCACCATGATGGCCGGAACGGCAATAAAGGAAAAGGAGAGTTCGGCCAGTTCCTCAATGGGCTTCCGGTGCTTGATCATGTGGGCAAACATGGGCAGGAGAAGTCCTGAAAACAAATAGGCGATCATATTGGCCGCATCCAGCAGGCGGTAAGCCTGTGCATAGATACCGGCCTGTTGTGCTCCATCGGGTAACAAACGTTCGAGCATCACCGAATCGATGCGGTTGTAAAAGGTCATGAGCAGGATCAGAATGGCAAAAGGATAACTCTGCTTTAAGATCACAAGAAAAAAAGTAGGATCCCATTTCAGGCTGAGGTTGTGTACCCTGGACGCCAGAATGAGAAACGTAAAGATGGCGGTGATGGCGTAGGCAATGGTCTGTGCCCATATAAACCATTCTATCCTGAAGTCCGAATCACTGATTCCACCCCACAGCAAAACCCCACATAAGATGATCATGATAAAACGGTCAAGTATGGAAATCATGCTGTCGATCCTGAAAAGATGAAGGCCGGCCAGGTTCGAACGCAGGTACAGGATGAAGGAAATCAAGGCCTGGTTGATCAGGAGCACACTGAGCATCCACAATTCCTTCTCCCGGTATCCCAGCAGGTAGGCTATCAGGAAACTGAATAGAAAGTAAACGAGTGAAAGCACAATCCGGAGTACCAGGATGCCCGAGAGGTGTTTTTGCAATAAATGATTGTGCTGAGCAATGTTCCGGTTGTTGAAATTGGTGATGCCTACATCGAGCAGGATATTGAACAGAAATGAAAAGTTGAACAAAGCTGCGTACAAGCCATAGGATGCTGCCCCTACCGTATTTTGAACAGCCCGGTCAATGCCCAGAATCCAGAACGGCTTGATGAGCAGGTTCAGGAAGAGCAGGAAGGCCAGGTTCGTGACAAATTTTTTCTGCATGGCTTGAATTGCTCGCAAATTTAAAGCAATTTAGAGGGCGGATTTTTAAAATGTATGCTGGAACCCGGTTATAATCTTGAGGTCCTGGAAGCAGGGGTGGATGAGGCAGGGAGGGGATGCCTGGCGGGTCCTGTCGTGGCGGCGGCCGTCATCTTACCGCCCGGAACCCTGTTCAGTTGGTACGAGGTGCTCAACGACTCCAAAAAACTGCCGGAAACCATGCGTGACAACCTCCGGCAGTTGATTGAGCGCGATGCCCTGGCCTGGGGTGTTTCGATGATCATGCCGGATGAAATTGACCGGATCAATATCCTGAACGCTACCTTCAAGGCCATGCATGCGGCCATCAGCAAACTGTCGCCCGAACCGGAATTTCTGCTGATTGACGGAAACCGCTTTCCCCGTTATCCGAACATACCGCACCAATGCATGGTAAAGGGAGATGCCACCTATCTCGCCATTGCGGCGGCTTCTGTTCTGGCCAAAACACACCGCGACGAGTACATGAAGAAATTACACCAGCAGTTTCCCCAATATGCATGGGACCGGAACAAGGCCTACGGAACCGAGGCACATGTTCATGCCATTAAAACTTACGGCTATACACCACATCACCGAAAGAGTTTTCAATTGAAGGAATTGCAAATGTCTCTGTTTTAAAACAGGCAACCTTTACTTGTTGATTAAAACATACCTGAACCTCGAAGTACAGAGGTGTTCGGGTTCAAGAAACCGGACGGAGCCTGTGGCAAATTCCCCCTCGGTATAATAAAACTCCTCTGTTTCCCTCAATACAGGCGCATTGGTAGTGCCGTCCAGAACCCACATTTCCGCTTTCAGCTTACGGCTTCCGTTATAAAAGAATCGATAGGTGACGCAGTTGTCAGCGCTGTAACAGGTTGAATTGCTGAGTTCATTACCCATCGTGTCACTTTGTATCAGCTGACGGGTACTGGGAAGCGTGTCGTTCTTGTAAAACCACTCCACGATTTTGGTGTTCTCCCGTTCACCCGGATGGCGTCTGAAAACAAAAAGTGTTTTCCCATTTTTGTCCTGTAAACTGTCGAGGTTCCATTCTCCATTCGCATCGGAATAAATTTTATTGATCTTTTGTATTTCCCCGGCAGGGTTACGGTGTTCTTTCCGGATCAGCACTCCGGAAGAATTGTAGACATAATCAATAAGGGCAGCCGGATTTCCGTATTTTATTTTTCTGCTGAGTTTCTTTTCAGCGGTGTAATGTTCAAGGCTGACGGTGTCGCAACGGAGGTTGAGGCTGTCGCAGCGCAGGGTGAGAATGGAATACTGAGCAAAGAGTCCATCCGGAACAGTACTCAGAAGCAACAGGAAGAGCAGGGCAGTCGTGGTACTGCCTTTTAATACACCTTTACTCTTCATGCAATTTGAATTTATCCTGGTAAAAGGGATGCATCAGGTCGTGTATTTCCGACAAGGGAAGTTCTACGCTGCGTACTTCTGACTGGTCGTCGGGAAGCATCCGGACGTATACGGCAAGCAATTCAATCGGGCTGATCAGGAGACCACAAAACCGCAGCCGGTCACCGGCCTTCACCATGTCCTCCTCATAGGAATGATCGTATTCATTTCTGATCATTTCAATCACCCGTGGACGATTGGCCGCCGGAAACAGGGTGTTCACATCCATGAGAACGTCGTTTTTAAGATCCAGTGTAAAGCAATAGACGAGCTGTTGTTCTGCGGAGGTTAAATCGCTTTCAAGGATTTTCTGTTGTTCGAGGATCCAGTTGTTCCGGACGGCAAAGCTGAGGATGTCATCTTCATTGTACAGTATCGAATAATACAATTCCCGGGTTTCCGATTTGCTGATTCCGTCTTCACAGGAGTCAATATCGGCCTGGTCATCTTTCCAGCTGCGCCGGGTAAAGGATACTTCCTGGTTCATGTCGCTAAGCACTTTTCCGGCAATCTGGTAAATACTGTCGTTGGTAGCCGCGAGAATTTTCCCTCCGGCATCGGTATCAAACAAGGGCAGGCTGACATTAAATTCCTGATTGATACATTTGGTATTGTCAAAACAGCTGATTTCCCTTCTCAATTCTACAAATTCCTGCTGTGCATAAAGACTGCCTGAGGTGATCAGTGAAAGCATGGCAGAAAATACCGGGGTTGAATTCCATTTCATGGCTGGTGGTTTAAAGTGATTGTAAAATTAATGGAAAATGATCGCCAAAAAAAAGAGACAGCTAACGGCTGTCTCTTTTCTAGTATAATAGGACGTCGCTTATCGTACTATTTGTATACGGGTGCTTTGCACCTGTCCGTTGTTTTCCAGACGAAGCAGGTACTGTCCGCTTTCAAGATCAGACACCGAGAGGATTTTCTGGTTTATTCCTGCCAGGTCGTTGAATCGTTCGGTGACAACGTTTTGCCCTAAGGCGTTCAGGATGCTAAGGGTGGTACTGCCGGATTCCGCAACAATATAATTGACAGAAATATTTTCCGTCGCCGGGTTGGGGTAGAGGCTGCTCAATAAGATGGCTGAATTCATGCTGTTTTCCGCCAAACGGACCGCCTCTTCAGTCAGCTGGGTTTCATGTTGCGGAAGCGTAACAAGATTGTTGCTGATGCCAAACAGATTGCAGATGATCGGTCCGAACACCAGGAAAGGGGCGCCGTTAACATCCAGTGAAGCACAAATCGTTCCGCCTCCCTGCACCAACAAGGCATTTACATCCAATCCTGTGGTTACACCTGGAACCACGATGCCAAGGTTGAGGCTGGCCGGATCATAAACCAGGGTGTGAATTCTGTATAATCCGGTTTGATTTACAGTAAAATTAGGGGTGACATTCACTTGTTGTATCACAAGGTTGAGACCACGGGTCAGTACATACAATACCTGATAACCGGCAGGAATGTTGGAGTTGCCGGCTGGAATCCCGGTCAAGGTAGTGGACCCGTTTACAAGACAATTCAGGAATTGATCCGGGTCGATATCCCCTGCATCAGGATTGCTGACCTGGAAAGAAGCGCCGGTCACATCGAGCGAAGCGCAGATGCTTCCGCCGCCCTGTACGAGCAGGGCATTCACATCAAAACCGGTGGTTACGCCCGGCACGACGATGCCCAGGTTGAGCGTGGAATCATACACCAGGGTGTGGATGGTGTACAGGCCACTGTTGCTGACGGTGAAGGAAGGACTCGCGCTGACCTGCTCAATGACCAATCCGGTGCCGGAGGTAAGAACGTAGAGCACGGAGTATCCGGCCGGGACATTGCTGTTCCCGTCGGGGATGGCACTGAGCACAGCACCGTTGCCACAGACCGTGCTGTTCACAGCCGTCAGGGTGCCTGCATCGGGATTGTTCACCTGGAAAGGAGCGCCGGCCACATCGAGCGAGGCGCAGATGCTTCCGCCGCCCTGTACGAGCAGGGCATTCACATCAAAACCGGTGGTTACGCCCGGCACGACGATGCCCAGGTTGAGCGTGGAATCATACACCAGGGTGTGGATGGTGTACAGGCCGCTGTTGCTCACGGTGAAGGAAGGGTTCGCGCTGACCTGCTCAATGACCAGTCCGGTGCCTGAAGTGAGTACGTAGAGTACAGAGTATCCGGCCGGGACATTGCTGTTACCGTCGGGGATGGCACTGAGCACAGCACCGTTGCCGCAGACCGTGCTGTTCACAGCCGTCAGGGTGCCTGCATCGGGATTGTTCACCTGGAAAGGAGCTCCGGCCACATCGAGCGAGGCGCAGATGCTGCCGCCACCCTGAACGAGCAGAGCATTCACATCAAAACCGGTGGTTACACCCGGCACCACGATGCCCAGGTTGAGCGTGGAATCATACACCAGGGTGTGGATGGTGTACAGGCCGCTGTTGCTCACGGTGAAGGAAGGACTCGCGCTGACCTGCTCAATGACCAGTCCGGTGCCTGAAGTGAGTACGTAGAGTACAGAGTATCCTGCCGGGACATTGCTGTTCCCGTCAGGGATGGCACTGAGTACGGCGCCGTTGCCACATACCGTACTGTTCACAGCCGTCAGGGTACCGGCATCGGGATTGTTAACATGAATCGGAGCGCCGGCCACATCGAGCGAGGCGCAGATGCTGCCGCCACCCTGTACGAGCAGGGCATTCACATCAAAACCGGTGGTTACACCCGGCACCACGATGCCGAGGTTGAGTGTGGCGGGGTTGTAAACGAGCGTGTGAATCGTAAACAAGCCGCCCGTTGTAACGTTAAAGGAAGGGGTTGAATTGACTTGCTGAATAACCAGCCCAGTCCCTTGCGTTAAAACATAGAGGGTTTGATAGCCCGGAGGTACAATACTGTTTCCTCCTGGATTGGCTTGCAAGGTGGTTGAGCCGCCTTTAAGACAGGCTGAGGAAGACGATGCGGTCAGGGTACCGGCTTCAGCAAGGCAGGCCGGGGTATTTACATCCACCGTATAATCTTCGGTTTCACCCAGGAAATAATGGTTGCAGGGTGGAGCAAAACCAAGTCGCTTCACGGTTACTCGCAACCGGACGGATCCGGCGGGCGTATTGGCGGGTAGGTTGATAGTTCCCGAAACGATAGCCCTTGCTGTATCTTCAAATACAATCTCATTGGCATCTGTAAAGTCTCCATCGGTGTTCAGGTCAGCATAGATGCGGGCATAAAATAATTTACTAGATAAAAGTCGGCCGGTTTCGATGGTAAAGGGAAGAGCGGATCCTGGTTGCGCGTTTACAGATAAGGAGCTGAAATCAGCATATCCACTGTTGTCACCGCTGGTATTGGAAAGTCCGCCTCCTAAGTCAAATCGTTCAATCCATAACTTGCGTGTGCTGGTGTTTACCCCATCGTTTTTGCAATAGATTTGCGAATGGGCTGCCTGAGGGATGATCAGAAATGCAAGGAAAAGTACCTTTAAACTTTTCACTGCGAGGGTCCATAGTTTTTTTCTCATGTGAATTGGTTTTATATTGTTGATTTTTTAAATTTTGTTGGCAACAATGAGACAACAGTTGCTCAAATTTTTTGTTTGTCATAATATTGAAATATTCTATCCGGCTTTATTTCATCCAATTTTTTCTTAATTATGCACCGCTTACTCTTGCGGGGAAAGCCTTGTATCAGCAGATTGTTAAACGTGGAACCAAAAGCAATTTCAATCCGGAATTATACCTACGACCTGCCGGATGACCGTATCGCCAGGTACCCGCTTCCGCAAAGGGATGAAGCTTCCTTGCTGGTGTATAAAGACTCTGGTATCTTAAAAGGCAAGTTCAAAGACCTCAAGGACTTCTTGCCGGGAAACTCCTGTCTGGTTTTTAATAATTCAAAAGTGATTCATGCCAGGGTGATTTTTAACAGAGAGGGAGCCAGTCCCATTGAATGTTTTTGCCTCGAGCCCTATGGGCGGCAGAGCCCGGATGAAATCTTCAAATCCCATACAAGCGTAAAGTGGCTATGCATGGTTGGAAATGCCAAACGCTGGAAAGAGGAAGTGCTCACCAAATCTTTGAATGGGAAGTATGGTCCCTGTGTGCTCAGTGCGCGAAAAACAGGGGAGTCGGGCCGTGACCGCATTGTGGATTTTTCATGGGATAACCCTTCTTATTCATTTTCGGAAGTGTTGGAAATGGGTGGAGTCCTGCCGATTCCGCCTTACCTGAACCGGCCATCCGAACACGACGATGAAATCCGTTACAACACGGTGTATGCCGGCATGGAAGGGTCGGTTGCGGCGCCTACCGCCGGACTTCACTTTACGCATGAATTGTTGGCTAAACTCAGTACAGGTGGTACGCAAACGCTTTACCTGACATTGCATGTGGGAGCCGGTACCTTCCGGCCGGTGAGCGGTGAGTATATTTCAGACCACGAGATGCATGCCGAACGAATTGCCGCTGGCAGAGATACGATCGTACAATTGTCGGAGGCCTGCCGGAAAAAGGTCATGGTTGCGGTGGGAACAACTTCGGCCAGAACCCTGGAGAGTTTGTATTGGCTGGGAGTGAAGCTGAACAGGGAGGTTCAGCCGGGAAACACTTTTTTTATCAGTCAATGGGAACCTTACACCACTTCCCTGACAGAATTCCCGCCGGCAGGAGAGGTGTTTGATAAAATCGTGTCGTGGATGGATCAGCATGCGCTTACCGAAATTACCGCCTACACGCAGATGATGATTGCTCCGGGATACTCCTTCCGGGTGCTGGATGCCCTCATCACCAACTTTCACCAGCCGGGAAGTACCTTGTTGCTGCTGGTAGCGGCGCTCATTGGGGATGACTGGAAGAAAGTCTATGATTTTGCCCTGGCCAACAATTTCCGCTTTCTTAGTTACGGTGATTCCTCACTGTTGTTCAGCAAGCAGCCCCGCTAAGGCTATAGATGGCTGTTCCTCACTCTTCCCGCCTGGTACCCCGGGGTATAGAAAATACCCAGCATTATCTGAGTGGAGAGGTTGTAAATGGTCAGACTGCCCATGACAGGTCTTGATACAATATTGGTCAGGCCAATGTTGTACCGGCCTTCAATACTTACCGTAAAACGTTTGCTGAGTGTATAACGGCCTCCGGTGCCCAAAACCAAACCACCATCCCAGGGAATGAAATTGGCAGTTCCTTTTTCTACAATACTTTCACCGCCTACCGGCTTGGTGTAGGTGGTGTTCTGGTTCAGCATGACACCGAGATAAGGACCGGCCGTGAGGTTTCCTTTCAGACGACGTCCAAAATAATAATCAAAGAGGAGGGGTATGGTGAGATAATTGTAATGTACCTCTGTTTCATGAATGCCCAGAGGCTCGCCGGCTTCATCAAACAAAGGCAGGATTCCTCCCGATCCTTTGGATTCAAAGAACAGGTTCGATTTCACGGCGAAATGTTTGTGGAACGGATAATATACGGTGGGTCCGCCTGTAAATCTGAATTCAGGCTCGAGAAAAGTTTCAATGAAAGGATTTCCATAAAGGTTGACCCATGAAGGACCTGCCAGAAGGCCTACCTGGACAAAATTTTTCTGCGCCGGCGTTTGGATGCTCAGTGAAATCAGGAGAACAAGAAAAATGGCTTTTTTCATGCAGGTGCAATAGCCCTTGGGGCTGAATCAAATTTAGCCGGTATACGCAAAGTGTGGCCGATAGTTTTCAATGGTTTTGCACAGCAGCTGTTTATAAGCATTATCCTGCAATCAGGAAGTCTTCCTCTTCTTTTAATCCCCTGCTGTTTAAAAACAACCTGATTTCATCCCCTTTACCGCGTCCGGAAACGAGGCTGAGGTAAAAGAACTCCCCGGAGGGTTTTAGCTGAAGAGCAGGGTAAAAGGCTTTACCGGTCGCTGATCTTTCGGTAATATCGGTGTAACCGTGTATTTGAATCGCATGCTCTTCCAGTATTTTCACCCTTTTCCTGTTCAAGGCATGCGCTCCGCAAACAATTATTTTCCGCTCCGGAATATTTTGTCGGATCCACCGGCACAGATAGGCAGACTTCATACGGAAAAATGCATCCTGCGTGTATTCAGCCGAAGTACGGCTCAGCCGAAGGTCGTGATCCCGCCAAAGCAGGAGCGCTTCGGGTATTTTTTGGATGGAGATTCCTTGTTCCATCCAGCGAAGCCAGAGTTCATAATCCTCGGGACTCCCATCGGTGAGATAGCCTCCGTAACGCTCGTACAGGGATCTGTGAAAAAAGACGGTAGGGTGGGCCAGGGGGGATTCGACGAAGCGGTTCTTCCAATGGTCTTCGGGGCTTACCAGATTGTTTTGCCAGTTCATAAAATGGTGAAAGCCTTTTCCGGGAGGTCCTTCCGGATGGCTGGCCGTTTGTGTGGCTACCACAAGGGCCGACGGATCCGATTCCAGAAATTTAAATTGTTTCAGAAGGCGGTCGGGCAAGCTGAAATCATCGGCATCCATCCGCGCGATATACTTCCCTTTTGCAAGGGAGAGCCCTTTGTTCAGAGCATGCGCTATTCCTTTTTTTGATTCATCGCAAAGCAGAATGCGAGGGTCACCTGCGGCCAGGGATGCAGCAATGGCTTGGGTGTGCGTATCAGCATCGTTTCCCGTCAGAATGAGTTCGAAATCAACAATGGACTGCTTCAGGATACTCTCAACCGACGACAGAAGCCATTCTCCCTCCCTGCAGAAGGGCAGAAGAACACTAACGGTGGTCATGTGCCAGGCTGTATTGATTACCAGTCACCAAGAAAATCATTCATTTCCCTTCGGTCCTTTTTGGTAGGGCGACCTGCTCCCCGTTTGATATTCCAGGAGGCCATGGCCGCCTGATGGAGTTGCAAACGTTCCATTTCCTCTGTTGGTGTAATGTCCTCGTAAAATTCTTTTACCACAGAAGCCGACATTCTCCTTTCCGCTGTGGCCAGAATACGGATATGCTGATACCAGGGCCCCCTGTGCAGTACAATCAGTTCACCGGCCTTAATGCTTCTGCCGGCTTTTACGGCAATCCCGCCCACTTTTACTCTCCCTTTCTCACAAGCTTCCGAAGCCAGTTTCCTGGTTTTATAAAGGCGTATTGCCCAAAGATATTTGTCAATCCTTGTTTTTTCAGTTTCAACCATCCGGTACAAAAATACCAAGCTTAAAGCTAGTCCATGCTTCCCTTTCGTACTTTTAACGGAAATATTTCATGCCGATGTTCAGGATAGCTTCACTGAAGTCATTTGGAGAGAAAGCGATGGAAACCGTCCGGCGTTTCCCGCTCCCCTTGCTCATCTCCTCACTGGCCGCCGTGGCCCTGATCTGGTTGGTGGATCAGCGGAAAGGGGATGCCGGTTTCCAGTCCGTTTTTCATTTTGTAATGACCGCTTCGCTGGCCTTGCCCGCCTTTACGGGTTTGGCTTTTTTGCTGGAGCGTTACCGTCTGAAAAAGTTGAATGCCCTTTTCGCGCATTTGTTGCTTGGTGGCATTTGTATCCTGTACATTTTTTCTCTGCCAGAGGAGTTTAAAGACAAGGACCTCGCTACCTATTTTTTATTGTCCATCTCTGCACACCTCGGTGTTTCGTTTGCCCCCTTCCTCGTTGGCGATGAAATAAAGGGATTCTGGCAATATAACAAATCACTTTTTCTGAGGTTTCTGACCTCGGCACTTTATTCAGGAGTTTTGTTTGGAGGATTGGCACTGGCCTTGTTGTCCGTAGATCATTTGTTTGAGGCGGACCTGAATGATAAAATCTATGTCAGGCTATGGATTCTGATTGCTGCTGTTTTTAATACCTGGTTTTTTCTTTCAGACCTGCCGGAGGATCTTCCTGCTCTGGAACGTAGCGATGAATATCCTTCGGGACTTCGGGTATTTACCCAGTTTGTTTTGTTGCCGCTGGTCACGATTTACCTCCTGATTCTCTATGTGTATGGAGCAAAAATTCTGATCACCATGCATTGGCCCGAAGGTTGGGTGTCCTACCTCGTTATTGGATTTTCCACAGCCGGCATTCTGGCTTTGTTGTTGGTCTGGCCGCTGCGTGAGAGCGCGCAATACAAATGGATCAATGCATATGCCCGTAATTTTTTCAGGGCACTCTTTCCGCTGATTTTACTGCTGGCATTTTCCATCTTCATTCGTGTCAGGGCATATGGGATTACCGAGAACCGGTATTTTGTTATGGTGCTTGCAGCCTGGCTCCTCCTCAACGCCTTTTATTTCCTTTTCAGTCAGAGGAAGCACATCCGTTTCATACCGCTGACTTTGTTTCTGGCCGCTCTGATTTCAGGATTCGGCCCGTGGAGTGCTTTTTCGGTAAGCCGGAAGAGTCAGTTGAACCGCCTTACCGCCATTGCAGATAAATACGGCATGCTTCAACAGGATAAAATCGTGCCTGCAGTTCCGGGAAAGTTGTTTGCCAGCCATGACCTGGTCGATATGAGCAGCATACTCTCTTACCTGGTCCGTACGCACGGTGCCGGTTCGTTGCAGAGTTTTATTTCCCTCGAGATGGATTCACTGGTGAAGAAAGAAGGATCCTATGCGGTGGCAGGCCGTGTCATGCACCACTGGAATCTGGCCTACACTTACCCGGGTAGCGTGACTTCCGGAAGCAATAATTTTAATTTTTCGTACAATGCGTATGCTGAGCCTTTACGCGTGAGTGGGTATGATTATTACCTGACTTACAGTTTCTGGAAAGACACCAATTCCGAAGCGAAAAAGTACAGGCCCGATTCTGTCATACGCCTGTTGGTGGTGATGCACGACCAGAACCAAAAACTGAGTGTACAGGATGATTCCGGTTTACTGGCCGAATTGGAACTGTCGGAAGTATGCAATGGCCTGATCCGAAGGTACGGTGAGAATTACAGTGCGGTGCCGCTGGCTGAAATGAGTTTTACACGCAAGGGTAAAACCGGATCATGCCGCTTCATCATAAAACAGGTGGCCGGCAAACTGAACAGTAAAAGGGAACTCCGTTATGTCCATTCGCTGGAAGCGGATTTGCTGGTCCGGATCTCTCCGGATGTGCCGTGATGGCCCCGATCCATTTTAATCTTATCCGAGCCCATAAGGAGGGCTGTTCTCTTTTATAGTTCTGAAAAAAAGGCTGTCACGTTCAACGTGACAGCCTTTTAAAATTATTCGTATGCCGGAAATCAGCGGATCACATTCAGTTTCCTGCTGATTTCTTTGCTACCGGTAGAGAAGCGTACTGTGTAAAGGCCACTCTCCAGACCGCTAAGATCTACTTCAATCTGACCGTTTTGAACGGCAAGGCGGTCGCTGGAAACAAGTGCTCCTTTTATATCATACAGCTGAACATAGAGTAAATTGGCTCCAAGGGCTGAAGCATCGACCAGCAAGGCAGCCCGGTCTCTGGCAGGATTCGGGAAAAACTGACCGATGCCCTCGAGTTTTTCAGATTCGGCTAAACCAACGCCAACCCTGGAAATGTTGGCACGGATCATCAAGTCTTCAATATCACGGTAGCGGTAATCCGACATCGTGCCGCTCAATACTTCGAACGTGCGGTTACTGAACGGAGCAATCTGGTTTTGTCCGAGTGAAACTCCGTCACCGTTCATTTGCCAAACGACGTAAAAACCGCCGCTGTCAACGCGAATGGCCTGGGTGAGTATGCTGGTGTTGAAGGCGGCCAGGGTAAAGGTGCCCGGAGCTACATAGATGGAATCAAGCATGGTTCCGGCGCTACCGGCAGGACCATCATCATCGAATACTTTCATGGTATAACCTACGGCGTTAGGATCCGCAACAATGTAGGCGGCAACCTTGGTGATGTCGCAGGGATAGAAGGGTGGAATGAAATAATTGGCACATCCGCCGTCGCCTCCGTTCCAGGAAATTCCGCCGGCAGCCGCAGTGCCGTTGTCGTATTTCAATTCAATATCCAGGAGCGTTGTATCCACAACCTGCAATTCCATCGTCTTTACATCGTTGCTGCTGGCCGCATCTCCGGCAAGCGTGGTGGTGTTGATGAAACGGAAGGTGCCGGCATTCACAGGTATGAAGGCATTGGCATAACTCAGCAGTTGTGTTTGCCCGGCCTGCAAGGTGTCGGTGACGGCCGTGTTGGATACGACAATCGCATTGTTCTGCGCCCGAACCACACCGGTTACGTTGAAGGGGTTCAGCGTGGTATTACCGCTGTTTTTAACTTCCGCTGTGAGGTAAAAGGTGCCTGTTGCATTTTTTGAGAGGAATTTGGCACCGGTCAGCGGATTGTCGTTGTAATTGGTGGATGCATCGTTGATTTGGAGCGTGGAGCTGACAGGCGGGTAGAATTTAATGGCGTACTGTGAAGGAGCATATTGATCATGTGCCCACATCAGTCCGTCGTTCCCGGAAGTGTTTTCAATTCCGGTGGTGGTAAAGTCGAGTGTGGAGACGCTGGCGCCATTTTGTGTCAGGTATTGAAAGGTGATCGAACTGTCATTGTAATTCAGGATAATCTGAAAAGTGTTTTCTCCGATGTACGAGGGACTCCCGGTATTCCAGAAGGGTACGCTGTCCCAGGTAACAATCACAGAATCTTCGTTCGGGCTGTACCAGTAGTAGCAGCTGGCCGGATTGCCGCTTGCCGTTCCGGTTTGGTCGAGGTTCAGATCTGTCATCAGGGGTGCCACATAGTTGTTTTTGTTGTCGGGAGTGGGAATCACCGGAAAGGGGTGTGCAAAGGAGGTGTTCGGGCTGAAAACGATATACCCGTTGGAGCCGATCCAGAAACGGTCAACCGTGTACCAGTAATACTGGAAAGGATTGGGTAGAAAGAAGGGACCTACAATGTTATCATCGGACAGGCCGGTCACCTCAATGGCAGAGGGGTCGTTGGCAATATCCACCCAGTTGTAGGCCGGACCGTTTGGATCATTGCTGTCGCGCCAGATGTAGCCATAGGCATCCGGTCCGCCGGAAGTTTGCGCGTACAGACCGTAACCTGAGGCAATGCATAATAGAAGCAGTAGAATTTTTTTCATGGTATATTGGGTTTGGATTAGCTGATGCACTAATATAGCAATATCTCAAATAGTCCATGCTTTTCAAGGATATTTACTTGTTAACCGCTTCACCAGCATTTTTATAATTAGCTGAAAATGAGCAAACAGAACTAGCAACGATCTGCTTTTGTCAAAACCCGAAACTGATGATTCCAATCAATCCCCCGGTGACAATAGCCAGTAATTTATAAATATTGAAACGGTGGTCACTGCTGGATTCAAAAAGAATGGTGGTACTGATGTGCAGAAAAATTCCGATCACCAGGGCCATGATGTTATTGAAATAGGGGGCAATGCTGCCGGTGGCATGTTCGTGAAAAAGCATGCCGCTGAGTGCTCCCAGGGGAGCCATGGAAGCAAAAACAAGCAGAAGCAAAAATGATTTCCGGCGACTCACCCCGGAGGCGGAGAGCATGCTCACCAGTGCGAAGGCAACGGGGATATGATGCAGCATGATTCCATATAAAAGCGAATGCGAATGACTGTGTTCATGCACGCCGGTGGCCAGCGAAGTGAGCGGTATGCCCTCCAGAAAACTGTGCAGCGATAAACTGATCATCATGGTGCCCGGGAAACTGGCATGTTCATGCTGATGAACATGAATGTGTCCGTGCTCGATTCCTTCAGAGAACAACTCGAGAACAATCTGAAGGAAAAAACCAAGCATGATCCAGATGCCGATACCGGGTCCGCTCCCTGCATATACTTCAGGCATAAGATGCAGTACGCTGATGGCAAAGAGAAAGGCTCCGGAAAAGGAAAGGAGGAGTTTTAAAAAACGCGGAGAGGGTTTGCGCAGAAAAAAGAAAATGCCGCCGCTGATGAGCACCGATGCAAAAAGGAGAAAGAGATCGAAGAAGGCCATACTTATAACTTCCGGGTAACAAATATAAGCCGTTGTGAACTCTCCGCATTAAAATCCTGTAACTGGTAGTTTCCGTACGTCTCCAGTACCGTCAGACCTGATTTGGCGAAGTAGCGCATAAAATCTTCTGGAAAAAGTAGTTTTACTTTTTCACGGAATCTGAAATCACGGCCTTCGGCATGGAATCGTATTTCTTTGATCAGGTGATCCCCTTCGGTTTTTCGATGAAGATGAAAGGTGATGCCTTCAATGTTTTTTTCCTGTTCAGCGCACAAATGCTGCAAGGTGTAATGGGCATTCAGAAAATCAATGATGAAATATCCGCCCGGATGCAGGCTCGAGGAGGCGGCCTGAACCACCAACTCGTTTTCATGATCCCGGTCAAAGTATCCGAAACTGGTGAACAGATTGAAAACGGCGTCAAAATAATTCAGCCGAAGAATCCGGCGCATATCGTGCCGGTAAAAATGCAGCCTTTCATTTTCAAACCGGTGGCAATACCGGATGTTCTCTTCTGATAAATCAATGCCTGTAACGTCATAGCCGTTTTGAAAAAGATGTAGCGAATGCCTGCCTTTGCCACAGGCCAGATCCAGTACCGGGCTACCGCTCTTCAGGTGGATCCGCTCCAACAGCAGGTCGAGGAAGTTTTGTGCTTCGCTGTTATCCCGGTCCTTGTACAGGAGATGATAATACGGCGAATCAAACCATGATTCAAACCAGGCTGTTTCTTTCATCTGATGATTTCCCGGATTCCATGTTTAGTGTTGCCTGATGCATACTGTTCGGATGGCATACCCGTTGTTGCTGTGCACAAACTTCATTATCAGTAGTTTGTAATTGCATTGCGATTCGCCTTTAAGACCTGAAGCTATTATCTTTTTGCAAAAGTAAGATATCCTGGATACCGGCATTCTAATCCTGGTGCTTGATTTTCCGGTATTTATTTCCATTCGTCATTCGTGAACTTATTCGGTTTATTTTTGAGGCCAATGTCTAAGTCGGGCCTTCCTCCAATTCCTCGCCGGCTACGTGTATGGCGTCCCAAACGTACCAGCCCGGGCGCAGCACCCGGGATGATCAACCTGGCGGAAGATGCTTTCAAACCCCGTCTGCATGTGACCTCGTACAGCAGTGAATTGCTTCTGGAAACGCCCATGGAGCACCTCGATCAGGTTCGGCAGAGAATAGAAAAGCAACCGGAAATGTTGCACTGGGTGGAACTGAAAGGTTTCGGCGATCGAAGCCTCCTGGAAAATTTTTGCTACGAATTCAGCATTCACCGGCTTGAAATGGAGGACGTGATCAATACCTATCAACGTCCCAAACTGGAGGAATTTGAAGACCACCTGTTCATCGTGACAAGGTTGCTGAAGAACAACAACGAAGGGGCTTTGAAGAATGATCAGCTTTCACTGTTTGTCCATAAAAATCTCGTGATTACCATACAGGAGAATTACGATGATCATTTTGAAGCGGTGCGTACCCGCATCCGAACCGGGAAGGGGCATCTCCGCTCATCGGGCTCCGATTACCTGACCTATGCCTTGCTGGATTCGGTGGTGGATACGTATTTCCCGCTTCTTGAATTTCTGGGAGAGAAGCTCGATGAACTGGAAGACGAATTGTTTACCAATCCGAGCAGAGCCTCTCTGCAACGCATACAATTGATCAAACGTGAACTGATTGTACTGCGCCGCGCGGTATTTGCCGAACGCGACAAAGTGAATGATATCCTGCGAAGCAGCTCCGCTTTTATCAGCGATCAGACGAAATTGTATTTCAGAGATACCTATGATCATACGATCCAGGTCATGGACCTGGTGGAAAGCTACAAGGAAATTACCGCCTCGCTCATGGATATTTACCTGAGCAGTGTGAGCAACCGGCTGAATCAGGTCATGAAAGTGCTGGCCGTGATCTCCACCATATTTATCCCCCTGACATTCATTGTGGGTGTCTACGGAATGAATTTTTCAAGTACGGATCCTGAAACAGGTGAAAAGCTGCCCTGGAACATGCCCGAGTTGTACTCTCCCTATGGTTATTTTGGAGTCATGCTTTTCATGCTCCTGGTGGTGCTGGTTCAGTTGTTCATTTTCTGGAAGAAGGGCTGGATGAAAAAAAGTTAGACCCGATGAGCGCCGGAACCACCTGGTTTGCAGACCTCATTCTGCCCTTGCCTTTGCCTGAACTTTTCACCTATGGGGTGCCTGTAGAAATGAAAGACAACCTGGTGCCGGGAATGAGGGTGGTGGTGCAATTCGGACGTCAGAAAGTATTTGCGGCCCTGGTGTATGAATGTCATAACCGTCCTCCTGAAAAATACGCGGTCAAAGAGATTCTTTCCGTTCTGGATGATTTTCCGGTGGTGACGGACTCGCAGTTCAGGCTATGGAAATGGATATCCGATTATTACCTCTGTTCCATGGGTGAAGTCATGGCCGCGGCGCTGCCTTCCGCACTGCGCTTACAGAGCGAATCCATAATCACACGAAATCCGGAATTTGACGGCGACACCTCTGTCTTGACCGACCGTGAATACCTGGTGTTTGAAGCGCTGGAGATGCAACAGGAACTCCGCCTGAAAGATATCAGTAAGATCCTTTCGCTGAAGCATGTTTTGCCGGTGTTGCGGAGCATGTTGAATAAAAGGCTTATCCGGGTGAGAGAGGAAGTGGAGGAGAAGTACAAACCCCGGATGATCGATGTGGTTTCACTCAATGTGAATGAATTTCCAGAGGAAAAATTGGGGAAATTGCTGGATAGCCTGGAGAAAAGAGCGGCGAAACAACTGGATCTGGTCATGGCCGTTTTGCAGTTTACGCGTGAGGAAGAAGTGGAGGAAATACCAAAGTCGCAGTTGCTGAAACGATCGGGTAGTACCGCGGCCGCCCTCAATGCCTTGGTGCGCAAAGGAGTCCTGAAAGTAAAGAAAAGGCAGGAGGACAGGATAGCGGCCTATACCGGCTCCCTGATCGAACCGCTTGTGCTGAATCCCTATCAGGAGCAGTCGCTGAAGGAAACAAAATTTGCTTTCGAGCAAGGGAAAGTAACTTTGCTGCACGGGGTAACTTCTTCGGGTAAAACGGAACTTTACATACACCTGATCCGTGATAGTCTCAACCAGGGAAAACAGGTGTTGTACCTGCTTCCGGAAATTGCCCTCACCACTCAACTCATCGGTCGTTTGCAGAAACATTTCGGCGACCGGCTCCTGGTGTACCATTCCCGTTTCAATGAACAGGAGCGGGTGGAGGTATGGAATAAACTGCTGGAGGATAATTTAAACACTGAAGGTCGCGGGCGCCTGGTCATCGGGGCACGTTCGGCCGTGCTTCTTCCCCTACAGAAACTGGGTCTCGTGATCGTGGATGAAGAGCACGATCATTCCTATAAGCAGGAAGATCCGGCTCCGCGTTACAATGCCCGCGACGCGGCCATCGTCATGGCCGCCCAACAGGATGCCGCCGTACTCCTGGGTACCGCAACACCCAGCATGGAATCCTATTTCAATGCGCTGTCGGGAAAGTATGACCTGGTGACCCTCGACCGTCGGCACGCCGATCTGGAAATGCCGGATGTGGCCCTGGTAGACATGCGCGATGCCAGAAAGCGAAAGCAGCTGAGCGGTCATTTTTCTCATGCCCTGCTGGAGGAACTGAAAGGAGTCTTAAAGGAAGGGCAGCAGGCCATTATCTTTCAGAACAGGAGAGGCTTTGCGCCTTATCTTGAATGCAACACCTGCGCATGGACCCCGGTATGCAACAATTGTGATGTGTCGCTGACCTATCACAAGTTCAAGAATGAACTACGCTGCCATTACTGTGGATTTATGCAGGGAGTACCGGCACGTTGCGTGCAATGTGGTGACCAGGATATACGGATGAGGGGGTACGGTACAGAGCGGATCGAGGAGGAATTGCAAAGCATGTTGCCGGGAACCAGAATTGCAAGACTGGACTACGACACCACGCGCAGCAAATCCGGTTACCGGGATATCATCACCTCTTTTGAAGAGGGGGAAATCGACGTGCTGGTGGGCACACAAATGGTGACCAAAGGACTGGATTTCGACCGGGTGCAACTTGTTGGTATACTCAATGCGGATTCCATTCTTCATTACCCGGAGTTCAGGGCGCATGAACGAGGCTTTCAGCTCTTGGCTCAGGTGAGTGGCCGTGCGGGACGACGGAAACACGGCAAAGTGCTGATCCAATCCCATCAGGTAGACAATCCGGTGCTGGCTTTTGTACTGAGGCATGCTTATAAGGATTTTTACATGCACGAGCTCAACGAGCGTTATAAATTTTTCTATCCCCCTTATTGTCGTCTCATCGAAATCCGCCTGAAGCACAAGGATGAGAAACGCATTGATAAATTATCGGGAGAACTTACGCTTGAATTAAAAAAAATGTTTGCCAAACGGGTACTGGGTCCGACCATACCCTACGTGAGCAGGGTGAGAAATCTCTACCAGCGGCATCTCCTGATCAAACTGGAGAAGACCCTCAGCATTTCAGAAGTAAAGAAAAGCCTGCAACTGGCCCTTGCTGCTTTCAAGCAGAAGCCGGAAAACAGGCAGTTGATCATTCAGGTGGATGTGGATCCCCTTTGAGGATCATCGCTGTGAATGACGTTTTGCTAAGCGTTCAACGCCGATTAGGCATTCGGCTGTTTCTTTCAGATCAGTTCAACTCTACCAGCAGTTGCATGTAAAACAGCCTCCCGATCAGCGGACCTCCGTACACTTCGTAGTGCTCGTTTTCGAGGAGGTTTGAACAGCCCAGTTTGATGGTGCACTTTGTTTCAGTAAACTTTTTGTTGACCTGGGCGTCGAGCAATCCGTAATCATCAATTTCACCGGTGAACTGGGGCGATCCCTCAAACAAAAAACCCTGCACCCATTTGTAATTGATGTTAAAACCCCAGTTGCTTCCGATTTTATTGTCGATCTGCGTTCCGCTGATGCCGATGTTGAACTTGTTTTTCGGTGTGTTGAAAGCCGGTATGAGTGGGTCGTCAGAACCGCCGCGGTCCAGTTGGTTCCATGACCAATTGCCGTTGAGCGAATAAAACTTGCTGAAAAAGTAATTCATGCCGATGGTGAAGCCCTGTGTGCTGACCCGGTCTTCAGAATTGGTGGCCACCCTGTAAATATTGTTCAGGAAGATGGGAAGGGGAGAGCCCTGGGCAATGGATACGTCAGCGCCCAGTTTATAGCCGATGAAATTCGTATAGATACTGTAATAGGCGTTCAGATCCACATAGAGGCGCTGAAAGAGGGTGGCTCTGTAACCGGCTTCCAGGGTTCGCACTTCTTCAGGTTGTACGGGTTTGACGTTGAAGTACTCCAGCGTATCGGGATTCTGGTAATTCAACCCTGTGAACAGGGAGCCGAGGGTGGCCAGTGAATCGTATCCGTTGAGGTTGCCGATCAGGGTGGCCCGTCCGACTTTGTAGTACAGGTACTGATCGGCCAGGGTTGGATTGCGGATGGCTGAACTGAAGGAGACGCGGAAGGTATGGTTTTTATCAGGGCTGTAGATGCAGGATAATGCCGGAGAAAAAAGGGCGTCAAAATTTTCATTCTTGTCCATCCGGATGGTGGCATTCATCTTCAGTTTGTCATCAAAAAATTTTCTGTCGGCACCGGCGTACACACCAAATTCACTGTTCCGGATCACCCTTCCGCTGGTGTCACTGAAGATAGTACCGCGTGAATCGGGAAGGTATTGTCGATAGTTTCCTCCCGCTGTAAAAATAAAGCTGTCGATGTTGAATTTATATTCACCATGCACATGATAAAGCGCCGATTTGTCGTAAAACTTTGATCCGCCGCCGGCAAATGTTTCCCTGGAAGTGATTGACCGAAACGTAGAGTCAAAGGCTGCGGTGCCCGGAAGGAGGTAGGCCTGGTTCCCGGCGATGGGGTTGCCGATGCTGTTGGCATAGGCCTGCGCTCCCGAGTGGTACAGCACCAGTGAGTCGTAGTAATTCTGTAACAGGAACGGGTTGATGGCGGCCAGGTACTGGATGTAATCCGGATATTGGGATGCCTGGGGATAGCCCGGGAAATCCCTGATTTCTTTGAAAAGCTGATTGTCGGTGAAGTACTTGGTGTAATCATCCACCCAATCGGCGTCATCCTTTACGGAGCGCTGTAAAAGCAGGGCCGTAAAAAACGCATCATAGGAGTTGCCGGCATTTTCATTGGTGACATAGGCGCGCAAAAAGAACTTTTCAGGTTTCCGGATCTCAAGGCGGTTCTGAAAGAAAAGGATGTCTTTCAAACTGTACCGGTTATCGCCCTGATACACGGTGGTGCCATATCCGAAATTTGAACTCGCAATGAACTCGGTTTCCTTTCCGATTTTGTAATGCAGGGCACTGTTTAATTTCAGGTTGCGGGTATTGTAATCCACAACATCCTTTTCGGCATACCCGCTGCGGTAGATAATGCCCATCCCCGGTCTCAGGGCGGGGACAAGGCTGAAGTCTCCGCCTGCGTAATATTCGTCACCGTAAACATTCACGGCATCGTATCCGCCGGGGTTGTCCACCCCGCTTTTCGATTGTGGTGTGGCGCTGCGGTTGTCGGCTTCCCAGTCATTCGCTTTAAAGTAAAAGGCATTGAATTTCATGCCCAGCTTTTCTTCTCCCGCTTTGTTTTTCTTGACAAAGGCATACCGCAGGGCGGTTTCCATTAAACTCCTTGATCCGGTTTTATAACTTACTTCCAGTCCGGGTTTGACAAAAGGACTGCGGGTATTCATGGAAATTACGCCGTTGAAGGCATTGGGTCCGTAAAATGCAGAACTGGCCCCCACAATCAGATCCACCTTGAGGATGTCCAGTTCAGAAGATCCCAGAAAATTCCCCAACGAGAAATTAAGCCCGGGAGCCTGATTGTCGACTCCATCAATAATCTGTAGCGATCTGACCGGTGAAGTGCTGTTAAAACCTCTTGTATTTACCACTTTAAATCCCAGGCTGGCCGCGGTGACGTCCACCCCCTTCAAAGCACCCAGGCCGTCGTAAAAGTTGGCGGAAGGGGTTTGCCGGATGGCAATGATGTCCATGGCCTCTACCGTCAGGGCTGATTCACGCTGTTTCTCCGTCAATCGTGATTCCACCACACTTACTTCTTTCAGGATTTTTTCGTTGGTGCCCAGTAAAATAATCAACTCTTCCTTGTTCGACTTTGCTATCACTTCCCGGGCCTCATAACCAATATACGTCACGACCAGGGTGGCCGGAAAGCCCGGGATGCCTTCCAGAATAAATTTCCCGTCAAGATCAGTGGTGGTACCCAGCGAAGTGCCTTTAACGGAAAGGGTGGCGCCAATCAGGGCTTCCTTGGTCCTGGAGTCTTTCACCACACCCTTCAGCGCTTGCCCAAGGGACACGGCTGGCAGGATCAGGAGAACTATCAATAGGGCTAAACGTGAATTCATCAGCTTTTTCTTGTCGGGTGGGTTAAAACAAAAATAATGAATTGAGGATTGCCGTTATCGTCCGTATGAAATTAAGAATCTCCGCGATGCAGCTAAAATCAAAGGGGGCTGGCAACAGGATTAAAATGAATTTGCATTTTTGCAGCATGAAAGTCCGGCTCCTTCTTCTTACTGTCCTGCTCTTCTTGTCCCTGGCCGGGATGGCGCAGCAACAATCTTTTCAGGTATTCAAAGGCGATACCATCAATAGAAAGGATCAGAAGGGGCTGAAGCAGGGGATTTGGCGCAAGTACTACCGCACCGATACACTCTGCTCCGAGACCGTCTTCAAAAACGACAAGCCGCTGGGGGTATCGAAAACATGGTACGAAAGCGGTAAGCTGAAAGCCGAGGTTCATTTTGAAAAAGATGCCCGACGGTCAAGCGCCATATCCTACTATGAAAATGGAAAGATCATGGCGAAAGGCAGGTATTTTGAACTGAAAAAGGATTCCGTTTGGGTATATTATGGAGAGAATGATTCAGTGAAGTCCATTGAAGGGTATAAGCAGGGCTTGCCGGAAGGAAATTGGAAAGTATTCTATGAATCGGGAGTATTGGCGGAAGAGAAGTCCTACCTGAAGGGTAAAAGAGATGGACCCTACCGCCAATACAATGAAAACGGGAAACTGATCTTTGAAATGTTCTACAAAGCCGACAAGGAAAACGGGCCGGTAAAAATATATTTTGGTGACGGGAAAATCAGGGAGTCGGGTACTTTTCGGAACGGCCTGAAGGAGGGATCCTGGATTGAGTACGACCGGAACGGAGCTGTGCTCAAAAACGAAGTTTTTAAGGCGGGTCAGCTCCTCGTTAAACCCTGATCACAGGGACCGCGTATTGTTGAAAAAAAAAATTCCGGAATCCGCGGAGTATGCCTGCTGATTGTATTTTTCATTGACTAAAAATTGAAAAATACCAGGCAGATGGATCAGACAGCCATAAACCCCGAGAGAAATTTGACAAGGACCGGTCCGGGACCCGATGTTTACCTGGTTTCAGGATGGGACCTGGACCTCAACAGTCTCATCATTCAGCTTGATTTTCAGCATCAGAAAATGCTCGGAGCCCTGGGATACAACAATGTTCCGGAGGCCCTCAATCTGCTTGAATATGCCGAGCGCTATGTGTTTGCCGACGATATACCGCTGGTAAAGGAGAAATGTAATCTCGCCATCGAAAACCGTAGCAACCCTGATTTTTCCGATCGCTTTGAAATCAGAATGAAATCGGCCGATCATAAGGTGTTTTATTTTCTGACCAATTGCTGGAACCTTCGCGAAGGCATCCTGAAGGGTCAGGGACAAAACATCACCGATCTGAAAGTAGCTGAAGAAAAAATCACGGATCAGACGGCCAGCCTGAAGTCGGTCATTGAAAATACGGATGACTATGTGTTCATCGTCAGTTGTGAGGGCGAATTGCTGATGTTCAATGACCATTTTCGCAGGGTACTGCATGACTTTTTCAGGATTGTAGTTTCGGAAGGAATAAATATTGTGGAGGCGCTTCCGGAAGAATTACACCGGCAATGGGTGCCCTTGCTTCATCAGGCCTGTTCCGGCGAAAGGCAGATGCTGGACATGAGTATTTTTCTGGATGAAACCTATCACATTGAAACGGCCGTAAATCCGATTGTAAATGCGGGAAAGATATCGGCCGTTTCCTTTTTTGTGCGCGATATCACGGCCCGGTGGAGGATGAAGGCATGGGAGTCGCTGGAAACAAAAGTGTTTGAGCTGGCGAACCGGGAAGAGAACATTAAGGTGATTCTGGATACCCTCGTGGAAGGGATTGAATTGCTTTCTCCCGGAATGACCTGCTATGTAACCTCCCGGAAGAAGGACGAGATGGCACTGGAGTGGCTGAGTCATCCCGGCCTTCCGGCTTCCTACACGGATAAAGTAAAGGAAATCCCCATTGATTCCCTGCATGGCTCCTGCGGACTTGCAGCCTATTCGATGGAGCCGGTTTTCATCAGCAATATACGGGAACATGAATGCTGGGATACGTACCGCGACTTAACTCTCCTCTATGGTTTTCAATCCTGCTCTGCTTTTCCGATTATCAGCCGGGACGGACAAGTACTGGGCACATTGGGAGCCTACTTCCGCAGTATCCATGATCTGAGTGATTTTGAAAGTACATTGATGCAACGTGCGGTCAATGTGGTGGGGGTGCTGATGGAGAAAGAGGCGATTGGGCGGGAAATCCGGGAAAAGAGCCGGCAGTTGGAGGAAATCAGCAGTTCCATTCCCGGTGTGGTGTATATCATTAAAATGAGCCAGGACGGTCAGCGAAAATTTGAATATGTGAGCGACCGCCTTTATGAATTTACCAATATCACCCGCGAGGAGGCCATGAATTACAACGAGAGCCTCGCCAGGTATGTGCATCCGCGTTTCCTGGAAAATTTCAAGAGCAGAATTGAGCTTTCCATCAGGGAAAAAACACCCATGGAAATAGAGTTTCAGCTCATTCCGGAGGTGAAGCCGGAATTTCATTGGTTTCTGATTAAAGCGGTACACGAATACAGGGAGGATGGGGTCGTGTATACCTACGGTACCATTTATGACATCACCCGCCAGAAGGAAACCGAACTCAGGCTGATGGCAAAGCAGGAGGAGATGATAAAATTGGTGCAATGTCTCGATGACATGGTGTTTATTCTGGATGAGCAGGATCGGTTCCAGGATGCATTCGTGAAGGATGAAAGTATTCTCTTCATGGAAAAAGAATTGTTTTTGGGTGAGCCGATCAACGAAGTGTTGCCGGAACATATCCTGCCTTTGTATTATCAGGCGAAAAAGGAACTTGACGAACATTACCAGTCCGGGGAGTTCTTTTACAGCATGCCATTCAAGGATTCCATGCTGCACTTTAAAGCCCGCCTGATGCGGATGGCAGACTCCGGTCAGATCATCGTCACTTCAAAGAACATCACTGCTGAGAAGAATGTCATTGAAAAAAGCAGGAAACTGAAAGCCATCCTGGATGAAGCCGGGAACTACGCCCGCTTTGGTTCTTTTGAATTTAATTACACCAGGGAGGAAGTGTATTGGTCAGAGCATCTTTTTGCATTGCTGGGTTGGAATCCCGACATCTCCCCGCAGGAGTTATACCGTAAATATCTCGGGGCCATTCATCCGGACGATGTCGCCGGTCTAATGAATTTTATGGACACGGTGGTGCAAACAGGCACTGGACTCGAATTCGAGCACCGTATTCGTCGTGAGGAGGGGGGCTATGTTTGGTTCAGATGCATCGTGAAGATAAACGCGGAGAAGCAGGAGCAGGTGATTCAGGGCATTGCCATCGACATTACCAGATCCAAAGAAGCGGAACTCAGCAGCAGGAAAAGGCAAAGCCTGATGGAAGCCATTACGCTGTTCTCCGCCAGGCTTCAAAGCGACAAGGAGCTTGAATCTTCCATCCGGATGATGCTGGCAAAGATCGGAGAAGCCTCGGCCGTGAACCGGGTGTATGTGTTCAGAAATTCGGAGCAGCGGCAGGGAGGAGAATTGTTGACCAGTCAGATTCTGGAATGGAACGATCAGCAGTTCAGTTCCCAAAAGGACAACGAGGCGTTAAAGGATTTTGATCTCATCGGCAACGGCTTCACACGTTGGGTGGACAGCCTTAGTTCAGGGAAAGCGCTCTATGGGAATGTGAATGAGTTTCCGGCCATGGAGCAGGCGGCCTTGCTTCCGCAGCAAATCAAATCCCTGCTGGTGGTACCGGTCATGGCCGGAGAGGAATGGTGGGGCTTTATGGGATTTGATGAGTGCAGGGAATACCGTTCATGGACGGTTGAGGAAATTGAGTTACTGACCGCGGTGGCAGATCTGATCGGTACTGCTCTCGAAAGAAAAAAAATCAACAGCAGTATCCTTGAAAGTGAAACCCGTTTCAGAACCGTGTTCGATACCATGGCGGAAGGTGTCATTATTACGGATGCGAAGGGTGTACACCTGAGTTGCAATACATCCGCCGCTGAGCTGCTCGGGATTCCGGTCAGTCAGCTCATCGGTACCGGACCCTTCCGGAACGGTGAAGGATGGAAGCTCTTGCACGCCGATGGCACACTTCTCAGTGATCACGAATTACCCTGCCTGATGGCCATGCATCAACGGTCTTTCCTGAAGGACATGGTCATGGGCATAGCCGGCGGAGAAGCGCCCGTGAAGTGGCTTTCACTGAATGCCGCACCGATGCTTTCGGCCGACAGGAATACGGTGACCGGCTCACTGGTAACTTTTTGTGATGTGACTGCCCGGATTACGCTGGAACAGGATAACCGGCAACGCCTGTTGCGTGAACAGGAAAAATTTGAAGAGCTGAAAGCGCAGGTGCGTACCCACTTTTCAGTGATGAGTTCATTGCTTCAGCTGGAACAGTATTTTGCTGCTACGGAGCATTTCAGGCAGGTACTGAAGGAAAACAGGGGGCGGCTGGCAGTTCTGCAATTGGTGCAGGAGTTGTTCACGGAAAACAATGCTGAAAATGCGGTGGCGTTCAATTCCTGGATTCATCCCTTGCTGCACGGAATGCAGGAAGACTGGATCAATAAGGATTTCAGTTTAACACTGCAAACCGGAACGTCCGATACCCGCCTGCCGCTTGCGGCGGCAGTATCCTGCGCCATGATCGTTCACGAAGTGGCAGGTAATTCGATGAGACATGCCTTCAAGGGCCGGAGTTCAGGTGAGATCAGCGTTTCGCTAAAAAAACAGGGAGATTATTATGTACTCGAGCTGAAGGACAACGGTTGCGGATTACCGAAAGGCTATGACTGGGAAAAGTCCGGAACGCTGGGCTTTACCCTCGTCAGAACATGGGTGTCCCAACTGAAAGGAGCAGCCACACCGGGTACCCGGGATGGATTCAATATGCTGATCACTTTCCCTGGTTTTTAAACCTGTAAAACGGAACGACAGGCTCTGTTATCAGGCGATGGCTTCCACGCCCTTCACCTCAGGGATGGCTTTCAGGATGGATTGTTCAATGCCGGCTTTGAGTGTCATGGTACTCATGGAACATGAACTGCAGGCGCCCTCCAGTCTGACCCTTACCACGAAATCATCAGTCAGTTCAACAAAACTGACATTGCCGTTGTCGGCCTCCAGATAAGGACGCAACTGGGCGAGGGTTTCTTCGATCCTTAGAATGAGATCTTTTTCGGGGTGTGACATCGTCAGGCAGAAGCGTTTTCCGTTTGTTGAGTGGGCTGTACGCTGGCATTGCGAATGGCGATCTGCTGGGCGACATTGCCGGCTACAGCTAAAAAGGCCAGGGTGGCAGGATGCTTTTCATCCAATACTACCGGATGCCCGCTGTCTCCGCCCTCGCAGATGCTTTGCACCAGAGGTATTTCTCCTAAAAAGGGGATATGCAACTCCTCGGCCAGCCGCCGGCAGCCGCCCTTTCCGAAAATATAATAGTTGTTTTCAGGCAACTCCTGGGGAGTGAAATAAGCCATGTTTTCCACCAGACCCAACACCGGAATTTTAATGGATTCCATCTGGAACATAGAAATTCCTTTACGGGCATCGGCCAGAGCCACCTGCTGCGGGGTGGACACGATGATGGCACCGGTTACGGGAACGGTGGCGGCAAGGGTGAGATGGATATCGCTGGTGCCGGGCGGCAAATCAATAAAGAGGTAATCCAGTTCGCCCCAGTCGGCATCACTAAAGAGTTGCTGCAAAGCCTTGGAGGCCATCGGCCCGCGCCATACAATGGCCTGGCTGGGATCCGCCATGAATCCGATGGATAAAAGACGTACCCCGTGTTTTTCAACAGGAACCATGTATTGCCGGCCCTTTTTCTCGGTGATGAAGAGGCGTTCTCCTTCCACCCCAAACATGATGGGCTGCGAGGGGCCATAAATATCAGCGTCGATCAATCCGACCCTGGCGCCGGTTTGCGCCATGGCCACCGCCAGATTGGCCGCCACGGTTGATTTGCCGACTCCGCCTTTGCCGGAGGCAATGGCAATGATATTCTTCACACCCGGAAGCATTTCCTCCGCATCCGGACGTTTCGAGGTAACGTTGGCAGTCATGTTTACGGTAACTTCCGCGTCCGCATCTACCAGGTGAACAATGGCATTTCTGCAGGCATTGGCAATGAGTTCTTTTAGCGGACAAGCAGGCGTGGTTAATACAACCGTAAAACTGACTTTTTTGCCATCAATGGCTATGTCTTTCACCATGTTAAGGCTTACCAGGTCTTTTTTCAGATCCGGTTCTTCTACCTGGCTAAGGGCTTCCAATACTTTTTCTTTCGTAATCATAGGCTTGTTTTAGTATAACAAAATGGAAAGTAAACAGATATGCAAATTTAGAAAATAGACCGCGTATCTTAGCGGATAAACCCGAATATATCCTGCAATGAAAAAACTCAAACTGTTCTTCTTATTGCTGATCCTGGTAAATGCGGCCTGGGCGCAGCAACCGGCCTTCAATCCGGCTGATATCAAAGAATATTACCTTGTTTTCCTTAAAAAGGGGCCTGACCGCAGCCATGACTCATTAACGGCGGCAACCATTCAAAAGGAGCACCTGGCTCATTTGGGTAAAATGCATGAATCGGGGAAGATGTGCATGGCCGGTCCGGTAGGGGGTGATGAGGAGATCAGGGGCATTTGCATTTACAATGTGGGTTCAAAGGAGGAAGCGGCTTCCTGTGCATCGGCCGATCCCGCCGTGAAAGCAGGTCGTTTGGTAGTGGAAGTGCGTTCATGGTATGCTCTGCCAGGCAGTAAACTCCCCTGATAAAAAAAGGATAGTGATCATGGCTATCCTTTCTGAACGCCTGTGGAAAGGCTTTAAACTTTCTTTTTTACCAGTTGAGGTGCAAAGCGGTTAACGAGTGCAAAGCCGCCGAAGAAAACGAGGTTGTAGAACAAATCGCCCATGACGGTGCCTTTGAAAAAGGGAATCGCCGCAATGTAACATTGCCCGAGGCCCTGCGCCGTGTAGCCATAAAGACCGGTCGTCCAGGTTCCGAAATTGGTGATAAAGAAGAAGAGGAGGGAGCCGCTTAAGGAAGCAACCATGATCGTTTGCCTTTGTTCACGACCGCGAAGGAAAAACCCAAGTCCCGTAATCAAAAGCATACTTCCATAAACCCAGATCATTTCGGGGTGGAAGCCGCTGCCATTTACGAGTTCAAGCACGGTGTCGCTGAGAAACATCACCGATACCGGAACGAGAAAGGCCATGCGTTTGTTCAGCAGGTATGTACCTCCGAACAAGGCCATGGCGGCTACCGGAGTAAAGTTCAGAGGATGAGGAATCAGTCGGGAAAGTGCACCCAATACGATGAATGCAATGATGAATTTGTTTCGGCCGTCTAGTTGCATGTGCTGTATGAAATTTGCTTGCGAAGATACTAAAATAGGGCTGAGTTTTCGCGATCCCCCCTCATTCCTGATCAGCCCTTTGCTGGAGGGAGGACGCCGGGGCCTGCCAGATCGCCCAGGCCGCCCGTGCCTGTTCCAACAGCATCTCATAGCCATTGACCACGGCAGCCCCATAAAGTTCACCGGCTTCCATAAAGGCAGTGAAAGGGGGGTTGTATACCAGGTCGTATAACAAATGGTATTTGTCCACGCCTTCGTAAGGGATATCCGGTTTGCTCAGCGTATCCGGGTACATGCCAAGAGGCGTTGTATTGATAATCAGGGGGGCATTGCGTACATCCAGCATGGTCAGGGCATCGTAGCGCAAAATGTGTTGGCCATCTCCGTGCCGGGATACAAACTGGTAGTCAATGCCTCGCTTTTTCAAGATGTATGCTACGGCTTTTGACGCGCCTCCGGTGCCCAGTATCAGGGCCCTCGTGTGACAGGGCTTGAGCCATTTAATCAAAGTGAGCTCGAAGCCTATACAGTCGGTATTGTATCCGATGAGTGTTCCTGCTGAGCTGATTTTTACAACATTTACCGCTCCAATGGCATTGGCCTCCTCCGAGAGATCATCCAGGTAGGGCAGAATGGCTGTTTTATACGGAAGGGTGACGTTGAATCCGCTGAGTTCATGCCTTTGAACGAGGGACCGGATGGTCGAAACATCGTCCGTTTCCAGGTTGATATACCTGTAATCCCCGAGTCCTTCCCTTTCAAATTTTGAGGTAAACCAGCCTTTGGAGAAAGAGTGATTCAGCGTTTTACCGAGCAAGGCATAAACGGGCATCAGGATTTGGCCATTTTATTCTTCAGAATAGCGATCAGCATGGGCAATACCGACAGGAAAATGATCAGCAAAACGACCGCTTCGAAATGTTCCTTTACCCAGGGCATTTGACCGAAAAGGTAACCGCAAACGGACATGCTGCTGATCCAAAGCAGACCACCGGCAATGTCGTAAGGCAGAAATTTACTTTTGTAACTCATTTGTCCCAGACCGGCTACAAAGGGGGTAAAGGTTCTGACGATGGGTACGAAGCGCGCCATGATGATGGCTTTGGTACCGTGACGTTCAAAGAAGGCATGCGTCTGGTCGATGTATTTCTGTTTTACCAGTTTCTTTCCCCTGAACTGGATCTGCAGTGCCCGGATACCCAGGAAACGGCCAACGGCGTAATTGGTGTTGTCGCCCAGGATGGCCGCTATACTCAGGAGCAGAATCAATACCCCTAAATGGAGTCCGGTGGCTTCGTTGGCACAGAGTGCTCCGGCAGCAAACAAGAGGGAGTCGCCGGGTAAAAAAGGCATGAGCACCAGTCCGGTTTCAATAAAAATGATCAGGAAGAGGATTCCGTAAACGGCCATTCCGTATTCCTGCACCATCAGGGCCAGGTGGTCGTTGATGTGCAGAATAAAATCCAGAAGTTTATGCAGCATAGTGTTCAGTAAACGGAAAGGCTGGAGTCGATTTCTTTGGCATAAGCCATGATGCCCCCCTTGAGATTGTACAGGTTTTCAAATCCAAAACGTTTTTCAAGTTCATTGATGGCGGCGGCGCTTCTGGCGCCACTTCGGCAATGCACGATAACCGGTACGTCTTTACTTATTTTATCCACCTCCTGAAGCAGGTTCCCCAATGGGATCAGTTCTCCCTGCAGGTTGCAGATTTCGTATTCATGTGGTTCCCGCACATCGATCAGTTGAAAATTCACACCCTGATCACGCATTTCCTTGAGTTCGGTTACGGTCTTTTCTTTCATTCAGCTTTAACAGTTGATTTGTTTGAAGATAAGGTTCGGGGGTCGATGGCGGGGTTACGCATGCCTTTATCAAGGTACTGAAAGAAAGTGTCGCTCCTCAGTCCCAGACGGAGTGATTCGAGTGCGATGACTTCATTGGGTGCGATATTCCCAAGGTTCACATTGGCCCCGAAATGCTTGATGAAATACACCTGTTGTGATTTCTGAGGCGTTTCCCAGATGATTTTATCAGATGGTATTTTCGAAACAATTTTATTGATCAGCATGACGTGTGCTTTTCCATTGGGCCGGTAAATACCCACGGTGCCGCTTTCACGGGCTTCAGCAATTACTTTCCAGGCACCGGCTTCCAGTTCGGCGTTGATCATGTCGATCCACATGGTGGGACGGATGAGGATGCCCTCTTCCTTGGAGCCGACTTCACTGATGACTGTGACGCGTTTGCTGAGGCGGTGGATGTAGTGGCATTTTTCAGGATGAGGCATGGTGATGGACCCATCGGAGACTTCGGCGTACTCCATTTTATACTTGTCGAGCAGCCGCAGATAATCATCAAATTGTCCGCGTACAATGAATGCCTCGAGCAGGGTACCGCCGAAATACACAGGCATACCGGCTTCTTTGAAGAAAGCGAGTTTTCGGTCCAGTTTCGGAGTGATGAGAGAACTCCCGAATCCCAGTTTGATAACATCAATGTAATCTCCTGATGATTCAATGAGGTTTTCACAATCACGGATGCTGAGTCCTTTGTCCATCACCATGGTTAAACCCGTTTTACGGGGTTTGTCCGGTCTTTCGGGCATGTGTGTCAATTCAAAGTTCATCGCCATTTTTCCCTCCTTTATTAAGTATAATGGCCCTGATCTGCTCGTCGGCTTCCAGGGTCGGTAGTATTTCGTAAATGATCCGGTACGAATCCGGATGCTGTTCCAGGGTGGAGGTCAGGCGTTCACAGGCTTCCTGGTGATAGCCTGCCATATAAAGATAACATACCTGACGGTACCTTAACTCGTAATTATCGTGATGGTAAAAGAGTGCGGTACTGATGATTTCAGCCGCCTCGTAGGGCCGGTTCAGTTCGGCCAGTAATTCCGAGTAGGCGATCCAGCCGTCTTCACTTTCGGGATCGAAATCAATTACTTTCCGGTAACATTCTTCGGCTTCCGCGAAATTATTCAGGCGGTATTCACAATCGCCGAGGGCCAGCCAGTACTCTCCGTTCTGATCATCCAGCTCAATGGCCTTTTTTATGTAATGGATGGCTTCGTACCAGCGGTCTTCTTCTTCAAACGTCACCCCGATGCCGAACCAGGCCTGCGACATTTCCGGGGAGAGTTTGACTGCTTTTTTATAACAGGTTCTTGCCGTTTCGTATTCGTGCAGGTTTTCATGGCATTCGCCGATGTTGTAATGGGTAAATGCATCAGGCTGGCAGTATTCAAAGGCGGTCTTGTAACGGTCGATGGCTTCTCTGAAACGCTCCAGCATCGACAAGGCCTGGGCCATATCGAGGTGGGCAGGAGCAAAATCTTCCTTGATCAGCAAGCAATAATCATAGGCCTGGATCGCGCTTTCGAACTGGCTTTGCTTGGCGTAAAGTTCGCCCATGTAATACCAGAGCATGTAGGCGTAGGGTTGTTCGTCAATCAGGCGCTTAAAAAACTCAATGCCTTCACCCAGCCGGTGACTGAATTCCAGGCTCACCACCATCTCTTCCATGGCCACTTCATTGGCCGGATTGGCCAGCAGCGACATCTTGTAATAGTCAACCGCTCTGGAATATTCAGTCATGTTCTGATAGGTAATGGCCAGGCTCAGGTAAATGTCGTCCTTTTGCTCGTCGGCCATTTCAAGGGCTTTCCGGAAACTGGCAATGGCCCGGCTATATTGCTCCAGCGCATTGTAGATGTTTCCACGGATAAGATGTACCTCTACGTCAAAAGGATTTACGTGCTCTACCTTTTCAAGCAAAGCAAGCGCTTCTTTTTCATTACCCATCAGGGCAAATAAATGGGCTTCCTTCAGCGTGAAATTAACGGAATGGGGGTGGAGGGTATGCGCGTACCTAGTCACCTCAAGCGCCTTTTCGTATTCAAGCCGCTCAATAAAATGATCGATGATTTTCAGCAGGGCGTCTACATCAAAAAAGTAGCGTTCCTGACGTTCCCGCATCTTTTCGTATTTCTCAATGGAGCGCTGGATGAGTTCACTGTACTCTTCCGAATTCTCCATTTCATCGTCATCTTCCTCCATAAAACCAGATAGATGACAAAGGTAGGGCTTTTAGCCGGCTTTGCCGGAATACAATTTGGCGTTTTTAACAGCTTCGATACTTTCTGTATTTACCTTTGTGTAGCCATTGTTTTCCTGCTCCAGGGCTCTCAGGCATTCTATGCATAGCAATCAACTGAAAATTATTGTATTAGTGGGTGCCACAGGATTGATTGGCAGCCGCTTGCTGGAGGCATTGCTGACCGATGTCACTGTGAATAAATTGATTGTTTTGTCGAGACGTCCGCTTGAACGGAAACACCCTAAACTGGAACTTCTCATCACTGATTTTCACGACCTGGATGGCTATGCAGAGAAGTTGAGCGGGGCCGGCATTCTCTATTGTTGTATTGGTACAACCATGCGTAAAGCGGGCAGCAAAGAGACATTCAGGGAAGTAGACTATCAATTGCCGCTTAAATTGGCTGAACTGGCTTCAAAAGCCGGAATTAAAAAATTTATCGCCGTTTCTTCCGTGGGAGCGGATCCCTCCGGTACTAACTTTTACCTTCGTACCAAAGGGGAGATGGAGCGGGACATTACCGCTTCCTTTCGTTTTCAGAAATTAGCTTTTCTGCGACCCTCGATGTTGCTGGGGCCAAGAACCGAGTTCAGATTCGGTGAACGTGTGGGACAATTGTTCATGATTCTTCTGTCGCCATTCATGCGTGGAAGGATGGCCCGGTATAAGCCGATTCACGATTTTACAGTGGCAAAAGCCATGATCAGCATTTCAAATTCGGTCAATAATCAAAGGGTTTACGAATCCCCTGAATTGGAATGGCTTGGAAAATAGACAGCGGAAAGCCTCCCTCACCAGTTTTAGTTTTTAAATTGCTGGAAACTAAGCTTTAACATTTTTTAACCTTTTTTAACGCAATCCTAACCTTTCTTGCTGTAACAAAGCCCAATCTTTGTGCATCTCATGCATGTAAGCACTTGAAAATAGCCCTCTAAAAAATTAATGTACCTGAAAATCAATGATATTACAAAAATAAAGGTACTATGTATTGCAAAGTACCATCCAATAGATATATCTTTGCAATGTCAATTAGATAAAACAATTTCAAAAACAATAAACGCTATGAAAACTACCCTGATCCCTTACGCAGCTTTAGCAATGGTAGTCGCTGTATTTACCAGCATCCAGGTTAACGCCGCCATGACTTCTAACCAGCAAAAAGTAAAAGCAGCCCTTTACGAAAATTCCTGGATCCCATCCATCCAGCTCAAGGAGGTTGAAATCTCCGCCAATGGTTCCCAGGCACGGGTTTATGAAACCAGCATGTACCAGGGTCAACTTATTCCATTCGTTCAATTAAATGAAGTAACAATCAAAGCTTCAGGAAATTATACTCCATCTGATATTCCTGCTTTTGCGTTCAGGAGCCCGGAAGGGAAGGGTCATAAAGTCGATGTTGTGCAAGTGAACGGCCAGTACATTCCTTCCATCCAATTGGCCGAAGTAACCGTAGTGGCAGAACGTTCGAATGCGAAATCAACCGTGGGCGTGGCTTCCGGCAGAAATTCAGAGAAATCCGGCCATTTCCAGGTCAATACACGTCAGACCTTTAATGTACTGATAACGTATGTGGTGGAAAAAGGAATCAATATCCTGCGCCACATGGTACCGGTATCGGTTCAGGAGTAAGAGTTGCATCATCGCTTGTTAGTGTTTATAAGGCCGTCCCGTAAGACGGTCTTTTTTTATGCACAGTTTTGGGACCGGGCACCGGAATTCCGTTAATTTGGGACATGAAGTTCGGATTCCGTCATGCGTTACTCGTTTTTCTCGGCTTGAACTTTTCTGCGGCCGATGCCCAGATGGTAAAGGTTTTCAAGTTTGATGAGCTCACGAAGCGTCGTTACCATGCCCATGACTCCATTGTGGTGATCAACATCTGGGCGACCTGGTGCAAGCCCTGTGTGGAGGAATTGCCCGGCTTCTTAAAATTAGAACAAGAGTTTGAAAATAAGCGTGTTAGATTTGTTTATCTAAGCATTGACTTTAAGCGTGAATTGGAAACCAAACTGCTTCCCTTCCTTCGTAAAAATCAAATTTCATCGGAGGTGATTTTGCTGGATGAACCCGATTACAATTCCTGGATTGATAAAATTGATCCCTCCTGGCAGGGTTCCATTCCGGCCACACTGATCACCGATGCCAAAGCCGGGAAACAACTGTTTCACGAAGGTGAACTGACATACGAAGAACTAAAATCAATGATCAACCCATTGCTACCATGAAAAAAATAACCTTGCTCGCACTCATTCTTTCTCTTGGCCTTTTATCGTCTTTTGTACCCTTGGGAGAAGGGTACAAGGTCGGTGATAAGGTCCAGGATTTTAACCTCCGAAACGTCGATGGAACCAGGGTTTCACTGGCTGGACAAAAGGAGGCCAAAGGCTTCATTGTCATTTTTACCTGCAATCATTGTCCGTTTTCGGTTGCCTATGAAGACAGGATCATCGCCCTGCATCAGAAGTATGCCCCTCAGGGTTATCCGGTCATTGCCATTAATCCCAATGATGCGGGAACGGTTCCGGAAGATGATTTCGAATCCATGATGGAACGGGCCCGTGAGAAGAAATTTCCATTCGCCTACCTGCACGATGAAAGTCAGGATGTGGCCCGTGCATTCGGTGCTGCCAGAACTCCCCATGTTTTTGTGATTCAAAAGGATAAAGGCGATATGCTGGTGAAATACATTGGCGCCATCGACGATAATACGGACGATCCTTCTGCGGCAACCCGGAAATACGTGGAAAATGCGATGGAGGAATTGATAAAAGGGGAATTGGTCAGCCTTTCATTTACCAAGGCCATCGGATGCACCATCAAGTGGAAAAAATAAGCTTTGCCAATGAAGAGGTTAGCGATTAATAGCAGCTCCATCTCTTTCAATCAAGCGCTTCTTAGCAATTTTGCAGCCCGGAAAGTAATATGGCACTTTCTGCGCCGCAGTTCCTATGACTTTTAAATCACCCGATATTTCCTCCCTTGATCCGCGGCAGTTTATCGTGATCAAGGGAGCGGCCATGCACAACCTGAAGAAACTGGATGTCGCCATCCCCAGGAACCGGTTTGTGGTGATCACCGGCCTCAGCGGCTCCGGAAAATCTTCCCTGGCCTTTGATACCCTGTATGCGGAAGGACAGCGGAGATACGTAGAAAGCCTGTCTTCCTATGCCCGGCAGTTCATCGGACGAATGGACAAACCGGAAGTGGATTATATACTCGGCATTTCACCGGCTGTCGCCATTCAACAAAAGGTAAACTCCAGGAATCCGCGTTCCACGGTAGGTACCAGCACGGAGATTTACGACTACATGAAACTCCTCTTTGCGCGTGTGGGGAAAACCTATTCACCACTCTCCGGGCAGGAGGTGAAAAAGCATACGGTAAGCGACGTGGTCGACTTCCTGGTGAATTTCAGGGAAGGTCGTTTTCTCCTTTGTGCACCGCTTCTGAGGAATGCGGATCGCAACCTGGCCGATGACCTGCAGATCCTCCTGCAAAAGGGATTTACCAGGCTCCTGGTGAATGGCGAAACAAAGGATATAGAAGCCATCACGGCTACCGTTCAGGAAACTCCGAAAAAGACCGTGAAAAAGGCACAGGTGAAGAAAAGCGAGCGGCAGCCTGAGGAGCAGCCCAAACTTCAACCATTCCCGGGCTATCATTTGCTCATCGACCGGATTTCCCTTTCCGGAGATGCGGATGATGAAATGCTGGCGAGAATTTCGGACTCGGTGCAAACCGCTTTTAACGAGGGAGGAGGAACCTGCATCGTGTTCAAACCAGGGGAAAATAATGCCATGGAGGAATTTGTTTTTTCCAACCGCTTTGAACTGGACGAAATGGCCTTTGAAGAACCATCGGTTCACCTCTTCAGCTTCAACAACCCTTACGGCGCCTGCAAGCGTTGCGAAGGCTTTGGCTCCGTCATCGGCATCGATGCAGACCTGGTTATTCCCGACAAGAGCCTCTCCGTTTACGAAGGCGCCATTGTGTGCTGGAAAGGTGAAAAGATGAAGGAGTGGAATGACAAACTGGTGATGAATGCCTACAAGTTCGATTTCCCCGTCCACAAACCTTTTTTTGAGCTGAGTGCCTACCACCAGGAACTGGTCTGGACCGGTAACAAGTATTTCAAAGGACTTCATGCGTTCTTCCGTTATCTGGAGGAACAGACCTATAAAATTCAGTACCGGGTGATGCTTTCCCGCTACCGTGGAAAAACACAATGTCCGGAATGCCGCGGTACACGCCTGCGCCAGGATGCCAATTATGTGAAGATAGCCGGGACCTCCATTTCTGAACTGGTGCTGATGCCGGTAAAGGACAGCCTTTCCTTTTTTAAGAATCTGAAACTGGAAGAGACCGATGCCCGAATCGCCAAACGTCTTTTAACAGAAATCCTGAGCCGCCTGCAGTTTCTGGATGATGTGGGACTGGGCTACCTTACCCTGAACCGGCTTTCAAACAGTCTCAGTGGTGGTGAATCGCAGCGCATCAACCTGGCCACCTCCCTGGGCAGTACCCTGGTCGGATCCATGTACATCCTCGATGAGCCCAGCATCGGCCTGCATTCCAGGGATACGCAAAGGCTGATCAAGGTGCTGAAAGCACTGCAGGAGGTGGGCAATACGCTGATCGTGGTGGAGCATGACGAGGAAATCATGCGCTCGGCCGATCATCTGATTGACATAGGACCCATGGCGGGCACCCACGGTGGGGAGGTGGTATTTCAGGGTACCTGTGCCGAAATGCTGAAAGATAAAAGCAGCCTGACGGCCCGTTACCTCAATAAAAAAGCAATCATTCCCGTTCCGGATCAGCGCCGTCGCTGGAAAAAATACATTGAGATCAGGGGAGCCCGTGAAAACAACCTGAAGAACGTTCATGTGAAATTTCCGCTGGGCATCATGACGGTGGTTACCGGCGTGAGTGGCTCAGGAAAAACTTCGCTGGTGAAAAAAATCCTGTATCCCGCGGTGAAAAAAATACTCGGAGGCTACAGTGAATCCACCGGCAATTTTGATCAGCTCAATGGAAACTACCAGGATATCACCGGTGCGGAAATGGTGGATCAGAATCCCATCGGAAAATCGTCACGATCTAATCCTGTTACCTACATCAAAGCGTACGATGAGATACGTACCTTGTTTGCTGATCTGCCGCTGTCACGAAACAGGGGACTGAAGCCGGCGCATTTTTCCTTCAATGTGGACGGCGGCCGTTGCGACATGTGCCAGGGGGAAGGAATCATAACCGTGGAGATGCAGTTCATGGCCGATATTCACCTGAAATGTGAACATTGCAAAGGGCGACGTTTTAAGGAAGAAGTGCTGGCCGTAGAGTACAGGGGTAAAAACATTTTCGATGTGCTGGAAATGACGGTGGACGATGCCTTGTCTTTTTTCAGCGAAGAAGAAGGTCCGGGCAAATACCAGACGCTGCATCAGAAAATCTCCAATAAAATGCAGCCCTTGTCCGATGTGGGACTCGGGTACATCTGCCTGGGGCAAAGCAGCAGTACCCTGAGCGGGGGTGAGGCGCAAAGGATCAAACTGGCCAGTTTCCTGGCTAAAGGCAACCATGCGACCAATACACTTTTTGTTTTTGACGAACCCACCACCGGATTGCATTTCCACGACATTCTGAAATTGCTCAAGGCCTTTGAGGCCCTGGTGAAAAATGGAAATACCCTCATTGTCATCGAGCACAACCTCGAAGTCATTAAATGCGCCGACTGGATTGTTGACATGGGACCGGAGGGCGGTAACGAAGGCGGGCTCGTGGTTTTTGAAGGAACACCCGAAGAATTGGTTAAAGAAAAGAACTCCATCACCGGTAAATTTTTACTTGAAAAGTTGAAGAAGTAGAACGCCGTCTATTTATAAGCGGGCGATACCTTGTTTATTTTGCCATTCGGAGGGCTTGCAGTTCTGGAAAGATCTCCTGGTTCCTGATCAGACAATCCGAATAATAATTCGCCATCCATGGCCCGAGCAAGGCGCCTTTTGACCCCAGCCCGTTGAAAACGTGAAAGAGTCCATCGCGATCAATTGGTCCGAGCAAGGGGCGTCTGTCGCTGGTGGAGGGTCGTATGGCGGCATCGTGAGCTAAAATGAAGTAGGGGACAGAAATCATTTTTTGCAGGGCCAACTCAATTTTTTCAAGGCCCTCCGGGGTGCAATGGGAATTGATGTGGTTAAAATCATAAGTAGCCCCGGCAATATAATCGTTGCCTCCGATGGGTATAATCTTAACTGCTCCGTGCACAACCAGGTCGCGGGGTAGTCCTTCGGCCCGGAACCGAATCACCTCTCCTTTGCAGGGATTAAAGGGGAGCGACCTGAATTTTTCCTGAAAAATCGCATCGGCACCGCTGCAGTCGATGATTTTATCGGCCACCTGGTTCTTCCACCGTACACAATTGTTTCCGAATTCCAGATCATCATAAAGCAGACGGTCCTGGATCAGCACCCCTTCTCCGTCGAGGTATTTACGCAGGGCATCCAGAAATCTGCCCGTATCCAGCCAGCCGCCGTTTACCACCCAGCGTCCTCCCAGCGGAGCCTGCAGCCCGTCCGGCACCTCCGTAGCGCTGCATTCATCTTGAATATACCGATCCATCCCCTGATCGGCACTACGGCCGGTCCAGTCATTTCGGTGACCCGCATCGTTATACAATTCCAGCACCGGGTAGTCTTCAAAAAATCGTTCGCCCAGTTTGTCCTCGATGAGGGTATAGGTTTTACGCGCAAAGGGTATGAACAGATCCGCATTCCAGGTTTTTACAATTCGCCTCCCGGTAACCGGATGAATGAGTCCCGCAGCAACCCTGCTGCAGGTCTTTTCTTCCTGAGGATCGATGATCACGATTTTCTTTCCGGCCTGCAGGAAAAACCAGGCCAGTAAACTGCCGGCCAATCCCTGGCCGATGATCAGATAGTCGCGTGGTTGGTCTGGCAAGTGCTGTGAAATGTAAGGAGGTGCGCGTACCGGACTTTTCCGGAAGGGGAAGACTGCCTGGTCCCGGTATCTGACGGAAAACTCAGGGTTTTTCTCCTTTAAAGGAAACGACCGCTATCTTATCACCGAGAGGAGAAATGGCAAGACGGTAAAAATCCCCGATGCTCTTGCTGAAATCCCCGATGTTCACCCATTTCGCATTTTCATCCTTCGTGTCGTACATATACAGCACGCCTTTGTCGCCGCAATAAACGATCTCCTCCGGTCCCCAGCAGTAGTCTTCCACGCCTGCGGGAAATTCGAGTACGGGCATGCGTTCTTCATTGCTCATGTCGTATTTCATCAGGGTGTTCTTTCCGTCAGAACCTTTTTGCACATAGGTGAGGAGATTCGTTCCGGGGATGGTAGCCAGGCAACGGCCAAAACCACCTTCCATCAGAATGATGGCCTGTTGCGGGATCATGTCAAATTGCTGCAGGTAGCCGCCTTTGCCGTTGAGCATGAAAGCGCCCACCGTGGTGTCGTTCATCCAGCTGTAGTAGGCCACGGAATCTTCATTCGGCATGAGCAATTCAAAAGCAGAACCGTCAAGACTCATTTCGTAAAATTTCTGTGTCTTCTCCAATTCCACCCGTACAACCGATAACTTCCCTTTTGAAAATGGAATCGGTTGAGGCTGATATTCACTTTCAGGGGTGTTGGAAATCTGCCGTATCAGCTTCTTCCTGATATGAAATTCATAGATGTCACTCTGGAGGGTATCGGGCATACTGGCATAATATAAAAACTGCCCGTCTTTGGAGAAGCAGGGTTGATTGTCATAGTGTTCGTTTTGGGTCATCTGGTACGGATTGGCCGCCACGGTTTTGCCGTCTTTCCGGGTAATATCCAGCAACCAGATTTCAGTGCTATGGGTTTGTGCGCTGATCAGTCCGGAGACAAACAGCAGAAGGGCCAACAGAAGATTTTTTTTCATATTCGGAAACTGTATTTTACAATATTAAGTGATTCAGAAGGAATTGTCAAGGTCGTTCACCCGGTATTCACGTGCCTTCAGCTGTTCACCGGCTTTCGGGTGATTTTGTTTTTTTTCATCCCCGGCTTTACACCCAGTCGGCTGGACTGACCTGTTTCGAGCCGGCCTTCCAGCACCAGGGTATCCTCGCTTAACCTAACCAGTTCAACCGCGACCAGTCTTTTTCTGAAATCGAGATCGCGGGCCAGGGTTTTATTATAGATTCCGTATTTCCGGATGACTTTGTATTTCACCGGTTCCATGCCGGTATGGAGCATGCTCTGCTGTTCAACCAGAAAGTAATTTGACTGGAGCCTGAACTCCTGTTCCGGTCTGTAATGTCCGTAATTCCCGCTGATGCTGTAAAAAAGCAGGGACGGCGACCATAGGAACAGGGGAACGGTGAAAAGGAAGAGGCCGAAGTAGATTTTCAGAGGCCGTTTCAGATACGTGTTCCGAAGTGCCCAGCCTGAAAGGGATAGCCCGCTGCAGATGCTGAAAAGAATCATGTATTGGCTGATGGCATGTCCCTGAAAGATCAGGGCAAATACCAGGGCCAGGAAAAGTAAAATCAGGTGAAAAGCCACGGGCAGCCGTATCGACTCCGGATTGAATCGCCTGGACGTCATCCCCAGCAGGAGCGAGATGACTATGGAAACGATGTAGAGGCAGATGGTGATAATCAGTTGTACCGCATCCATGGATCAGGCTCCGTATTTTTCCTTTTGCAATTTTTCAAGGCTGAACAATTCATCACGGTGCTTGGCCGCATCCATGAAGTCAAGTTCACGGGCGGCCTTTTCCATGTTCTTCCGGGCCGTTTGAATCGCTTTGTCCAGCTGTTCTTTGTTCATGAACTGAACAACAGGATCCGCCGCAATGCCCGTTTCGTTTTTTTCGATGTAAGCCTTGCTGATTCCCCCGCTTTTTCCTTCCAGGTGGCCGAACAGGCCGGATTTCGATTTCTGCAGGGCCTGTGGTGTCAGCCCGTGCGCTTCGTTGTAGGCGATTTGTTTATTCCTTCTTCTGTTGGTTTCATCGATGGTCTTCTGCATGCTTTCCGTAATGGTATCCGCGTACATGATCACCCTGCCATTCAGGTTTCTCGCCGCCCGTCCGGCGGTCTGGGTGAGCGATCGGTGGGAGCGAAGGAAGCCTTCCTTGTCGGCATCCAGGACCGCCACCAGGCTCACCTCCGGCAGATCCAGACCTTCCCGCAGGAGGTTGATACCGATCAGCACATCGAACTTCCCAAGCCGGAGGTCCTTCAGGATTTCCACACGTTCGAGTGTTTCCACCTCAGAGTGAATATAACGGCAACGGATATCCAGCTTCGTCATGTACTTGGCCAGTTCCTCCGCCATGCGTTTGGTCAAGGTGGTCACCAGAACGCGCTCGTCACGCTGAATCACTTTTTCAATTTCTTCCAGCAGGTCGTCCACCTGGTTGCCAACCGGCCGGACCTCAATCGGTGGATCCAGCAGTCCGGTCGGTCGGATCACCTGTTCCACAATCACTCCTTCACTCTTCTGTAGTTCATAGTCGGCCGGGGTAGCGCTGACGTAGATCGTCTGGGAAACCAGGGTTTCAAATTCTTCAAACTTCAGCGGCCGGTTATCAATGGCAGCCGGCAGTCTGAAGCCGTACTCCACCAGGTTGACTTTGCGGGACCGGTCTCCTCCGTACATGGCACGGATCTGCGGAACAGTGACATGGCTTTCGTCGATGACCATCAGAAAATCGTCCGGAAAATAATCCAGGAGGCAGAACGGACGTTGTCCGGTGGTTCTGCCGTCGAAGTAGCGCGAGTAATTCTCGATGCCCGAGCAATAGCCCAGTTCACGGATCATCTCCAGGTCAAAGGTCACACGGTCTTCGAGGCGCTTGGCTTCCAGCGAGCGTCCGGTCGACCTGAAATACTCCACCTGCTTCACCATGTCTTCCTGTATTTCATAAATCGCGTTTTGCTGCCGCGATGCACTGGTGACAAAGATGTTGGCCGGGAAGATGGCCAGGTGTTCATGTTTCTCGTATTTCTTTCCGGTAGAAGGCTCGATAGTGGACAGCTCTTCCATTTCATCGCCAAAAAAACTGATCCGGTACGCGAGATCCATATAGGCTGGAAAAACATCCACGGTATCTCCCTGTACACGGAAGGTCCCGCGTTTGAATTCCGCTCCGGCTCTGGAGTAAAGACTGCTTACGAGGCGGTGCAGGAAAGCGTTCCTGCTTATCTTAAGTCCAACTTGAATGCGGATGATGTTCTCGGCGAAGTCCGCCGGGTTGCCCATGCCGTAAATGCAGGAAACGGAAGAAACGACAATGATATCCCGGCGGCCTGAAAGCAGAGAGGTGGTGGTGCTCAGGCGCAGTTTCTCTATTTCCTCGTTGATCGACAGATCCTTTTCGATGTAGGTGTTGGTGGTCGGTAAATAGGCTTCCGGCTGGTAATAATCGTAGTAGGAAACAAAGTACTCGACGGCGTTTTCCGGAAAAAACTGCTTGAATTCTCCATACAGCTGAGCGGCCAGGGTCTTGTTATGGCTCAGTACCAGGGTTGGACGCTGAATGTTCTTGATCACATTGGCTATGGTGAAGGTCTTTCCGGATCCTGTCACTCCCAGCAAGGTTTGAGCAATTTCGCCTTCCTTTAAACCATTGGTTAGCTGTTCAATAGCATCCGGCTGATCCCCCGTTGGCTCGAAATCGGAGCAGAGTTTAAAATTCATTGTTCCAAAGATATTCAGACCGGTGTTTGAAAAAGCAGGGAGGGGTACTGCTTTCATACGGACTTCATGGAAAACTTATTTCGGAAGTGCTTCCTTTTTGTACCTTCGCCCCTCCAACATTTAAATCAATGAACTTCAAGAAAAGCTTATTACCGGTTTTGGCAGCGGCCTTTATGGTTGCCTCGTGCAATGCACAAAACAAAAAAAACGAAATTAAAATGAGCAGTACGATCGATTCAGTCAGCTACGGACTTGGCGTAGCCATCGGAAATAACCTTAAGAACAGTGGCTTCGACTCCGTAAAAGTGGAGATCATGTCACAGGCGTTGAAGGAAGTTTTTGAAGGTAAGGCAACAATGAAACAGGAAGATGCCGATCGCATCATCCAGGGATACATGGCAGAAAAAGAAAAAGCAAAAGGTGATGACAACCTGAAAAAAGGTCAGGCATTTCTGGATGCCAACAAATCCAAAGAAGGCGTGAAAACCACGGCCAGCGGCATGCAGTACATTGTTTTGAAAGAAGGTACCGGCGCAAAACCAACACTGAACGACAAAGTAACCACCCATTACCACGGCACCCTGATCGACGGTACGGTGTTCGATAGTTCCGTTGAACGCGGTCAGCCCGCCAGTTTCCCCGTGAGTGGTGTAATACCGGGTTGGACAGAAGCCCTTCAGATGATGAGCGTTGGTTCCAAGTGGAAACTTTTCCTTCCTTCTAACCTGGCCTACGGTGAGCGCGGCGCGGGAGGAAAAATCGGTCCGAACAGCGTCCTGGTTTTTGAAGTGGAACTGATCTCAATCGACAAGTAATTTATTCCTGATCAAGTAAAGAAGCCGGCCATCAGCCGGCTTTTTTATTGGGCTGTACAGCCGGATGAGATTCACCAGGGACTTTGAAAAGGCAGGCTCAGTCTACCCGCCAATCGGGAGGATAAACGCTGCGGGTGAATGGCCGTGTCCGGACCAGCCGGCGCAGGATACTGAAGCGGTGTGGTTGCCCTGCTTTAGACCGGAAATTTTTAAATTCCGACAGCAAGGATTTTTGTTCTTCTGTATGCGGTACAAAATGGCCCGCACAAAATTCGTACATCAACATGGCTTCTGCTTTTTTGCAGAATAAAGCTACGCTGCCGGCTGGCCTTCCAACCCCTGATTTTTGACCAGCGTCATGTTTTTATGGGTAATCTGTAGCAAAAGGAATACAGAATTCAGCCATAAAAAGAGCTTGCGAAATTGATTTGGTTGGTCGCAGGACCTGATCCAGGAGCATCGGCAATTGCGAATGCATAAAACTGCACGTTGCCTGATTCCTTTTTGATCAGGAAGGGAAAGCTACGGAAACGAGAGGGTTCTGGTTTAGTTATTCACACCCGTCCATTGAACAAAGAGGTTTTCAGGAATCGACAGGGTATTGTTTTTGAAAAAGTAAAGTCCACCCCAACTGTAGTTCACGCGCCGGTATTCGGTCACCACTCCGTTTTTGGTAATTTTTATTTTGGTGATCACCCTGTTTCTTTCCACAATATCTTCCCGGGTCACATGTTCACTCTCTTTAAAAACTGGTCCCTCCGGTGCAGGTTCTGCAGCCGTGTTGTAGTTCACCTGAGGCGCCTGTCTTTCATCCCCGCTGCTGAATCTTCCGGATTTTAGCGGACTGTCCGCACCATCCATTTTTGCAGCCACCGGTTTGTGATCATCTCCCTCGGAAACATTGCCCGATGCAGGTTGTTCACCGCCTCCGGCTACCTGCCCGACAGGGGGTGCATTATCGCCGCCGGCAGCCTGAGCAGCAGGAGGGATTTCGTTGCCTGTGCCGGGAGGATTTCCGGGGGGCAAATCTGCGGCCGGCACCGGCGGAGCGGCAGGAGGTGATTCAATGGCCGCCTGCGTGCTGGCTTTTTCTGCCTGGTCTTTTACCGAAGGGGTAGTTGCTAAAGTCGTTTGTATCTTTTCTGCGACGGGAGGTTTGCTTTCTGCTTTACCTGGTTCCGGGTTGCTTTTCTGAACTTCCTGTGTGCTTGCCACATCCTTCACAGGCTGAACTGCTGTATCGGCTTTAGCTTCGGGTTCACTCTCATCCCGATTGATAGCCGAGAGAATGGACTTTGAATAGTCCGTATCAAAATTGAATTCGTCGAGATTCTGATCGTATTTGATTTGCGCAACCGGCTGGTTGTAAATCACCATGTTTTCCTGGTTTTGCTGAAACAGCTTCACCCCGATTTTATAGGGTTCAAAGCCGCTCGCAATCCGGGCGGAAGGTGCTTTGGTATTCACTTCAATGGTTTTACTGATGTAGCCGGGTTTGCTGAAGATGAGGGTATATTTTCGGTTAAAATCCAGTTTGAAGCGCAATTTACTGGCACCGTTTTGGGTAAAGGCGTCTTTCCCGTCCTTTTTAACCTTGATCACGACTTCAGACATATCTCCCTTTTCAATTTCCAGTTTTACCGGAACTTCGAGGAAATTCTGTTGTGCAGACAAAGTGCCTGAGAGCAGGAGTAAGACTGGCAAAAGCCGAAACTTCAGCCTTTTAAAGAGTGGCATGAGGTATAACATGAGGCAATCGTTGGTTGGTCGCCCCAAAACATTACTTTTCAGAGCAACATTTTGTGGCATTTTGGAGTAGAAAGCAGAAATTTGAATCCAATGATCCGGAACCCACTTATGCATCAACTCCTGAACGGCAAGCTACTATGCCTGTTAGCGGGAATGAGTCTATTTTCGCTGGTTTCTTACAGTCAGTCGCCGGGAAAGCAGGAAACAGTCGAATACATCAATTCCATCCTGGGAGAGAAAGCCAGAATGGAGATGAAAGCCGGCACATTATTTGTCACCTTCTATAACGATCAGGGTAAGGTGATCCGGGAAGATAAAGTACAAACCCCCGATCTTGACCTGGCCATTACCTACGAAGAAGAAGAAGGATTGCTTTGCATACCCTGCATGAGGGATCAGCCGGATTGCGTTTTACGCGTGCTGACCGTTCAGAAAGTTAAAAGAACCTATGGCCGCCTGAGCATACCGGTAAGCGACAGCAAGACCTTTCACGCGCTGCGAAAGGCATTCGATCACTTAATACGAACCACCTCCGAACATGGATATAAGGAAGCTGTTACTTTTGAATAGTCTGGCATGCTTGCTGGTATTGCCGATCAGCCTGCAGGGGCAGGACAGGAAAAAATCAGATGCGGCCTTTAACAAAGGGCTTCAGTTTTTCGGCCAGGGAAAAGTAAAAGAAGCCCTGAAATCCTTTGATCTCTCGATTGCCGCCGACACCACAAATTATGATGCCTGGATCAAACGCGGATTCATGAAAGCCATGACCGGAGATTTTGAGGGAGAGATGCTCGACTATGAACATGTGATTCAATTTGCTCCCGGACATACCAACGCCTATATATCTCGTGGCGGGGCCTATAACCGCTTAAAGGAATTTGAAAAGGGCATAGAGGACTTCAACAAAGCCATCCAGCTGGACCCGGAAAATCAGGAAGCTTTTAACAACAGAGGCTTTGCAAAAAAGGGATTGGGGGATATGGAAGGAGCCTGCGAGGACTGGAACAGGTCCCGGCAACTGGGAAATGCAGAAGCTAAAATCATACTAAAAAACAACCATTGCAAATGAAACGTGCGCTAACTTATTCCCTGGGAACGCTGCTGGCTTTTACCATCATGCTGTGTGTGATCAGTATTGCGAAAAGCGAGGAAGATATCAACCGATGCCTGGTCAAGTACCGCAGCGAATGGTCAAAGCCCTGTAGTCAGTGCCAGGATTATTCTAAAAGTTACAGGGCCTATTTCAGAAATGAATGCAAGGAACCCCTTGATGTGAAGGTAGCTGCTCAGGAAACGGACCGGCGATGGAAAACATTTTCACGGCTCAACATGCAGCCGAACGATTCCATCGTTGCCTATGCCTGTAAAGGAACCGGGAAATACCTCTATTGGGTCCGGAAGGCCGGTGATCACGTCATTGTGTTTCCTTCCGATGAGGAAATCAATACCCAGTTCGGAAAATAGCACATCGGACCATTGCCCAGGTTTTTTCGGGTAGGTGGTACCTTTTCGGGTCATGTGCCGATCGCACCACCCACGGCTAGCGGAATCCCTCAAAAACACCCAGCCCGTAGAGAGCAAAATCGTATTTCACCGGATCCATTGCGTCGAGTCTCCGGAGAGCTAGGGTGAGTTCAGTTACGGCCTTCCAGTCATCCTGTTTTCGCTGTAAAAGGCCCAGGCTGCGTGCCATTCTGCCGGAATGCAGGTCAAGCGGGCAGTATAAATCTTTCGGCTGAATACCTTTCCAGATACCGAAATCAACCCCGTTTCTATCTTTTCTTACCATCCAGCGCAAAAACATGCAGATACGTTTGGCAGAGGAATTCCGTAGGGGATCGGCAATATGTTTGGATGTTCTTGCGGGCGCCTGAAAGGAAAGCAGGGTGCTCCGGGCCGCTGATATCGCCTGTCCAAGGTCTTTGTGTTCCTTCATATGGAGGCTGAAAATGTTTTCAAGGCCCCCTTTTTCCCTATAAACCTGCTGAAGTGATTTCAGGAGGTAGATGGCATCTTCTCCATTAAAGGTGCGGTGAACAAAATCGGCAAATTGCCGGCGTTCGCTGCTGCGATGGTGAAGAATAAAATCAAAAGGGGCCTGATCCATCCGGCGCATCATTTCGAGGCTGTTCCGGAGGATAACCGGTCTTTGACCCCAGGCCAGCAAGGCGGTCAGAAACCCGCTGATTTCGCGGTCTTCCTTCTGGCTGAAACGATGGGGTATGGAAATGGGGTCTTTTTCAATGAAAAAAGGACGGTTAAAGGCCTCGGCTTTTTCATCCAGGAAGCTTTTCAGGTCGTGGTGGAGCATCGTTGAACGGAGCTGCAAGATAGGAAGGTGTATAAAAGTGAAGGGCCCCTTCCGGAGGCCCTTTCACCGTTCGACCGGTTTCACGCGGCCGGAACAACAAAACCCTTACAGGAGTCAAAAGTACAGGGGCGGGCAGGGCAGATCAAGGGACAAGTGGAGGAGGGCAGGGAAGGGGAAGGCCGGGTAAAATATCCGGATTTCAACTTTTGGTGTTATTGCAAATCGCTGAAATACAATAGCTAGTGCCTGTATTTTTACCGAATTCAGCGGAGCCAAGGAAAATAATTCAGATAAATTTAAATCAAGGTGTGAAATCTAATTTATTCGAAATCAGACCTATACATTTCTTGTTGGATCCGACTAAAAACGACAAAGTCCCGCCGGAGCGGGACCTGGTCGACACAGAAAAGCCAAAACAATTACTGTTTGAACAACAAAAACCCTTTACTGCTGCTAAAGTAGAGGCTTCCTTTCGCATATCAAGGGACAAACA